>JAQGOF010000099.1 GCA_028293745.1 Gammaproteobacteria bacterium | reverse complement strand
CGGGCTGCTTCGGCTGGTGTTCAAGTCCGACCGTTGCACAGCTTCGACCTTCGCCGATTACGTCGCGAAGGTGCAAGAGGCAGCCCCTGCGGTCAACGCCGGCTTTCTCACCGGACACTGCACTCTGCGGATGCAGGTAATGGGAGACGATTTGAGCCGGTCCGCGACGCCGGATGAAACAAAGCAAATGAAGCAGCTGCTGTCCGATTGCCTCCAACAGGGGTCGTTCGGGCTATCGACGGGGCTCTACTATCCGCCCGCGCGAGCAGCCACGACCGGCGAAGTGATCGAGATCGCCGCAGCACTCCGCGAACATGGCGGCATCTACTCGAGCGACATCCGGGACGAAGCCGATCGGGTGATGGAGAGCCTCGAGGAGGCGCTGCTGATAGGACGAGAAGCCGGTATCCGCACGATCATCTCGCATCACAAGTGCATGGGGCAACGCAACTTCGGCCGGAGCGTCGAGACATTGGCGCTTCTCGCCGAAGCGAAGCAGCGCCAGCCCGTCGCCTGGGATGTCTATCCATATACCGCGGCATCGACAGTCCTCATCGAAGATCTCGTCGCGATGTCTTCCAGAACACTGGTGACATGGTGCGACCCACACCCGGAATACTGCGCACGCTACCTGGACGATATTGCGCGGGAGCTCGGATGCACGCCGGTCGAGGCGATATCCAAGCTGCAGCCTGCAGGTGCCGTCTACTTCATCATGGACGAGGCTGACGTGACGCGGATCCTGTCGTCCCCGGAAGCCATGATTGGCTCGGACGGGCTGCCGGAGGACGTTCATCCGCACCCGCGCCTGTGGGGCACTTTTCCGAGAGTGCTTGGACGATACGTGCGCGAACGGGCAGTGCTTTCGCTCGAGAGCGCCATCCATCGCATGAGTGGCCTGTCGGCTCATCACTTTGGACTGCGCGACCGCGGGCGGCTGGCTGAGGGGATGCGCGCCGACGTCTGCATCTTCGATCCTGCCTCAGTCTGCGATTCGGCGACCTTCGAGCGGCCGGCAACCCCCGCTGTGGGAATCCACCACGTGTTCGTGAACGGGGCATTGGCGCTCAGGGATGGCGTGCCGACCGACGTACGAGCCGGGCGGGTATTGCTGCGGCAGGAGTGCTAGTCGGCGCTCGACGGCGAACGGCTCGCGCGAGCAGTTGTTTTTGAAGAACTGACACGCGACCCACATGTTTTCGCCACTTGTTTTGAAGCTATTGCTTGTTCCATCTTTTATTGGCCTCGTCTCACTTGCTGAAAGACGCTGGGGTCCAACCGTCGCTGGGTGGCTGGCGGGATTGCCAGTAGTCGTGGGGCCGATTCTGTTCCTGCTGTGGCTGGAGCAAGGTGCCAAGTTCTCCCGCAGCGCGACGGTATATTCACTGGCCGCGATGGTGCCAGTCGCCGCCTTTGCCGTGGTGTATGCATGGTCCTCGCGACGCTGGGCGTGGCCCGTGACCACAGTCCTTGCGTACGGCATTTGGTTGCTCTTCGCTGTCACGGTACTCATGCTGCCCGTTGGCATTGTCAGTGCAACGGTGTTGGCCGCCGGTAGTTTAGTCATTGCTCCGCGCGTGTTCCCGCGCCAGATGTCCAAACCGGTTATTGCACAACCTCCTAAGTTCGACATTAAGGTCCGAATGCTTGCAGGTGTCGTGCTCACACTGTTAGTGACGTCGATAGCCAATATTGGCGGTACCCGAGTTTCCGGTATCCTATCTATGTTCCCGGTGATCTCCAGCATCCTCGCAGTATCCATCCATCGAAGCGGTGGGAGTGACGCTGCCATTGCGGTGCTCAGAGGCCTCGCGAGCGGCCTCTGGTCTCTCGGGGCCTTTTGCGCAACATTAGTCATCGTTCCCGCCGCGGGCGCCGGTTATGCGTTCGGTGCCGCGACCGCCGTTGCGATTGGAGTGCAGGCGCTGGTACCGCGTCGTTGAGGCGGCTCGACGCTCTCGCTCCTTCATCACGCACATTGTCTTGCGCAATTTCTGCTGACTGCTATCTCGTGATTTCTGGGTCGCTTATATTTGTCTGGCTGGCAACCAAAATGGCAGTGCAGCAAATTGACGCCATCGAACAGCGCGCCATACGGATTCACGGTGCGGAGGTCCCGAATGAGAGTCGTATCTGCATCAGCATAGGCAACGCCTGGTTCTACCGGCATTATCTCGATGAGAAAACCGCGGCTGGCGCGCGCTCGAGAGCGAAGCCAGCCGAGTACACCGAGGACTATGGGCGATAACCATCCCATCCCGCCCCGGGACTTCCGACACCACAGTTCGAACCCAGCGATACCCATTTGCCCGTGACATGAACAGGACGGGTGCGGCCGAATCAATCAGGTCAGCCGCGCGACTGATGCCCATACGCAGAGTATGATGGGTCCGGCGATCATGACCGCAAGGCGGTCATCCTGGAGAGAGCCATGCAAGATTCACCTTTTTCAGATCGCGAAACCCAGATCGTGATTGATACGCTCAACAACATTCTCGAGATGGAGCTGGCGGGCGTGGTGCGCTACATGCATTACAGCTTCATGGTGTTCGGGCACAACCGAATTCCCATTGTCAGCTGGCTGCTGGGTCAGGCCGACGAATCGCGCATGCATGCGATCAAGGCGGGCGAGCACGTAACCACGCTGGGCGGACATCCGTCGCTGAAGATCGGACAGCTACTCGAGACGCATCGGCACGACGTAGGGGAAATTCTTCAGGAATCCTACGAACACGAGCATCTGGGACTGGGCGAATACCGCAAGCTGCTGAATCTGGTAGCCGGTAAGAGCATCCTGCTTGAGGAATACGCTCGCGAACAGATCGCGGCCGAAGAGGAACATCTCGCGATCATCCGCAAGATGCTGCGTAAGCCGGCTTCCATCAAGTAATCATTCGGTACTTCATTTCCAAGGTTCCCGCGCTGCGAATCCGGGGATGATCCAAGCGACGACGAGATACAGAACTAATGGAACAACGGCATCGTTTGTCGTCGGAAACACCCCTTGTGAAACAGCGGGAAATGTCGGATCGACCTGCCTCCACAAGTGGATCCACAAACTTGCGGGAACCGACAATCATCGGTTCGCAAGATGTTGATTCGATGTTATTGCTGCACCGCGAGCATGGTGATGGCCGGTACGCCTCCCGTCCTTGGGCGGCGTTTGCCCAACATCGACGTATCCCGGCTGAGAACGGTTCGATAGCGCACAGATACCGCTCTCCGGTTGAAACCCCCTTACGGAAGTGTTCCGAACAGCGACCCGACGCCTGCGGTCAGTGCCATCGCCAGCGCACCCCAGAACGTGACGCGTATTGCGCCCATCGCCACGCCTGCGCCACCCGCGCGTGCTGCTACGCCGCCGAGAAGCGCGAGAAACACCAGTGAAGTCCCAGAGACAAGAGGGATCACACCGGTGATCGGGGCCATGGCGGTGACCAAGAGCGGCATGGCTGCTCCCATAGCGAAGCTGCCCGCCGAGGCCAACGAAGCCTGAATCGGACGCGCACGCAGCGTCTCGGAGATGCCGAGTTCGTCGCGGGCGTGAGCACCGAGCGCGTCATGGGCCATCAGCTGGTCGGCGACCTGCCTCGCAAGCGAAGGATCGAGCCCGCGAGCGACGTAGATGGCCATCAGTTCCTTACGCTCGCCCGGGTAGTCTGCTTTGAGTTCCGCGCGCTCAAGCTCGAGTTCAGCCTGTTCGGTGTCCGCCTGTGAGTGGACAGACACGTACTCACCGGCGGCCATCGACACCGCGCCCGCCACCAGACCGGCAGCGCCTGCGACCATTAGGTTGCTGTGAGTCCCCTGCGCAGCGGCGACGCCGAGCACCAGACTCGATGTTGAAAGGATGCCGTCGTTCGCGCCCAGCACTGCTGCGCGTAGCCAGCCGATGCGTCCCGTGCGATGTCGTTTCTTGTTGGCTTCACGCATTCTTGAAGGCTCCTTGATCGGGAACCGGTAGAACCAACTACCTCTTTTTGTGCGTCCCGGTTTTCACATTCCCAGCGAGCCGACTTAGCCGCAACGCGGCGCTGTCTACCCCGATTACCTTTGTCCGGACGAGAACC
>JAQGOF010000237.1 GCA_028293745.1 Gammaproteobacteria bacterium | reverse complement strand
GCCCAAGCGGAGAAACTGATGGTCGCTGTACTGAAACGCAAGATCAGGGTGATCCTTGCGGATGATCACCCGGTCGTACGAGACGGGCTGGCTGCGATGGTCAATCAGCAGCCCGATATGGAGGTTGTTGCAGAGGCCAGCGATGGCGAGGAGGCCGTTACTCTTTACGAGCAGCACCGCCCCGACGTCATGGTTCTGGATCTGCGCATGCCCAAGCGCGATGGCGTTGCTGTGGTGCAGCGCGTGCTGGAAGGGAATCCGAAAGCCTGCCTGCTGATCATGACGACCTACGATGGCGACGAGGACATCTTCCAGTGTCTGAGCCAGGGCGCGAAGGGTTATCTGCTGAAAGACGCGCCGCGTCAGGAAATTCTATCGGCCATCCGTGCGGTCAGCGAAGATCGCCCCTACACCTCGTCATCCGTTGCCGCGAAGGCGTTGCAACGAATGGCCAAGCCCAGCCTGACACAACGCGAGCTCGATGTCCTGCAGCTGGTCGCTCAGGGTCGAAGCAACAAGGACATTGCGCGCCGGCTGGCCATCACCGAGGGCACGGCCAAGACTCACGTCAAGGCCATCCTAACCAAACTTGATGCGATCAGCCGCACCGAGGCCGTAGCGGTAGCCCACAAACGGGGCATGATCCGCCTGTAGCTCGGTTCTAGATCCTTCGGCTCTTTCCGCGTACGAATCAGCGGATCCCGCGGGCCGTCCAATCCCGATAGCAGGCGAAGTGGAAATGCAGCGACGGCGCGTCGCTGCCCTGCGGCATCTCTATCTCGTATTCGATCTGGTGCGGCTCAATTGATCCGCCACACCCATTGCATATCGTTCCCGTGCCGTGGCCTGCCCAAGTGCGCAGCGGCCTCCGGGTTGGCATGAGAGGGCTGGGGCGCCCCGTTACGTCGACGTTTTCAGACGTCTCGCTTATAGCCCGCAGCAACGGTTCCATGACGTCATCCTCATGCGCTCAACCTTCTGCGGATAACGCAGTCATGCGAATGCGGATGACACGCAGCCGCAGCCTGCGCAACTGTTTACGGCTTCGGGGGCTGAAATCCTTCGGGTGCCTGCGAGCCTGTGCCGAAGAAGAACTTCTCCATCTCGCTTTCAAGAAACTTTCGCGCCTTGGGCTCGATGGGCGTGAGGCGATACTCATTGATGAGCATCGTCTGGTGCTTGAGCCAACCGGCCCAGGCTTCCTTGGAGACGTTCTCGAAGATGCGTTTGCCCAGCTCTCCGGGATAGGGCGGTCGATCGAGACCGGGCGCTTCGCGCTTGAGAACGACACATTGAACGGTACGGGACATGGGGCATTCCTGGCGCTATGAGGGCGGTGCGCTCGAATCGAACAAGGTCGGGCTCGAGAGGTTCTCGAGCAGCGTCTTGATCGGCGCGGGCAGTCCGATGCGCGCCGGATCGCGGGTGTTATACCAGAGCGTCGGAATCGTATCCATGATGCCCGCCTGGCCCTCACACTTGGTCAGCAACGGCGTGATGACCAGGTCGAAGTGGGTGAAGGCATGCTCAACGATCGACAGCGGTTTGGGTTGTGCCTCCGCAGCCTGCAGGGTGTGTCCGGCGTAGATGCTGGCAGCCGACACGGTTTCAAACTCTGGCAGACACCACAACCCACCCCAGATCCCCGTCTCGGGACGGCGCTCGAGCAGGACGCTGCCATCGTCGCGCATCGCGACAAGCATGAAGATCTCGCGCGAGCGCCTTGCTCCCTTCGCCGCTCGCGGTGTTGGCAGTTCACCTTGTCTGCCGGTTGCCCTCGCGAAGCACTCTTCGGAAAGAGGGCAGTAGGTACACAACGGCTTGTGACGTGTGCAAACAGTTGCTCCCAGATCCATTATGGCCTGGGTGTAAACATCCACGGTCTCTTCCGGAGTGCAGGCGTCGGAGAGATGCCATAGCCGATCGGAGACGGACTTCTCGGCCGTACTCCCTTCGACTCCGAAGTAACGCGCCAGTACGCGCTTTACGTTGCCGTCAAGGATTGGAAATCGTTCGCCTCGGCTGAGGGCGAGGATGGCGCCCGCCGTCGAGCGCCCGATTCCCGGCAGACTGGCGACCTGTTCGAAGGTCTTCGGGAATTCTCCGTTGAATTCGTCTCGGATGCGGCCTGCGGCGCGATGGAGGTTGCGGGCGCGGGCGTAGTAACCGAGGCCGGTCCACAGGTGCAACACATCATCGCTAGGGGCATCAGCCAGGGCTGTTACTGTTGGGAATCGCGCCATGAACCGCTGGTAGTAGGGAATGACGGTCGATACCTGGGTCTGCTGCAGCATGATCTCGGACACCCATACGCGGTATGGAGTCCGGTCGAGTTGCCAGGGCAGATCATGCCGGCCTTGTTGCTCGTGCCAGACGAGCAGGGCTGCGGCGAGTTGGGGATACCGCGTCATTGTTTTACTTCCGGTGTCTGCAGCTTCAGCCGTACATCGGTCAGGTGCGAATCGGCGATTTCCGCCCGATCGAATACCAGGCTGCCGTTGGCATTGACTGCCCTGAGGGCCTCCACGGGCAGCTCGAACGGCTTCTTCTTCGTGCTGTCAACGTTGACGTACCGGCCCAGGTCGATGTGGTCGCCGTGCAGCTCGAAGCGCCAGGCCGACTTCGCAGCGGCGCTGCGCTCCACCCAGCCGTCGAAGGTGACTCCGTCGAGCTTGAGTGCGATCGGCTTCGCGGCCAGCGCGCCGTCCGTATAAGTCCAGTGGGTGGTCAATTCGAGCGGGCCCAGAGTTGTTGGATCGTGCGGCAGGGTGTGGTCCAGCGCGAGATCGTGGGCCAACTTGCGAACTGACGGTACCTGAAGCGCGATCGAACCGTGGGAGAAGAGGCCGTTCCCGGGCAAAGTCTCGCAGGCGAGATCGCCCTTGATTTGCGCGTCGGCTACTCGGACTGACAGCTTGGGCACTTCAACTTTAAGAGGGGCGAGTTGAACCGCAGCTTCAGGCGCGTCCATCTGCACCCATACGCCACCCGGCGGCAGTGAAGCGCTGTGAACTAGAAAGCGCGCATGGACTGGCAATGGCTGGCCGGCCAGCCATTCACCAATGTCGAGATCCACACTCGACAAGTTGAGCTGCAGGCCAGTCATCTCATCCACGTACTCCAGCATGCCGTCACTGATCTCGAGGCCTGCGACCTGGGGCGGGATCCTTTGCGCCTGAGGTGACGAGGGGGTGCGAGGTCCCAGGTCCTCCCAATTTACGTGCCCCTGCGCGTCGCGGCGCAGGTGGATGTGAGGCCTTTGCAGGCGGATGCGGTCCACCACAACCTGCCCCTTGAGGAGGGGTAAGAGCTTGGCTGCTACGGCGACTGAGCCCCATTCGGCGATGGGCGGCCCCAGCGTACCGGGAAGATTGGCGAGGTGGGCGTTGCCCGTTTGTACGCCCAGCCACGGATACCACGTGATCTGCAGGTCGCCCTCGATAACGAGCGGCCTGCCTGCCAGATCGGTGACGATGGCTTCCACTTTGCCGCGATATAGATTCGGATCGATGAGGGAGGTCATCACGAGGGCGGCGATGACCAGCAGCAGGAGGATGCTGCCCACGATGATCGATGTCCACTTGGCTATTCGCACTGGATCTGCCGCGCCCCTCCGCCGTTTCGGCGGCTGATTCTAGCTACACTCGCTGCTTGCGTTGGGAGTGTGTGGGAACTTGACGACTATGACCTACTGCGTGGCGATGCTGCTCGATACCGGGATGGTTTTCCTGTCGGACTCCCGCACCAGTGCGGGGGTAGACCAGATCAATACCTTCCGCAAGACGACGGTTTTCCAGCGCCCTGGTGACCGGGTGATGGTGCTGCAAACGGCCGGTAACCTGGCCATCACGCAGGCGGTGACGAGCGTATTGCGCGAACACATCGAGGCCGGCGACGGTCGCCCCAGTCTGTTTTCGGCGGCCAACCTGTTCGATGCCGCACGCTGTGTGGGGGATGCCATCCGCGAAGTGCACAAGCGGGATGCGGAACAGTTGAAGGAGTTCGGCCTGGACTTCAATGCCAGCATCATCCTGGGCGGTCAGATCCGCGGCGAGTGGCCGCGGCTGTTCAGCATCTACTCCGCGGGTAACTTCATCGAGGCGACGGCCGATACCACGTACTTTCAGATCGGAGAGTCCAAGTACGGTAAGCCGATCATTGACCGGGTGTTGAGGCGCAGCAGTAGTTTGAACGAGGCGGCCAAATGCGCGTTGGTGTCGATGGATTCGACCATCAAGTCCAACCTGTCGGTGGGGTTGCCTCTCGACCTCGTGATCATCAAGCGCGATCGCTTCGACGTGGCGCGGCATATGAGTATCGATGCCGACAACGAGTACTTTCGCGGGATCCGCAGTCGGTGGAGTGAGGCGCTGCGCGAGGCGTTTGCGGAGTTGCCCGACCCGGATTGGTTGCGGACGCCGGTGGCTTAGCGCGTGCGGTGCGGCGTCCAAAGCACCGTGGTGCTGCGACGGTGTCACGGCGTCGCGTGATGCGAAGCTAGGCGCGATGTCGGTGCGCTACGGCGTTCAGCCACGCGAATTCTGCTGTGTTTTCCGATAGTTGAGCGATCAACAAATCCAAAAAATTGTGGTTCTCCGGCTCGTGCCGTGGCATATTCTGCGCCGCGGCGCAGGGATTCAAACATTCATGGAGGATGAGCGTTGGCTGTCGCAGAACACACTTGTGTTGACACCGTGTGCAACACCGCGTGGTGCGTTATCCAACATCTATATGATTTGGGTGGCGTGGGCGTCTGACGGCTGATCGAGAGGTCGAAATGATTCCACCAATTATCTTCGCGGCAGGCACTGCGGTGTTGATGGGCGGGCTCGTTCTGGAGGTCTGTATCCTTCGTGCCATCTACGCTGACTTGCCTTCGACATACAAGCTGTTCGCATTGCGGGACAAGCTCATACGTCTCGTCGTCGAGGGGAAGATCGACCGCCATGAGCCTCACTTCGAGGCGCTCTACAGAAATGTGAACATCCTTTTGGAGGGATGCCGCCATCTGAGCGGGCCGGCTGGCTGGCGAGCTGCCGAGGCAGCCGGAAAGCGCCTCGCTCGCTACACGATGGATCAGGCGGCCTTGTCCGAGATGCCGCGGGATGCAATACCGGAGGCTTTAGATCCAGTGGTCAATGAGGTTCGCGCGGCACTCGTTCATTTGGCCGACAATCACCTCGGCCT
>JAQGOF010000228.1 GCA_028293745.1 Gammaproteobacteria bacterium | reverse complement strand
GGCCTAAGAGTCCAGGCGGCTGTTCTGGGGAAACAGATTGCGTCGCGCCTCGGCATCAATGTCCGTCTTGAACTGATGGCGTGTGGCAAGCGCCGTCGCGCGCTGGGCCGCCGGTCGAGCGCTGATCTCATCGAACAATCTCTTCACGCTGGGCAGCGTTGCCCAGAAGTCCCCGTCAAAGACGTAGCCGATTGCCCGAGCCCAGCCCCACACGGCCATGTCAACAATCGTGTAGGTCTCCCCCAGCATGTAGCGCCGTGCCGATAGCCTCTCCTCGATGATTCCCCAGTGCCGCTGCGCCTCCACGTGGTAGCGGTTGATGGCGTAAGGGATCTTCTCCTGCGCGAAGCGCTTGAAGTGCACGGCTTGACCCGAATATGGCCCCACGCCAGTGCCCACGAAGGCGAGCCAGGACAGAAGCTCTCCCCGGGCACGCGGCGAGCCGGGCGCCGGCATGAAGCGCCCGGTCGTCTCACCCAGGTACTGCAGGATGGCGTTGCTGTCGAAGATTACAACGTCTCCATCCACAATGGCCGGCACCTTGCTGTTGGGATTGATCGCTCTGAAGGCAGGCGTAAATTGGTCCCCCTTCATGGTGTCGATGGGAACCAGCTCATACGCAAGAGCTGCCTCCTCGAGAAAGAGTGCCACCTTGGCCGGATTGGGCGCGGGCGCGTAATAGAATTTGATCATGGCATTCTCACGAGTTGGTGCGCATCACATCTGGAATCCGATCGTGACCCCATATGTGCGCGGGTGCCCGAGAATCCGGTCGGAATAGCCGTACGGATTGTTGGCATAGTTGAAGAATGTTGCGTAGGTCGTGTTGCTCAGGTTCTTCCCCCACAGGGTCACCTCCAGTCCCGACTCATTGGGCCGCCAGGTCAGCTGCCCGTTGACCAGGGAATAGGCGCGTTGACGCAGATCGGTGTTGTCGGCACCGAAGAACCAACCGGAGTTATAACTGTAGGTCCCGTTGACGCTCAGCTCTCCGGTCCCAATCGGAATGGTATAGGTGACACCGGCATTCAAGGTTTCATCCGGGGTGTACGGCAGGCGATTCCCCGCAAGGTCGCCCGAGGATCCGCTTCGGCCGCCGCCATCGATCTGCGGCACCAACGTCGTGATGGAGCCGGAGGGGAATTCGACAAACCGGTCATGCAGGTAGGCACCGGACAGTGTCAGGGACAGGTGCTCGATGGGCTTGGCGGTCAGATCGAAGTCAACGCCCTCGATCCGGGCCCGGGCACCGTTCTCGAGTACCGTGGACGTGGAACTGAAGATGTTGACTTGAATGTCCTTATAGTTATAGAGGAACGCCGCCGCGTTGAATCGCAGGTGGCGATCGAACAGCTCGGTTTTGAAGCCGAGCTCGTAGGCATCGATCGTCTCAGGATTTACCGGCTTTGCCGCCGGCCCCCCCGGGGGAATCGTGTCATAGACCCCGCTCTTGAAGCCTCGGTTATACGACACATACCCGAGCAGTGTCTTCGTGAACTGACGATCCAGGGCTACACGCCAGGTGGGCGACCGGAACAGGGTATGCGCATCGGTGAGGACGTTGGAGCTCAAATCCGTCAACGGCGCACCAAAGATCGCGCTCTCATCCCCTTGGACTGCCTTGCGCTCGATGGAATATCGGGCACCCAGTGTCAGGTGGGTACCCGCCGCCACGGGCAGGGTGGTCTGTGCATACGCCGCCTTGGCATCGGTGTTCTCGAAATCCCGCCAGTTGAGCCCGACCAACGGGGCAATGATCGGGCCGGCAATGTAGAAGGGCTGATAGCCCACGCTCGAGTGAAGATAGTACAAGCCCGCCACCCACGTAATCGGGGAGGACGGCAGCGACGCCAGCTGCAACTCCTGGCTGAATTCTTTGCCCTTCTCGATCCAACCCGCGTGCTCCACCGGATCGGGAATCGGGATCACGCCCCAGGCGTTGTCCTTGTGCGAGGTCCGGTAGCCGGTGATGCTCACGAGACTGGCGAAGCTGCTGTCATAGGCTATCCTGGCGCTGGCGCCGGACTGCCGGAAGACGTAGACCGGATCATAGCCGTTATAGATATCAAACGGGTTTCGCGGGTTCACCGTGTAGGGGGTGCCACCGGGTATGTTGATATACGAGCCGGGCTCGACACTGTACGAAGACAGGCCGTCATCGTCCGCGTAGGAAGTGTCCCCGCTCAACCGGATGGATAAATTGTCAGTCGGGGTGAAGAGCCACTTGGTGCGCAGCGCATATTCCTTGGTCTTGTTGACCTGGTGTCCGGTTACCTCATTGGTGCCGAACCCTCGACCCTGATTGCTGCCGTACGCCGCGAAGTCGGCGGCAATCGAGGGTGTCAATCCTGCGGTGACATAGAGGTTCCCGGAGGAGGTATTGTAATTTCCATAGGACGCCGCGGCGTCCAGGTGAAAGTCCTGGGTGGGATCCTTGGTACGCACGTTGATCACGCCTCCAGTCGCGTTTCGACCGAACAGTGTCCCTTGCGGGCCTTTGAGCACATCCACCTGCTGAATGTTATTCAGCGAGAGCATCGCGCCGCTCATCACCGCGATGTAGACATCGTCGATGTAGGTTGCAACCGAGCTCTCATTGCCGCCCGACACCCCGGTCGTGCCGATGCCCCGGACGTGGGGCTGGATGCCGTTGAAACTGGACTGCAGCGTCAAGCTCGGCACTTTCATGCCCAGATCTAACGTCGAGGCGACCCCGGATTGCTCCAGATCACTGGAGGTGATCGAGCTGATTGAGATCGGCACCTGTTGGCTGTTGGCGCTGCGCTTCTCCGCCGTGACGACGACTTCGGCGATCCGCGAGGAGTCATTCTCCTGGGCGACCGCCGTGGCCCCTTGTGCCGGCGGCCCTGGGGCTTGTTGAGCCAGGGCGATGGTGCCGATCGTACTCAGAACCGCCAGCGCCCCCCTGGAAACATTCAACTGTCTGCGCATAGCTACCCCAATACAGGTATGATCTAGGTGGTCTCGAACGCGCGCGAGTGCCGTTATCTTCCTGGTGTTGCATCGCTGCGGCCCGCACTCTCCGTGAACTGGACGGGCGAAGTCCATCAATCTCTTATGATGGAGTGATAACAACCACTGACACCGCTGTGGGATTCACGCCGGAGGCCTCGGCATGTGCACCCGTCACTCACAATCAGCCCTCGTGATGGGGGTATCAAATTCAATTGCTGGACACGGATCGCCGGTTCGTAGACATGATGAGGGCCAGCGTCTGTGCATGCCCGGGGAGCCTTCCGAGAAACGCCGCTTACGGTCGCCATGCGCGAGATAGCCCGGGATTTCCACCGATGCAGCGGAGTCGCGAATGTCCGAATCAGCCCAGCCTTTTCATCTTGAAGTTGCAGAAGTCGAGCTGCAGGAGCTGCGGCGTCGCTTGAGCCAGACCCGCTGGCCCGAAAAGGAGCCGGTGGCGGACTGGAGCCAGGGAGTACCGCTCGCAAGCCTCCAAGCCCTGTGTGAATACTGGCGCACCCGTTACGACTGGCGCCGCTGCGAGCGGCTGTTGAATGGCTTCGGCCAGTATCGCATCCGCATTCAGGGCCTCGGGATTCATTTCCTACACATCCGCTCCCGCGAGCCGAATGCCTTGCCGCTAATCATGACGCACGGCTGGCCGGGATCGGTGATCGAGTTTCACAAAGTGGTGAAGCCGCTCACCGATCCGGTTGCGCACGGCGGACACGCGGCGGATGCATTTCACCTCGTGATCCCCTCGCTGCCCGGATTTGGCTTTTCGGACAAACCCAACGCCACCGGGTGGGGCATCGAGCGCATCGCGGATGCCTGGGCAGAGCTGATGAGACGCCTGGGTTATGGCCGGTTCGGGGCGCAGGGTGGGGACTGGGGGGCGGCCATCACGAAGTTGATCGCCCAACGCAAGGCGCGCGGCTGCATCGGCATTCACGTAAACATGCCGTTGGTGGCCCCAACGCCTGAGGATGCCCAGAACCCAACGCCTGAAGAGCGCAAGATCTTTGTGGACATGGAGAACTTCGACAAACAAGGCTCGGCCTACGGGCGACTCCAGAACACGCGACCCCAGACGATCGGCTACGCATTGGCCGACTCGCCCGTCGGCCAGGCCGCGTGGATCTACGAGAAGTTGCATGCCTGGTCCGACAACCCCGGCACGCCCGAACAGATCTTCACGATGGATGAGATGCTGGACAACATCATGCTGTACTGGCTGACCAATACCGGCACCGCTTCCGCTCGACTCTATTGGGAGAGCTGGGTGGCGGCTTTCGTCTCCCAACCGATCGATTTGCCCGTGGGAGTCAGCGTGTTTCCCGGCGATCCGATCCGCTCTTCACAGCGTTGGGCCGAACGGTTCTTCAAGAACATCGTGCACTGGAACGAAATGCCTCGGGGAGGACATTTTGCCGCGTTCGAACAACCCGAGGCCTTCGTCACGGAGGTCAGGAACAGCTTTCGTCCGCTTCGATGAGCGCGGCGTCTAACATACGTTCGAGGGCTTCCATCATGTCTAAAGAGACTGACTATGATGTCATTGTGGTCGGTTCAGGAGCGGGAGGAATGCTCGCGGCCATCCGAGCCCACGATCTGGGTTTGCGCTCGGTCGTGATCGAGAAGAGTCCCCTCTTTGGCGGCACGTCGGCCATCTCGGGGGGCGAGTTCTGGATTCCCGGCAACGAGCTCATGGCCGGCGGCGACAGCGACGAGGTGGTGAAGGATTACCTGAGACAAACATCCGGAGGCGATATCCGTCCGGAGCTCCTCGAGCGCTACCTGCACGCCGGTCGGGAGATGGTGCATTACCTGCTCTCGATTGGCATCCAGCTCGAGCCTCACGAAGGCACGCCTGACTATTTCTCGGAGCTCCCCGGGGGTGTCGGGGGACGCTCTTTGATGGTCGTTCCCTTCGATGGAGCCGCGGCGTTGGGCGATGAGCTGTTCAAGATGCGGCCCCCCTCCCCTATCTTCTCGCTGCTGGACCGCTACGCCATCACGGCGAATGAAGGCGGTACCATCGCCCTGCGTCTGCCGGGCTGGCGGCGGACTTTTCTGCGCCTCTTGGCATCGTACTGGCTCAATATCCCATGGCGGCGCAAGACACGCCGGGACCGTCGTCTGACACTGGGTGGCGCGTTGGTGGGGTCATTGCGTAAGGCAATGTTGGATCGCGCGATTCCGCTGCGACTCAACACCGAACTCATGGAGCTGTCCGTGACGGACGGTACCGTCACCGGAGCCGTCTTCCGGCACCTGGGACAAGAGCTGCGACTCACGGCACGCTGCGGTGTTGTGCTGGCCACAGGGGGATTCGAGCATAACCAGAGCATGCGCGAGCAGCACTTTCCGGCACCCACGCGTGCGGAGTGGAGCATGGCGCCGGGAACCAACGCGGGAGACGGCATCCGTGCGGCTCAGGCCGTGGGAGGCGCTGCAGAGCTCCTCGACCAGGCGAACTGGTGGCCGGTCACGCTATTGCCGGGTGCGACCAACAACACCCTTGTGACCCATTTCATGTTCCGCAATCCCCACAGCCTGTGTGTGAACCGCCTCGGCAAGCGTTTCGTCGATGAGAATTGCTCCTATGATCGCTTTGGACGCGCCATGATCGCGGACCATGCCGCCACGGGCGCCACCATCCCGAGCTGGATCGTCTTCGACGCCGACTGCCGCCGGAATTATCTGTGCGGAGGCCTGTTACCCGGGCGGATCGAACCCGACGATCGCTTGCCGCTGGAATGGTGGGATACGTACGTCTTTCGCGCCGAGACCCTTGCGGGACTGGCGCGCAAGACCGCGGTGAATGAAACAACACTCCTGCAGTCCGTCGAGAGAATGAATCAACACGCCGCGGCGGGAAAGGATCCGGACTTTGGCCGGGGCGATCACCCCTATGACCGTATCCTGGGCGGAGGCGACCCCGCCGTCGGACCCAATCCCTGCCTGGCACCGGTCGTGAAGCCGCCGTTCTACGCGATGCGGATTTTTCTCGGGGACCTCGGCACCAAGGGAGGCTTGCGCACGGATGCCGATGCCCGTGTCATGTCTTCGCGCGGGGTTCCGATAGAGCGTCTGTACGCGGTCGGCAATACGGCGGCGTCCGTATTTCGAAACTGTTATCCCGGTCCCGGCAGTACCCTCGGCCCTGCCATGACATTTGCCTTCGTCGCGGCGACCCATATTGCGCAGCGCAAGGCCCAGCGGGGGCAGCAAGCGGCCGCTTGATTCGACTTGAACTCAGGTCACCGCTGCGACCCGGCGCAGCGTCGCCGCACGCCTTCCGGCCAGATGTCCCTCGCGGATAGCGGCCTGGATGTCTCGGGGCGCATTGGCATCCCCGACCAGACAGGCAGGCCATTCACCCCGAAGCACGTGATAGAGGTCCATCACCGGGCGATTGTGGGTGACGAGGATCACCCGGTCGGCCGCGATCAAGGTGCGTCCGGAATCCCCCGCATCGAGTGGCCGCACCCAGCAGGCACGGTGTTGAATCTCGAGAAGA
This sequence comes from Gammaproteobacteria bacterium, assembly GCA_028293745.1. GTDB lineage: Bacteria > Pseudomonadota > Gammaproteobacteria > Steroidobacterales > Steroidobacteraceae > 13-2-20CM-66-19. Next base: position 26,674 of record JAQGOF010000228.1, on the reverse strand, counting down.
CCGTGGCGGGTCAACGCAGTGAACGAACCGCGCCGATAAAAACGTTGCAGTGCCGGGCGATCGCGCCAGGTCGTTTGGAGGTACGGCGTGATGGAGGTGGCCGGCGTCAGATAGGTGACCGAAATGCCCTGCTCAATGAGAATCTCAACGCAGGCCAGGGCTTCGTAATGTCCGACGGTGTCGAGTACGAGTGCGGTCTGAGCGCCCTCGAATGAGGTTTGGGTCAGCAACTCCCGAGAGCTCAACACGTGGGGGAGCTCGACGCCCGCGACGCGTTGGCCCAGCATCGCCGGCTGCAAGGCGTCCTTACGCGGGACCGACCCTGTTGCCACGATGACGGTATCCGGTCGCAGCGCGCGCACGGCCGACTCGGTTGCTCGGGTATTCACATGGCAAATCACCCCTAGACGCCGGATTTCCCGCTCCAGCCACTGGGTGATGTCACCGAGTGTCCGAAGATTCGGAGCCGACTGCGCGAGCGCGACCGTCCCGCCTAACGCCCCTTGCGCCTCAAACAGCGTGACTCGATGGCCGTGAAGCGCAGCGACGCGTGCGGCTTCCATTCCGGCGGGACCTCCACCGGCAACCACGATGTTCAGCGCAAGCTCGCTACGCCTGATGTTGGACTCAGACAATTCACGTTCGCGGCCCACGGCCGGGTTGACCGCGCAGCGCATCCCTTCGCCACGGATTAGCCCGCCGATACAGCCCTGATTGCACGCGATGCAGGGTCTGACCTCATGGGCCCGGCCCTCCCGGGTTTTCTTCACCAGGTCTGCGTCGGCGATGGTGGCGCGGACCAGCGAGACCAGATCGGCCTTGCCGGCATGAATGACTCCTGCCGCCTCCCCGAGGGTGCGAAATCGTCCCGTCACGATTCTCGGTACGGAGGCGATCGAGCCGATCTGCGTGGAAGATGCCAGTTGGTATCCGGGCGGGTGATGCATCCCGCCCACGATGTTGTCCGACTCGAGATGGTCGCCATAGGAGAGATTCACATAGTCGATGAGCTTCTCGCGCTGCAGAAGCTCCAGTGCCTGCTTACAGTCAGCAGCAGTAACTGCGATGTTAGGTCCGGGGCTGAGACGCACCCCGACGGTGAAGCCAGGCGCAACGGCGCCGCGCACTGCCCGCGCGACCTCGAGCAAGAACCGGCACCGGTTTTCGAGGGATCCGCCGTACTGATCCTCGCGATTGTTGTAATACGGCGAGAGAAACTGCTGAATGACGTAGCTATGCGCACCCTGTATCTCAACTCCATCGAGCTCACCCTCCTGTGCGCGCTGGGCGGCCGAGGCGAACGCCTCCACCAGCTCATTTATCTCACACTGCCCCATCGGGCGACCCACAATTCCCCAGGGCCCCGCGATGTCGGAAACGGCCCAAGGCGTGCCGCCGTCTGCGGCGGAGTAGACATTTCCTCCATGAAACAGCTGCTGGAAGACCCGCATGCCGTACGGGCGCAGCGCTTTCATTAGGCGTCTGTACCCGGGGACGATCTGGTCCCCATACAGTTGAAGATCGTTACCCGTCGAAGGATGAACCCGGGAGGCTTCAATGATGGAGAGCGCGCAACCCCCGTCCGCCCGTGCCACGAAATAGTCGATGAACCGGTCTGTAATATGCGGAACCGCCATACCCGTACCGTGCGCCGTGCGAACGACCCGGCTGGTCAGTTGCGTGGTTCCCAACGCGATGGGCTGGAACAGAATGTCTGTGGACACTGACATGCGCAGACTGATACGCCGCGTCAAAAGGACTCGTCCACCAATTTCTTATGATCGACGCATCACTGACCGTGATTTTTCGCAACGGCTCCGGTTGCGTTATCGAGCACCAAGGCGTTATCGATCCCTAAGAAAATATTATCACGGGCGGTCGGACGCAGATTAAGCTCACCAAGAAGAGTTTGCAGGGCAAACCGTGCCATGCGTGCCACCCGTCAACACGAGCACACAGCCTATGAACACCGAACATAACGCTAACCACGGCGCGACTGCCGATGGCTCACCGAAGTCGAAGTGTCCGTTTTCCGGTGCAGGCGCCGCCAAGCCCACTACCGATGTGGATCTGCTCACCCGGGAGATGATTCTCGACCCGTTTCCCTGGTTGGCGACGGTTCGCAAGGAACAACCTGTCGTCTATCTGGAAAAGCATGATCTATGGCTCGTGTCCCGGCACGAGGATGTGATGAGCGTTTACAAGGACATGGAGACCTTCTCCAGTGCCAACGCGCATCAGGCGCAATACGACATCCCACCCTCGATCGTCGCCGAGGCGGGGCCGGACTGGCGCTTGCCCGTCGATCATCTTCTCAACAGCACCGACCCGCCGGAGCACATGCCGCTCAAGCGCATCCTGGTGCAGAAGTTTCATTCCATTCTCGAGGGAATGGACGAATGGGCCATACCGCTGGCGAACCGGCACATCGACAAGATGGTCCCCAACGGCAAGGCGGACCTGGTTGCGGAATTCACCTGGCCGTTCGTGATCGATGTCTTCGCCCGGCTGCTCGGGATTCCGGCCGAGCAGACCGGCCGGTTTCGCGCCTTCGCCGAAGGCTGGTTCGAGCTCACCGGCTCCTCCAGCCTGCCGGAAGATCGGATCGAAGCAGCCTTCCGCAACTTCCTCTTCTTCGAACGCTTCCTCACCCGGGTGGTCGCGGAACGGCGTCAGAATCCGCAACCGGATTTTCCCACGCTCCTGATCTCCTCCCAGGCCGCGGGTGCGAAGCTGAGCGACCGCCAGATTCTGACCAACCTGATCGGATTCGTGGTGGCCGGGACGGACACCACGGCGAACTCCATCGCCCAGGTCATCTACGCTCTCATCACCAATCCACAGGTACTCGCCCGTATCATGAGCGACCCCAGTCTCATCCCGACGGTAATCGAAGAGGCGATGCGGCTGCGCTGTCCGGTGCGGGGTATGGTTCGCGTGACGACGCGAGAAACCACACTCGGCGGCGTGACCATTCCGAAGGGCGCCAACGTGTATGTCCACATCGCCTCCGGATCGCGAGACGGGGACAAATTCGATCACCCCGACCAACTCGACCCCGATCGGGCCAACGTCACCCGGCATCTCGCCTTTGGCGCGTTCGGACGCGTGTGCCTCGGCGCCCCGCTGGCACGCAAGGAGCTGAGCATCGCCGTCAATCTCCTGACACAGCGCCTGCCCAACCTACGCCTGGCCGTCACCCAGGGAGAGTTGCAATATACCCAAAGCATCATCATTCCGTCCTTGCGCGATCTTCGGATCGAGTTTGATCCGATAGCCGACGCTGCCCCGAAAGCTAGCTCGCCGCAAGCCGCCTGAAGTCCTCTTCGCGGAAAGACCCTGATGAGTGTTTCAAGCGAGATGGAAAACCTTCAGGAGCGGCTGGCGGTGATGTTGCACAGGGAGGCCATTCGCGATGTCCTCCACCGATACAGCTATGGCATGGATCGGCGGGACCAGGAGATCCTCGCGACCGTATTCTGGCCGGATTCGACGGTGGAATACGGGATGTTCTATGGGAGCGGCACGGAATTCGCTCAGTTCATCATTCCCTGGTTCGAAGAGATGCGCATGACGACAACCATGCACATGCTGGGTAACTCGCTCATCCGGGTCGCCGGAACCACCGCGGTGGCCGAAACGTATTTTCAGGCATTTCACTGTGCGCCCAACGAGAGCGGAACGAAACGGGACGTATTCGTGGCCGGGCGCTATCACGATGAGTTCGCCTACCGCGACAGTGAATGGCGCATCTGCGGACGAAAACTCTGGTTCGATTGGTTCCGGGATTTCGGTGATACCGGCGATTGGACCACAGGCACGTATGGCGTGACGAAGGCTACGGCTCACATCGGCCACGCGAACGAAGCCCCCTGGAACGGTTTCCGCCGCCTCCTCCTCGATCAGCGGGTCTACTGACCGGCGCCTGTGCTGCGCCGGGCCTTTCCGGGTCGAGGACTACTGGTCCGGCGCGATGGTCACTCGCAGGCCCTCGAGTTCGGGTGTGAACTCGATCTGGCACGACAGACGGGACGTGGGTTGGCTGTGGGAGAGCTCCATCAGCAACTCGCGCTCGTCGGACATCGCCGGCGGTAGCCGCGGCTGCCACTGCGGATCCACGTAGACGTGACACGTTGCGCAGGAGCACATACCACCGCAGATGGCCGCCACTCCGTAATCGAACTCACGGAGTGTTTCCATGACCTTCAAACCCGTCCTGCCCTCAACGGTGTGCTCGATCCCGTCGCGATCGACAACCTTCAAACGTGCCATTGAATTACCTCTGTGAAATCCAACTATGAATTCACACTACGTGGGTACGCAGCTCGTACTCACATTGAATAGGACACTCGCGTTGGACTCAAGTCTTTCGACGAGGTTTCACAGGCGCACGATCATCACGGCATGTGATTGCCTGATCACAAGAGATTACTACAGGGTACCCACTGCGGCCCCAAAATGGCGCTTCCGCAACTTCCTGACTCTCGAGGATTGGATCCCATGGCCGCTTCACCTTCCGCTTCGCCAAGCTCCCGGGTCGGTGCCTCGGCGCCACGTGTCAAACTGCTGATCAACGGAGAGTGGTTGGACTCCACCACGACCCACTGGCGCGATGTCATCAATCCTGCGACCCAGGAGGTCCTCGCTCGTGTGCCGCTCGCGACGACGGCGGAAGTGAATCGTGCGATCGCGGCGGCGAAGCAGGCCTTCAAGAGCTGGCGCAAGACGCCGATCGGTGCGCGCGCCCGCATTTTTCTCGAGTACCAGCGGCTGATCCGCGAGCACATGAAGGAGCTTGCCGCGATTCTGACGGCGGAACAGGGCAAGACACTGCCGGATGCCGAGGGCGACATCTTCCGGGGTCTGGAGGTGGTCGAGCACGCGGCCAACATCGGCACCTTGCAACTGGGCGAGATGGCGCCGAACGTGGCCACCGGGGTGGACACCTACACCCTGTTGCAGCCGCTGGGTGTCTGTACCGGGATTACCCCGTTCAACTTTCCCGCCATGATTCCCCTATGGATGTTCCCGATGGCCATCGCCACGGGCAACACCTTCGTGTTGAAGCCCAGCGAACAGGACCCCCTGGTGACGAATCGCTTGGTGGAGCTGGCACTCGATGCCGGGATTCCAGCGGGTGTGTTGAATGTCGTCCACGGCAGTGAGGAGGTCGTCAACGCGCTGTGTGATCACCCGGACATCCAGGCCGTCTCATTTGTCGGTTCGACCAAAGTGGGCACGCACGTCTACCGCCGCGCGACCCAGGCCGGCAAACGCGCCCAGTGCATGATGGGTGCCAAGAATCACGCGGTGGTGCTCCCAGATGCCAACAAAGAGCAGACTCTGAACAACCTCATCGGGGCGGCCTTCGGTGCTGCTGGCCAACGCTGCATGGCAGCCTCCACAGCCGTGCTGGTGGGGGAGGCGAATCGGTGGATTCCCGATCTGGTGCGCAAAGCGAAGGCGCTGCGCGTGAACGCGGGCACCGAGGCAGGTACGGACTTAGGCCCGGTCATCTCTCCTGCCGCTCGAGAACGGATCAACCAGCTCATCGAGAGCGGCAAGCGTGAGGGGGCGACGCTGGAGTTGGATGGTCGGGGAATTGACGTGCCGGGCTACGAGCGCGGTAACTTTGTCGGTCCCACAATCTTCTCCGGCGTTCGCCCGGGCATGCAGATCTACGAACAGGAGATCTTCGGACCGGTCCTCGTCGTGCTATCCGCCGACTCCCTGGAACAGGCCATCGAACTGGTGAACGCGAATCCGAATGGCAATGGCACGGCACTCTTTACCCAGTCGGGCTCCGCGGCGCGTAAGTTCCAGGAGAATATTGACGTAGGCCAGGTCGGTATCAACGTGCCCATTCCCGTGCCCGTGCCGTTGTTCTCCTTTACCGGATCACGCGCCTCCAAGCTCGGTGACCTCGGACCCTACGGCAAGCAGGTCATCCTGTTTTATACGCAGACCAAGACCGTTACGTCCCGGTGGTTTGAAGATGCCACCTCGGAAGGCGGCGTGAACACAACAATCTCCCTGCGTTGACGTGGAACCAGTCGTCGAGTTCCAGGAACTGCGCGCCCCAAGCGGTCATGCGGTCGGCTTCGCGCGGCTGAACGCTCCGAAGTCGCTCAACGCGCTCTCCCTGGAGATGGTTCGCCTGCTCTACAGCCGCCTGTGCGAGTGGGACTCGGATGCGAGCATTGCGTGCGTGGTGTTGTATGGAGCGGGCGAGAAAAGTTTTTGCGCAGGTGGAGACGTACGCAGTCTGTATCGGGCGATCACCGAGCACGGGGCCACGGCCACCAATCCGGCAGCACTCGCATTCTTCAGCGAAGAATATCGTCTCGACTATCGCATTCACCTGTACCGCAAGCCCGTTGTGGTGTGGGCTAACGGCATCGTGATGGGCGGTGGCCTCGGGCTGTTGGCCGGTGCCAGCCATCGTGTTGTCACGGAAAGCTCCCGCCTGGCCATGCCGGAGATCACGATCGGCCTCTTTCCCGATGTCGGCGGGAGTTGGTTCCTGCGACGGATGCCCGGCTATACGGGGCTGTTCGCGGCGCTCACCGGCGCCTCGCTCAACGCGCACGATGCGAAGGTCGCGAGCGTGGCCGATTATTTTCTCGCAGACGCCCAATTTGAGGAGCTGCGCCGGCGCCTGCACTCCGCTTGCTGGCAGTCCTCGGCGGATGAGAACTGTGGGATCGTCACAGATATCCTTGCAGTCCTCACCCGGGATTCGACCGCCGCTCTACCGCCCTCGAATCTGCAGCGTCATGCCGTCACGATAGATGCCTTTTTCGCTCAACGGGACCTCGAGGACGCCGTGGAACGGATCTGGGGCGCGCGTGGTCAAGATCAGTGGCTGGAGCGCGCGGCGAGTGCCCTGGCGGGCGGATCGCCGACGAGCGCCTCGTTGATCTGGGAGCTGCACCGAAGAGCCCTCACCCTCAGCCTGGCTGATATCTTGCGTATGGAGTTGGTGGTCGCGATGCAGTGTTGTGCGCACCCCGACTTTCGCGAGGGCGTACGGGCGCTGCTGATCGAGAAAGGCACTAAGCCGCGCTGGACACCTGACCGCCTGCAGTCCATCTCCGCGCAGTGGCTCGCGGAGCACTTCCGCGAGCCTGCGTGGCCCGGTGGCCAACACCCTTTGCACAATCTGAGCTGACTTTTTCCGGAGCTATCATGCAGCGTATTGCATTCCTGGGCCTCGGCAACATGGGCGCTCCGATGGCGCGGAATCTCTTGAAGGCCGGCCATCGTTTGACAGTGTTCGACATCGTCGCCTCGGCGCGCGAGAGCTTTCGTCCCCTGGGAGCCGCTGTCGCGAGCACCATACCAGCAGCGGTGAGCGATGCTGAGGTCGTCATCACCATGCTGCCGAGCGGTGATCACGTGAAGGCGGTGTATCTGGGCGACACAGGTATCCTCGCCAGCGCTCGCGCCGACACGCTGCTGATCGACAGCAGCACCATAGCGGCAGAAGACGCCCGGGCGGTCGCCAGCGCCGCTGCTACATACCACCTGGATATTATTGACGCCCCGGTTTCCGGCGGCACGTCAGGGGCGGAAGCCGGATCGCTGACGTTCATCGTCGGCGGAGCGGCGGCGGCCCTCGAGCGCGCGCGACCGGTGCTGGAAAAGATGGGGAAAAACATCTTCCACGCCGGGGACAGTGGCGCAGGCCAGGTCGCCAAAATCTGCAACAACATGTTGCTCGGCATTCAGATGCTCGCCACGGCCGAGGCGCTCAGCCTCGGGGTTGAGAACGGCCTGGATCCCGCAACGCTCTCAGGCATCATCGCCAAAAGCTCCGGGCGCAATTGGGCGCTCGAGGTTTACAATCCTTGGCCTGGCGTGATGGAGGCTGCACCGGCCTCCCGCGGCTACGTCGGCGGCTTCGGCTCCGAGCTGATGCTGAAAGACCTGGGCCTGGCTCAACAGGCCGCTGGCGCCAGCCGGTCGTTGACCCCACTCGGGTCACTCGCACAACAGCTGTATCGACTGCACTGTCAAAACGGCAATGGCAAGCTGGACTTCTCGAGCGTGAAGATGCTGATCGCGGGCAGCTGAGCGAAGTGATGCCGAATGCTTCGGGCACGCTCACTTGGGCCGGGGATGTTGCGACGCTAGCTGATCGTGTACCCGGAATCCACGGCGAGGTTGTGACCGGTGATGCTAGCGGATTCGTCCGAGGCGAGAAATAACGCCGTCGCTGCCACACAGCCCGGGTCGCCGAAGCCCAGCAAATGGCGGTCGACGAGGGCCGTCGGCAGCGGCCCCTTGACGCGCTCCGTAACGCGCTCAGTCTTGGTCACGCCCGGGACGATCGCATTGACACGCACCTTGTCGCGCCCGTACCGACACGCCAAGCTGCGCGTCAGTGCACTGACACCGCCTTTAGCGGCGACATAGGCGTGGTTGTCGCTGAGAGCGCCGCTCATCGCTACCGCAGAGCTGGTGTTGATCACGGAACCGCCCCCGCTTTGCACTAAGGCGCGGATGCCGTATCGGCAGCCCAGCCAGGTTCCATAGAGGTTCAAATTGATCTCGGCCCAGAAGTCCGCATCGCTCGCCTCGGTTACGGTCTTTGTCCCGGGAAGAGATCCGCCGGCATTGTTGTACAGCACGGTCAGCCTGCCGTAGCGGGCCACGGTCTGTTGGATCGCCGCTTCCACCGACTGTGGGTTGGTGACGTCGCATTGGACGAAGGCCACGTTGCCACCCGACTTCGCGATTTCCTCGACCGCGCGGTGCCCCGCCGCAGCATCCCGATCGGCCAAAATGACCGCCGCCCCTTCTTTGGCGAACAGCGCCGCGGCGACGCGGCCGATGCCACTGGCGGCCCCCGAGATAAACGCGACTTTGTCTTGCAGCCTCATGGAGGTCACGTCCGTTGAACGTAGTTGGGCGGGAAAATCGTCTGCTCGCCCAGTGCGGACCACGCGATCGGGGCAACCGCCTTCTCGAGCGCAGCGCTCACCGGCAAGGACGGGTCCCAATAGGCGGCGACGAAGCGTTTGCCCGTGATGCCATCGGAGTTCACCGATGCCAACCACAGCGCGGGGGGCACCATGGCTTCGGGTTGGATGAGCGATGCCCGGTCGAATCCCGACTCCAACGGCACCATGGGGGTATTGGACGCGCCACCCGGGACCAGCACATTGGCGGTGACGCCCGTACCCGCCAGGTCACCCGCGAAAATGGCGGTATGCACTTCGAGCGCCGCTTTCGACCCGCCATAGCCCGCCATACCCGCCCGCAACATGCTGCCGAGGCTGGTCGTCACATTGATGATCCGTCCCCAACCGCGCTCAATCATCTGCGGGGCGAGCTCAACCGCCAGGCGAAAGGGAGCGATCGCGTTCACGGCGAAGAACATCTGGGTCTGCGCCAGCGAATGCTCCCAGAACCGCACCGGCTCGTTGACATAGTCCCGGCGGACGATGCCCGGGGCCACGCCGGCGTTGTTCACCAACACGTCCACAGCCCCGAACCGGTCGCGCACGGCGCGCACCAGATTGTCCAACTCCTCGCTGCGCCTCAAGTCGGCGGACACGTAGACCGCCCGGTCGGCAAATCGCGCCAGGGTTGCCGCCAAATCTCGGGCCCCATCGGGACCGACGTCGGTCAGGGCGACCCGCGCGCCCGCCGCAAGAAAGGCGGTGCTCATCACGAACCCAAAGCCCGAGGCGGCGCCGGTGACGAGCATCGTTCGACCCGCCAGGGAGTTTTCACCCGTCATCAGCGCTCTGCCGTCTCTTGCTTGCTGTCGAACGACAGCAACCGCACGGCACGCTTGCTGAACTTCCAACCGACGGTCGTGCGCGCATACGCATCGTCATAAAAGGCCAGGAAGTAAGCGGCCTTGTTGTTGGCATAGCGGATCGTAGACAGGCAGCGACCGAACGCCACATCGCCCTGGACCTCGAAAACGATGTTGCTGACGGAAGGCAGCGGTGAGATGCCGCCGCGGAAGCTCTCCTCGTACATGTCCAACAGCGCTTTCCGTCCGGCGTAGCGCCGATCGCCTTCCGATGCTGGCGCCTGGGTGTTGCCCACGTAGAAGGCCGCGGCGGGCACGATGAATTCGCCATCTGCGGTAAAGAGGGCCGCCAGCGCGGCAATATCCTTGCGAATGATGGCGTCGCAATACCGCTGAGGGAGCGCCTGGATGTGTTGGAAGTCCCAGAGCTTCTGAAGTTCATCGAGCATCGACGCGCCCCCAGCATTTGATCAACCGCAAAACCCGTGAGCACGCACCCGCTAGAAGGTGACCTTGACCGTGCCGCCGAACTGCCGGGGCGGATCGTAGAGAACCAGCGCCCATTGGCCCGGCAGGTCGAGGGACTGCTGAATGTAATGCTTGTCGAAGATGTTTGTCGACCAGAGGCTGATGGTCCAATTGCCATTGTTCGGCGTCCAGTCGAGATTCACGTTGGCCAGGTGTTTGGGCTGGATCGTCGCGCGAGGGGAATCATTGATGGCGCTCAGATACTTCTTGGCGGTGAAGCTGTAGAGGACATGCGCGCTGGCCGTGCCCGGCCCCACCTTGAACTGGTAAGTGGCGCCCGCGGTCGCCGTCCACGGCGGTGAGTTCTGCAGGGCAAAGCCGTTCATGTTGCGCAGGACAATGCTCGTCATCGGACAACCGGGATCGCTTTGGCCGGATGCCGGATGATAGGTCGTATCGACAAAACAGAAGTCGAGATACTTGGCGTCCAGATAGGCGGCACTGGCATTGAGGGTAAGAGCCGCGATCGGTTGGAAAATCGTCTCGAGCTCCACCCCCCTGCTCATGGCACGGGGCACATTGAGGATGGTATTGGCCTGGACAACAACTCCTTGCGCATTAGGGAGGTAGTTGATCTGCGGCAACTGCATGTCACGATAGTTGGTGTAAAAGACATCTGCATTGAACCGCAGGCGACGATCCAGGAGATCCGTCTTGATCCCGCCTTCGTAGGTATCGACGAGCTCCGGGTTGAACGGCCCGATCGCTGCGGGCGTCGAAATGCGTCCCACGAAGCCTCCGGATTTAAAGCCTCGCGCCCAGTATGCGTACAGCATGGCGTGATCCAGGGCCTGGTAGTCGAGCCCGACCTTCCAGCCCTCGTCATTCCAGGTATGCGCGCCCTGAACTGCAAAGTGGGCCGTCACGATACCGCCGTTAAACTGCGGGACTCCGGAAGGATTGGTCAGGCTGGACTGGTCCACCTTCATCGACGTGTATTCGGAGGTGAAGCGGGCACCCGCCTGCAGGCGCAGCTTGGAGGTGATGTTCAAGTAGTTTTGTGCGAAAGCGGAGATCGAGTGGTTGCCCTGATCCTGGATGTTGATCTGGCTGAATCCTGGAGCCGTGGATTGTGTCAGCGAGTTCTGAATCTGATGGTAGTGGTCATCCATGTAGAAGACGCCGAGGGTGCTGTTGAAGATCGACATCCATTTGATGTCGTCCCGCAGCTCCTGACTGAACTGCCAGCCGCGCGTCGGCCGGTACAGCGCATTACCGACCACCGGCGTGCTGTTCACATCTGCGAAGTCATCGAGCTTGAAACGGCGATATCCGGTAATCGCCGTCAGGTCCCCGATCGCAGTTCCGTGCCAGTTCAGGGTGAGGGTTTCGCGCAGGTTGTCCAGGTCACTGCGGTCGGGTACCTGCTGATCGATCGCGCCGTAGAAGGTATCGGGTGCATGACACGGCAGGTTGAGCGATACACAAGGGCTCTGGTACATCGGCAGCAGGGCATTGCTGAGCACCGTGCCGGGCGCCAGGTACCGCCTTTCACCCGGAACGCCGCCGTTGATACTCGCGCCCGATCCGTTGTCGGTCCGGTCGTATTCTGAGATCAAGGTGGCATCGAAATCCTCGGTCGGCCTCCATTTCAAGCTGGCCCGGAAGAGATTCAGACTCTGGTCTCCCATCGGACGGCCGTTGACGATATTGGTGACGAATCCGTCCTCCTGGTGATGCAACACGCTGAATCGGGCGGACAGGCTGTCCGACATGGGAATGGTGACCGCGCCTTTGACGTCGACCCGGCTGAAGTTGCCCAGGGTCACCTCACCGTCGCCCCCTAACTTGTTGTCGGGCGCAACCGAAATTACGTTGATGGCGCCTCCTGTCGAGTTGGCACCGAACAACGTTCCTTGCGGCCCGCGAAGTACCTCGATCCGGGAGATATCCAGGAGGTCAACCAACGCACCGTCGGAGAAATACTGAGGCACCCCGTCGACGACAATCGACACGGTATTGCCCGTGTACGGGTCGGGGTCGTTAACCCCGATACCGCGTATGTAGATCGCCGCCGAGTTCGGCGTGCTGGAAAAGTGGTCAAGCTGCACGTTAGGCAATGTGCCCTGCAGATCCTGAAGATCGGTGGCGTGCATTTGGCTGATAGCCTCAGCGCTGACCGCTGTCACGGAGATCGGAACGCTCTGAATGTTCTCGCTGCGTTTTTGCGCTGTAACGATGACCTCATGGAGGGCGGCGGATTCCGCCGGAGACACTTGTGCGGGCGGAGCGGATGCAGGCAGGGCCGCCTGAGCGTGAGCGGTGCCGGCCAGAAAGCTCATCGGCACGACTGCAGTCAGCAGAACGCGACCGCGCTGAGTAATCTCGTGAAATCGCCTCATACCCCCCTCCAAGGTCATTGGGCTTACGAGATCGCACACCTGTCTTGCGACCTATTGAAGCCAACCGATTTGTGTCAACACGAAGCGTACAACTCGAATCGGGTGCAGTTCGTTGAATTCAACGGCGCGCCCAGTTCACGGCTGTACCCCGATACCATGGTGGGCTCCCGCCTCAAGATGTTCCATTAAGATTTATTGATTGCCTCATCACGCGTGCCAAACCGCAGAACCCAGGTACCGCTACATGACTGTAAGCGTGTTGAGTTTTAAATGACTCGGATCGACGCCTGAACCGATGAGTATCTGTATGACGCACTAGACCTGAAGCCGACAGAACGGAAGCGCCCCATAGTCAAGCGCGGACACCGTTTCAAACTGAAATTGGCCAACTTCTGGACTTCAAGGAAAGTTCCAATCCACAAAGAAAACGTGATGCGCAAATCATTATTTTTGATTACCGCCCTTCATTGGCCCAACCAGCCCTCATCGTCGAGGCGTCGCCAGGCCGAGGCTATGTGCTTCGGCTCCCGTCAACGCACAAAGAATACTGTGAGCCTCAATCCGCACTGCCCGCATTATCATGGTCATTGACGAGCACCCTGGGCAGCACCAAAGCCAGCGGCACCACCAGGAGTGTCGTACCTGTGTTGATGTACACCAGCGTGTCGAAGGACATATGAAGAGATTCGATCAATGCCGACCCCAGCCAGTCACTTCCCCACATGAATAAATTTCTCACTGCCATCAGCACGGCAAATCCAAGTGCCTCGCTGCCCGTCGGCATGACACGTACCGCCAGGTGCATGACCGCAATCTCACCCAATGCAGTACCGAAGCCGTTGGCGGCCTCGATCGTTTGAGCGTGAACGTAGGAGTCGTAAAACAGATAGCCGAGGGGCGCCGCGGCACTGAACAGCAGGCAGACGCGCAGCAGAGTTCGTAACGGGAGTCGACGTGCAGCAAAGAAACCATAGAGTGCGGCCGCCAACATGCCACCACCAGCATTGAGAAACACCAGATGGCCCTGATCCTGCGTGTTCAGATGCAAGGTGTACATTACTGAGCACAAGATCACCATGTCGATCCAGAGCATTGAGGAAGCCGTAAAGAACTACCGTGCGAAAGGTGGTGGCTTGCGTCGTAACCTTCCCACGGAGTTCGGAGGACTCTTTAAGAAGGTTCTGCACGCTGGAGTCGATGTTAATGCGGCATGGTGCGATATCAACATGGTTGAGGTTGAGAACATCCTTGCTGAGGTTCGATCACGTCTACTTGACTTCACGTTGGAGCTTCGTGAAGCCATCGGTGACAACGTTCCTGAAAAGGAGCTGCCGAGGAAGGCGCAAGAGATTGGTGCCGAGAAGATGTTCACCACGGCTCAAGGAAGTTGCGAAGCTCGGGTATGAACAGAAAGAGCTTGAGGAACTTCGACAGGCAGTGACCGACGATAAGAACGAAGGCAAGACTCCCGATATCGCTGAGGGCAAGACAGGGAAATGGTTTACCGGTGCTCTGAAGAAAGCTGGCACGGGTGTCGTGAAGGCAGGTGTCGATGTTGCGGCTTCAGTGATTACACAAGCCATCAAGCACTATGGGGGTGGTTGATTACTTGTCAGGTTCTTGCCTTGAGTATAAGTCTGAATCAACACTCTGAACCCTGATTCGGCGCTAACAGCCTGCGCGGAGAGCCTGACCACCCTCATGACCAAAGGCACTGGGCCCGGCGCGCAAGGACGTTCACAATCCCCACCATCGCGACGCCAGACCCCCACCCCCTGCTGACGCTCGCGCACCGCCCCTGCCGGTATTCCCGGCGGGGACGTCTTTACGGCCCGCTTGCGACTCTGTAGTTTCGCAGCGTAGCCACGTCGTCCAACACCGCATCGATCCCGGTATAGAGAAGGTTCATGACTTCGTGGGCATGAAAGGCGCGGTTGCGGCGCTGCTGCCCTTGGGGTCGCAGTATGTCCATCTCGACTAGTACGGCGACAGCTGCGTTGGCGGACGGAAAGGTGACCTTCAGGCGCTCGACCAAAGAGGTTACCGTAACAACGGGCTGACCCAGCAGGAGATCGGCGACACGCCATGCGGTGGCGTGCTTTCGGGTGCGGCGTGCCGCAAGACGTTCTTGCCATCGTTCGGCGACGATTTGGAGCTCGCGCAGCAGATACACTGTGTGGCGACACGAAGCCACTGTGCATTCGAGGAACAGCTCAACCCATGACGACCATCGCAGCTGCATCTGTACTTCGTGAAGAGCGTCGTAATATTCGCGCTGACGACGTTTGAGGAATGTCGCGAGGTAGATCGGGTGTCCACCGTCACAAACGAACATCAAGGGAAACAGCAATCTTCCGATGCGCCCGTTCCCGTCAACAAAGGGGTGAATCGCTTCAAAATACGCGTGAACAATCGGAGCGCGCGACAGCACACCAATATCGTAGTGACTTTCGGGGTCCGCTTCGTAACGAATGAGCCGATCAAGATCGGTCATAAGTCGCGGGACCTCCGACGGCGGTGGAGGTATGAACCGAGCATCCTCTATTTTTAGTCCGCCGATAAAATTCTGGACACCGCGAAACTGTCCGGGTGCCGCACGTGAGTCCCCGCTCATGAGCTGTCGGTGCATCTTGCGAATCAGTGTGGTGTCGAGCGCGTGTTGCCCCCGCTTCCTCACCTGCGCAATGCCGAGCGTGTACGCGCGGACGTAATTTAGTGTCTGCTCGGCATCAGAATCGGTAACCGCATCTGGCGTGCCTTTCTCAAGCTCATGGAGGAGCAGGCCATCGAATTGGGTATGCGTCCCTTCGATTTGACTGCTGTCCACAGCTTCACGCCGATTGAGCATGTGCATGAGCAGATTTGCATAGGTCGGAACCGCTTCGACAGCATCCGAGAGGACCTGAATTTCTCGTTGAGCAAGCGGGAAGAGCGGTGAGTTGACTGGTAAGGTGGCCGGCACCGGCGGAGGCACGACTGCGTAGCATCCAGAATGCCCCGGGACAGGTACGGCGGAACCCCGTAATGTTGGATGCAGAGCGGACTTGCGCATCGAGAAAGCCTGAATAGGACGAGACCTTATTAAGGTTTTCTAATATAAACCCTTATTAATGGAATCGCTATTCAAGGTTCTTTAGTGCTCTGCGGCCAGGAGCGGCAGAGAGCCGGGCAAGAGCCCGAGTCAGTCTTGATGAACGCCTCGGCGACCCACGGCTGAATCCTAAGGCTGCGAAGAAGATTGCCCCGCCCCCTGGAGCTGCCACCACGCTGCCACCAGCGGAGGGAAATCAGGGTATCAGTGTGCCGGCTCTGGCCGCCGCTGCAACCAGCCGCGGAGTGCTAACTAACTGTTTGATCGAGGATAAACCGCGGGATCAACTGCGAAGAATTTGGCTGGGGTGGAAGGATTATTCGGCCCTGCGGGCCTCACCCCTTCGGGGCCGTCCGCGGCGCGTTAACACGAGTAACGGCGCGAACCAATCAGGCACCACAGCGTGACCGACAACACTGGCCGCTACACCGAGCACCGCGGCCGTTATCCTTCCCGTCGTGGCACAGCCCTAGAGCCACACGCGAGCGCTTCTTGTGGCTCATGCCTTCTTATCTGGCTGGGGTGGAAGGATTCGAACCTCCGAATGGCGGGATCAAAACCCGCGATAGGAATCAGGATAATCAACAAGTTACTGAAACTACTGACCGGCTGGTTCCCCTCCACACCCTTCGATTCCCGATCGCTGCCACCAAACCTGCCACCAGTGATTCACTCAACGGCCGACGTACTGGGGCCCGGCTTGCGGCACCACGAACCATCTTCTGCTGCCCGCAAACCTGAGCCACCCAACGGCACCCCGTCACGTCACTTCCCAGTTTGGCCGCCGGCGCGTCACCCGGAGCGAACCCAAGGAGTCGCGGAAAGTCGCACTTCGTCTCAGCAACTCTCATAGGTCCGCCGAGCGGAGATTGTCCTTGGATCGTTTAACTTCAAGCCCCGACGCCCACACCGGCGAACTCGCGAAGAACTTCGCCAGAGTCCCCATACGCTTCGTCTTGCACTCCCATTCCTCTGCGGCCACAAGGACCTTGCGTCCGTTGCGCTGATCTTCTGTCGGCCCCGCCTGGGAGCCCTCGGCATGTTGGAACTCGGCGCAGCAATCATTTCAATCCAGAGCTCGAGGGTCTGATCGTGCCACTCGTCGGACAGCCAGCGACGCTCGGCGGCAGGCATGGATTCACGACACAGAGTGTCTTCACGTGCCAGACGTGCGCTCCTGCTCACGCAGCTCATCCTCACGCCAGACAAGGATACCCCGACCGAGGGCCCATGCCGCAGCCTCTCTCAAGATGGAGACCGCATCCTGCGCATTCGGCGCCGACGCGCCTGATCAGAATCTCGTCTCTCATTGGTTGTCGCAATCGGCGCCGCAGCTCTCATAGTCTACCTCAAGTGATTCTGCACACTGTATCTCAGGAAGAAGTCTGCCTCGTTGTAATCAGGATACAGCGCCTTTAGGGATTGAATGGCTTCCTCTCGAGATTTGACCGTCGCAGTGACTCGAGTGAAATCGTCGATGTACCTGACCATATCGTCGAACAACCTCATGTCCGTCGGGTGACCGTGACCGGGATATACGGTCGGTTTCAGTGACTCATACCGCGCTTTGATCCGCAGCAGCTCTCGGCGCCAGGCGGCGATGCGCTCGCGATCGATGTCATCACCCAACCACAAATGCACTCTGTTGTAGCCAAAGTCAGCCAGGAAGAGCGCGTTCAGCTCCTTGCTGTATACGGTCGTCATATGCGGCGCCTCGGCCGGCGCGTAATCTGTTGTAAGGTCCAGCTTGCCGCCGCCGTGAAGCTCCACCGTATGATCCGCCAGAACGTGAATCCAACGCTCATAATCGAAGCCGTTCGGATTGTCCCCTGACCTCGGTCGAAGTGCGGGTTCGAGCGCCGGCTCCCCTCCTGTTTGCCCTCCTTTGTCCATGTAGATGGCGTAGCTCTTGATGTCCCGCCGGATCGCCTCGTTCGCCACGACTATCCGGGCGCCTGGGAATTCCTGGCGCAGCAGGGCCATGCCCGTGAAATGGTCCGTGTGTCCGTGACTGATGAGGAGGTAGTCAAGAGGCAGGTGCAGGGCGTGGATCCTTTCTGCAAGTTTGCGGGCTTCGCCAGGCGTGCGTTGCGCGTCGAGGACGAGCAATGACTTGCCGTTTGAAAAGATGAAAGAATTGACACTGGCGAAATCACCTGCAAAGACTTCGACTCGCAGATCTGCCGCAAGCGCACCCTGTGTTACGGCAGCAATGAACACCACCACGACGGGCGTGGTCAGGCCTCTCATTGTTGGGTGCCGGCATTGCGTCGCACATCGCTTATCTCGAGATAGGCATGCGCATCCTCCTCGACAGCTGGCGCACCACCGCCGGACTGCAGCTTTCCAAGCGCACCCTTCATGCGGCTCCGGGCTTGTTCCACCGTGTCCGCGCGCAACTCTATCAGCGTGAGATACTGGGGAACCCGCTTTGGCTCCGTCATCAACACCCTGTACAACTCGTAACGGGTCGCGCGGACCACACCCTCGATGTGTGTCATTTCCGGCAAGGTCGGGCTGTTAGTGCGAAGTACGTACAGATACTCGTGCCCGCCTCCGCCAACGCTCCTGTTATATTGAGTTGACGGTGCATACTCACGATAATAAACACGCTCGACCACCTTCAGCAGATCGGTCGATCGTCCGCGTTCTTCCATTTTGCGGGTCGCCATGAGCATCTCGATGATGACCTTGTCGATGGACTCGCCTTCCATGTTGTAAATGGCGATATATTTGCCATCCTGGTCATAGTCGTGATCGGCTCCGAGCTTCACTCCGCGGCGCGCACGCATGTAGCCCGGAACCTCGAGCACATCCGGCACATCGATCTTGTCATACCACTCGTTGAACTGAGTTTCACGTTGCGGATCCTTGCTGACCGTTTTCACGACCATCAGCCACCGTCCGTTACGAGTGGATGCACGGGCATTGTTGGATCCCGAGGCGGACGAGTCCTCGACCGCTTCGGATCCATACACCAGTTCGCCCTCGATGAAGGTTTTGCGCACCCTGATTGAATGGACTTCGCGGGACGGGACGGCGAACGGATCGCGATCCAGCACGATGAGGTCGGCGATCATTCCCGCTTCGAGGGACCCGATCCGGTTGGCCATACCCTCCTGACGGGCTGCATTCACCGTAAACAGATCGACGGCCTCGTTAATCGTGATCGCCTCGATCTTGCCGAAGGACTGCGGGCTGCCGCCGGGCTTCTCTCGCGTGAGCAGCGTTTCGATGCCGACCCAGGGATTGACGGAAGGCACAACGGCCCAGTCCGACCCGGCCACCACCGCGGCGCCAGAGTCGATCATCTCTCGCACCGGCCACACGCGTTTGATCAATTCCGGACCGACTGCGGCGGTGATATCGTCGTTGATCGGCGTGGGTCCCCAAAGATAGGGAGACACTTCGAATGTTGCGCCGATCGAGCGGGCACGCGCGATGTCCTCGGACGCGACGAATGTGCAATGCCCAACGTTGTGCATTCGTGTACTGAATCCATTCGCGTGACGCGCAGCCTCGATTGCGTCCAGGCCTTCCCGTACCGCTGCATCGCCGGCCGCATGAAACTTGACGACCAGTCCCATTCGATCGAATCGCGTCACCAACTCCTTCAGCTGCGCCGGGTCCACGAGCAACAGACCCTTGCGAGCGGCCTCATCCGTTCGTCCGGGAATGGTGCCCTGATATGGCTCGAGCATCGCGGCCGTATGACTGTCAGTCGGAACGCCGTCCAGAAAGATCTTCACGCAATCGACCCTCAGGCGCTCACGCGCAAACTGGTTGCGCGCCGCAAGGACCGATTCAAAACGCTCATCGGCAGACCAGGTGAGGCACAGACTAACACGTTGCTTCAGAGTCCCTGCATCAGCGAGATCGGCGTACGCCTGCAGCTCCTTCTCGGCGCCTGCTGAAAATCCGACCGCAGCCTCGGTAAAGGAGGTTATCCCGTTGGCCAGCATCGTTTTGAGCGACCACGCGAGGGCTGCGTTGACTTCTGACTGCGTCGGGCCTGGAACATGTTGTTTGACGAGATCACGGGCCGATTCCCGCATAATGCCGGTTGGATCTCCGGAGGCGGTCCGCTCGATGATGCCATTCGGCGGGTTCGGCGTGCTTCGTGTTATTCCAGCGAGTGTCAACGCCTTGGAGTTGGCCCATGAGCTGTGGCCGCTCGTGTCCTCGAGCAGTATGGGATGCTCTGTCGAAACGCGATCGAGCAGAATACGGTTGGGGACAGCACGGAGTGCAGAAACATCCCATTGGCCTCCGGTGATCCAGGCACCGGCAGCCGAGCTCTGCACGCATTCGCGGACCCTCGCCTGCGTCTCCCGCAGAGTCGAGCCTTGAGGAATACGACATTCCCGCTCGCTCAGTCCAGCGAACGTGGGGTGCACGTGCACATCATGCAGACCTGGCAGAACGATCCCGCCTGCCAGGTTGATAGTTCGAGTCGTGCTCGCTCTCAGCGACTCGACCGACTTCGCATCCCCGACCGCAACGATTACGCCGCGCCGCACTGCCAACGCTTCGGCCCAGCCATGAGTCGTCCTGATTCTACCCCCGGTGAGGATGAGATCAGCCCCGCGGCTTTCAGTCACCGGCGGATCCACTGCGGCGGCGTATTGTGAGGCCAGAGAACCGAGCACTGCGACGCTAGCGCATTTCAACAACGAGCCATTCACCCTTTCCCTCCACGATGTCGAGACCGAAGGCACCCTTCAGCATCGCTTTGAGCGCCTGTATGTCGCCCGTCTTCAGCACAGCAGAGATGCGGATGCGTTGCACGTCGAGCGACGGTGCTCGCACCGGCAGGGCGGTGTATCGGCTGATCTCCTTGAGCGCCGTATCGAGTGGTACTCGATCAAACTCCAACCGATTGGCGCGCCAGTTCTCGATGCGCGCCAGGTCAGCATGACCCAGCACTGGAGATGCCTCACCCTGCACCAACGTAGCCTCCATCCCCGCGCTTGCCAGGACAGCCGCGGCTTTCGAGGCGGAAGTCCGCACTAGAACCTTACCCTCCTCAGTCGCGATCTCCTCACGGTCGCCCTCCAGCAACACGTTGAATCGGGTACCGACAGCCCGCGCTTCGCCGAGGGCTGTCGTGACAAGGAACGGACGGGCGACGTCCTTGGCAACCTCGAAGAATGCCTCGCCCGCCAGCAAGCGGATCTCGCGCCTCGAGTGACTCATACGCACCTCGAGGTTGGATCTGGTATTCAACGTGATGCGACTGCCGTCCTCGAGAGCGACGGTCCTCTGCATTCCGGGACCGGTATGCCATTGGCTCGCGGCGGGTGGCGCCCTTTCGTGAACCGCAAAAGACAGCACTAGTGCGACCACGACGGCCGCGACCGCGTAAGTGATCCGACGCCCAAACTGAGATGGACGACCAGCCAGCTCCGTCTCGACATCGCGGGAGACAGCGCCGCTCAATTCCCAAGTCAAACAGCATAGTGCGTATTCGTCGAGGTTACTGGCGTCCTCGGCTAACCAGTCGGAAAAGTGCTGCTCCAGCTCGGCATCGTGCGGCTGCAGACGAGCTGCGAACCACTCGGCGGCAGTGCGTGACGGTGATCCTCGTTGCACTCCATCGCGGATCATCGGGCACCTCGTAGGCGGTTGCAGAGAAACTCCATCGCCTCGGCCATGCGCCGTTCGACGGTGCGAGTGCTCAGGCCTAACTCAGCTGCGATGCTCGCATAGCCAAGGTTCTGAACCCTCGCCTTTATAAACACAGCTCGGGTCTCGGGAGGCAGCTCGAGAATTGAGCTGCGCAAAAGCGTCAGGACCTCCTCTGCCGCTACGGCTTGCTCAGCCGGTGGAGAGAACGACGGCAGATCCGCGTCGGACACCTCATCCAGTCGATCATGCGCTCGGAAACGCTGACGGCGGAAGTGATCGCGCGCGAGGTTCGTGGCCGTGTGGAACAGATAAGCGCGCGCCGCTGCCTCAAAGCGTGAGGTCTGTATGCGGCCCAGAACCCGCAGATAGGTTTCCTGAACCAGCTCAGCCGCGTCTTCTCGTGAATGAACCAGCCGCTCCAAATGTCGCAGCAACGCGCCGCGGTACTTATTGAAGAGCAAGACGAGGAGCGCCCGCTGCGTGTCCGGCAGCGGGTCCGCGCCCGGCTCGGGATCCGACAAGGCATCAGCCTTCGCCGATTTTGTTTCAGGTATCTCCATCGGACCGCACTTGTCTCATCCGATCATTACTACGCGCGAGAGCCCGATACCCGCCAGCCCGGCCCAATCTGCGCACTTGGCCGGTGGCGGGAAGTCGTTGTTCGTGCGTAATGAATGCCGACCGCCGCAACTGCGGCGTGCTGTGATGCAGCGAGGAAAAGCACCTCCGGGGGGTCTCATGCGGCAACACGCCGAACTCCATCTTCTCTGGCGACTTGGTGTCGTCGCTATCTTCAGCCTTTGGGTGACGACACCTGCTATAGCACAAGCTCTCGATGAGCCGAAGACCATCAACGTACCGTCGCAGTCGCTGGGAGACGCCCTGAGGCTTCTGGCGAAGCAAGCGAGTCTGCAGGTTCTATTTGCGCCAGATCTGGTTGAGGGGCGTACGGCACCATCAGTAGTCGGCACACTTTCCGCTCGTGCCGCGTTGGAGCAACTACTGGCGGGGACGAGGTTATCCGTTATCGAGCAGAGCCCCGGAGTTATCGTGCTTCATGCGCGCCCCACCGGAACCAACGCACCGGTACGGCCGCCGAATCCTCCGCCCCCTGTGACACCCCCAGCCGCTTCAGAACAGAGTGAGCTGCAGGAGATAGTCGTTACCGCCCAGCGCCGTGAAGAACGCCTGCAGGATGTACCAATCAGTGTCAGCGTCTACAACCAGACAGCGATGGATGCACAGGGCGTGCGTGTGATCGATGATATCTCCCGAATCACACCCGGTGTGACATTCGTGCGCGGCGCAAACAATAACAACTCGGAGTCCTCTGACATCGCGATCCGCGGTATTGTCTCAAACGCCGGTGCGGCGACTACAGGTGTGTACATTGATGACACACCCATTCAGGGCCGGCATCTTTCCTTTCCCTCGTACAATACATACCCGGAGCTTTTCGACCTGGAACGTGTAGAAGTGCTTCGTGGCCCGCAAGGCACGCTCTTTGGTGCAGGTTCGGAGGGCGGCACTGTACGGTTCATTTCTCCCGAACCCAGTCTCGATCGCTATGTCAGCTATGACCGTTCGGAAGTCGCAGTCACCTCGAACGGCGATCCGGTGTACGAATTAGGCGCTGCAGGCGGCGGCCCGATCAGCCCCGGCAGACTGGGCTTTCGAGCAAGCGCCTCCTATCGCCATGAAGGCGGCTACGTGGACCGCGTGGACTGGCACACGGGCAGTATCGTTGATCCGGACGCCAACGCAAACAGTACAGTGACTGCGCGGATGGCGCTTAAATGGGCCGTAACCGATGATTTGTCCATCACGCCATCGGTCTACTTCCAGAAGCGGCAGGTGGACGACACCGCGGCGTGGTGGTCACCGAGATCCGACCAGCCGGACCCGACCGACGGTCAGTTCGCGCGTCCCTTCAGGAACGGCAACGCGGCTTCCCAGCCGAGCACCGATAAATTTGTCCTTCCCGCACTGCGTATCGAGTGGCGTTTCGGCGATCTGCAACTCGTTTCCAACACCTCCTACTTCAAGCGGGATCAAAGTGCAACGACCGACTACACCCAGTTCGATCGCGCCATCTTCCTGGGCGATCCCTACCCGCCAACCGGCGCCCGAGGTTTGGGTTTCTGGGGAGATCATCAGGCCAACTGGACACAGGAGGTGCGCCTGCAGTCCACTGACCCGGCGGCACGTGTGACCTGGACCACTGGTGTGTTCTATCAACACGCCAGGGAGACGACGAGCCATCGGGTTTTCGACCCCACGCTGCTCACGGACCTCGGTCTGCCGCCGGACTTCGGCGACGGTTTCATCTATGTCGAAGATCCGCGGGTCGGCATCGATCGCCAGATTGCGGTGTTCGGGCAGACCGATATCCGACTGTTGGAACGGCTCAAGCTGACAGCCGGATTGCGCTACGCCAGCGCATCCTTCGAAGGCACAGCTTTCTATCCAGAGACCCTCGTGGTCGGCCCCGAGGTGTTCAGCTCGGGCACGCAGAAAGAGCATCCTGTCACTCCCAAATTCGGGCTCAGCTACCAGCTCGGACGGGACAACCTGCTCTACGCAACCGCCGCGAAAGGCTTTCGAATCGGCGGCACGAACCCGAAGGTCGGGCAATTCTGTTACGGAGGGTCCGATAGCGCGCTCGGCCAGATCGGCCTGACAGACGTGCCGCCCGCGTACAACTCGGACAGCGTCTGGAGCTACGAGATCGGCACCAAGAACGCTTTCGCGGACAACCACGTCGTGGTGAACGCAAGTGCGTATTTGATCAAGTGGAAGAACATTCAGCAGAACGTGCCGCTGACTGCGTGTGGCTTCCAGTACACAGGTAATATCGGTGAGGCCGAGAGCAAGGGCTTTGACCTGCAGACGCAGGTGAGCGTGTCACGTGCGCTGTCCCTGGGTGTTAGTTTCAGTTATACCGATGCGCGGTTCACCGAGACCGTGCAATTGCAGCCCACGGTGCAGTCCATTGTGCGGGCCGGCGATCACCTCGCAGGCTCACCCTGGACAGCGGTTCTGTTCGCGCAATCGAACCTGCCGCTCGGTCAGAACACAGCCTATGCGCGAGCGGACTACCAGTACAGTGCCCAGCAGACCGATCTCGCGCCGAATCAGAATCCACTCAATGGCGGCTATGCTCCGTGGTTTCCGAGCGTACCTGCGCAAAGTTATGCTTCCGTGCGTGCAGGCTTCAAGCGAGGCGGCCTCGACCTCTCGCTGTTCGCGCAGAATCTCCTCGATACCCGGCCTCGACTGACGGCGACTCAGGATATCGGCATCCCGACCGGGGGCACACCTCTGTTCTATGTGATCACCTGGCGCCCGCGCACGATTGGCTTGACGGCTACGTTCAGCTACTGAGCCTGTCCCTACTCAGGCACAGAGCCGGCTCGCAGCGAACAGCTCGGATTGCGGATCGGCAGATGTAGCCAGCCTGGGCCAAGCGAAGGACATCTTCGCGGTCACGATCGGAATTACGCTCCAGTTTTGACAAGGCGAGGTCTACTGGGTCCAAGGCAAATAGCTGCAATTTTCTCCACTGCGCTTTGGGAAACATGCGTTGAAGTCGTTCCGCGTAATCGCAAGGTGGAGTTGCAATGCCGACGTATTGAAGATAAACGCGGTACTTCTTGTAGAGGTCCGAGCCAAGACCTGCAAGGACTTCAACATTGTCCTCAGCGGACATGGCGGAGATTGATAGGAATCGATATCCGATGTGCCGCGCCCGATACCATATTGTTGGGTGACTACGAAGCCACCCAGGCAACGAAGTGCGACCGCTGCCTTGAGCCGCGTATCCAGGTCATGCAGAAAAGAGCGCCACGGCTCGAGCGGCACAGCGTGCGCGGCTCCCTTAGTATCAACTGGCATACGGCAATTGCGCGACTGTCAATCCAGTCAACAAATTCCAATGCCGCGCCAGTGGCGAGCGATTTGAAGCCAGCCAGCGCCGCTCGGCGGCAGGCATGGATTCACGACACAGAGTGTCTTCACGTGCCAGACGTGCGCGCTCGAGTTTCGTTTCGACTTGTTGCAAGGGCTCGAGTGCCGGTCGAAATGTCTCACGGGATTTCGCCAACTCCTCAGCCAGGGCAACCAAGAAACCCAATCGATTTTGAACGTCCCTGAGCTTCACTTGGTCGGTAAGCCAGGGCCATTCCACATCCGGATAGGTTGCCAGAACCCAGGGGAGGGCCTCGGTCAGGCGAACCTCCAGGTCATCGTGCACTAACGAGCGCAATACCAACGCAGCGGGATTTGTCCGCTCGGCGCGCAGGTGCGCGAATTCGGGGTAACCAAGCCCCGAGAGCTGTCGCGCCAACCGGGCCGCGTCGGATTCCTCCGCGTCTGACACCGCATCGGGCAATGGCAGCGCGGCCGGCGAGAGCCGGTAAACCTGAGCAGCCAGTCGCGCTATTTCCGGCGTTATCGGACGTTGGCCTTTCTCGAGCTGCGACAGATAGGACTGCGACAGGCCCAATCGCTCCGCGGCCTGCACCTGCGTCATCTGCGCACCAAGGCGTCCGGATTTGAATTGCTGGTGATTCATGACTGCTAAGCTGAACGCGACTACAATATTACAAATTTTGCAATATCACAACGCGAGGCATGAATTCCCAAGAACGGCCCGTTCGGGCTTCCTGCGCTCGATGGTCAATATTCCTGCGATGAGCAGGGGCGGAATCGAACCACCGACACGCGGATTTTCAGACCGCGCTCGGTGTTTCTAGGGGCTTAATAATCAACCACTTGCAGCGCTTGCCAGCCCCGACCCCACGCACCCTAAGGCAAACTTATGGCACACCCAATCTGAGAGCGGCATATTCCTGCCACGTCGATTGAATTCACGTGCGAAACAGCCCTGAACCGAACTAGACGGGGACTTTGTCGATCCCCTCCCGCCCGTTTCCATTCGCCACAGATCATTCGGCCGGCCTGCCGCCGGCAACGACGATGGGTTCGCCGAGCGCTTGCATATATTCCTCCTCGCCGATCGCATGCACCGACCGCAGCTTCGCCAGCAGTTCGTCGATCAGCGAACGCAGCCCAGGCCCCGGCGTGCCGTGCGCGAATGAACTCTGGTACTTGATCGGCCCAGGGATGATCGCGACCAGGAAGGCCATCTCTGCCGGCGTCAGCGCCCGGGGTTCGCGACCGAAATAGCTGCGGGCCGCGGGCCGCAGGCCACGCAGGTCCGGTCCCCATTCGATGATGTTCAGGTAGATCTCAAGAATACGATCCTTGCCGAGCGCCGACTCGAGCAGGAACGTGATTGCCAGTTCCTGCAGTTTG
>JAQGOF010000217.1 GCA_028293745.1 Gammaproteobacteria bacterium | reverse complement strand
CGCTCGAGGGTCTATCGGCCACAGGAGCGGACCAAACTACGGCGGCGGCCATCACACCACCAGTCACGGTGGACACTATGCGGACGGTCACGGATCATCCCACAAAGGTGGCCACTATAAGAATCTGCGCACAGGCGATCACTACGGCCACCACAAGCCGGGCTAACGAGGCGCAGCCGTATTCCGAATGGCGCAGTCGAGCTTTCTTCACTGCGAAGCGTACATCAAGGCAGCGCCTTGACGAGTCGCCACAAGTTCGCAGAGCGCGTGCGCTGACATCGGATGCCCAGACTTCGCCGAGCACTGCACAGAGAGCTCACGCCCAGAATGAATCAGCCGCGGCAACGCGGGTAAAGTCGCTCGTCCGCGCCCGGGAGAAAGCCACAGTCCAGCTCGACGCAAAACCGATCACAGTGAGCCGTCCCGTGCGAATTGCCGCGGGCCAAGTCGCCAACGACGTTCGCATGCAGACGCATTTGAATGGATGGTTCGTTACCGCGCCTCGCTTACCCATCAGCCTTCGCGCGGTATCGCAGGACGTGCATCTCCTCGGATGATCGCGGCGCTTCAGCAGTCGCCGTCTTCGCCCGCTCCGCGAGCAGAACCTCCAAGTCCGCCGCTGGCATCGGCCGCGCGTGTAGATATCCTTGCGACTGGTCGCAACCGATGCGCGCCAGGAACTCGAATTGCTCGCGTGTTTCGACGCCCTCCGCGACCGTGATCAGGTCGAAGGCACGCGCAAGGCCGATGATAGTGGGCACGAGCCGCGCAGCGGCGCGATTGTCAGGCAGCCCCATGATGAACGAGCGATCGATCTTCAGTGTGTCCACGGGCAGATCTGAGAGCCTGCTGAGCGAGGAGTAGCCCGTGCCGAAGTCGTCAATAGCAATCCGCACACCGGCGTCACGCAGGGCCCGCAATCGGTGAACCTCGGACGAACCCGGATCAATGAGAAGGCTCTCCGTTATCTCAAGATCGACACCCCATCCGTCCCGTCCCCATCCCTCCAGTGTATGCAGGACCTGCTCTACGAACCCGCGCCGCCGCAGCTGCAGCGGCGAACAGTTAACTGCGATGTGGACTGGGTGCAGACCTGCGCCTTGCCAGCGCCGACAGTCGGTCGCCGCCTGTCGCAGAGCCCATTCCCCGACAGTCACAATCATTCCCGTGGATTCCAGAATCGGAAGAAATTCGGCCGGCGAAACCAACCCACGTTCCGGATCGTTCCACCGCAGGAGCGCCTCCACACCCTCGAGCCGGCCGGTCGCGATATCGATCTTCGGCTGGTAGTACAGTATGTACTGTTGATTGTCCAAGGCACCGCGCAGCCGGTGTTCGAGAGCCAGCCGCGCCGCCAGTTTCGAGCTCAGTTCCCGTTGGTGGTGCTGATACTGCTCGCCGGCAGCCTTCGCCTGCCGAAGCGCGGCTTCGGCGTTCTGCAAAAGCGACTCCGCATCGCTACTCTCGGGGCCTGCGCAAGCGAGTCCGGACTTGATTGTCACCGGCAGGTCGTGACCTTCGATTCGAAACGGCCGCTCAAACAACGCTATTGTATGCTGTTGCAAGTCGCGTAGAGCTCCATCCTGGCTACCCGCCGCCGCAAGCGCCACGGCGAAACAACCGGCCCCGAGGTACGCCAGATAATCGCTGTCGCGAAAGCGGCTCTTCAAACGATCAGCGATCTCCTGCAGCAAGCGGTCCCCGGCGTGACGACCGTACGAATCATTAATGATACTCAGGTGTTCGATGTCGAGCACCGCGATGGCGGGCTGAGGCTCCTGGGCTCTGCGAATCGCCAGGCGCTCGCAAAACAAGACTCGCTTCGCAAGCCCCGTGAGCGGATCAAAGTACGACAGGAACTGAACCGCGCTCTCCTTCTCGAAATATTGCAGCGCGTACGATAGGTTGGCTGCCACTTCCCCCAGCAACCGAGTCTCTTCACCGGTCACGGCGCCGCTATCCAGCGCCGTCAGCAGCAACACACCCACGGTCGTGGCGTCAACTGTCAGCGGCAGCGCTGCTACAGAGCGGAATTTAGCGTCACGGAGTGTCGGCCATGCGCGGATAGGGGTTTCAAGCTGCGTTATATCATTGCACAGGAACATTTCTCCTGTCCGCAACACCCGGCCGCTCACGCTTGAATCCTCCGCCTCTGTCGGGGCAACAACGAAGACCCGATCCCTCACATCGGCGTCTTCGGCGCCAGACCACGCAAATGGACGCGCGGTCCGCGCGCCCGGCTCCAGGAACGCCACAAGAGCGGTCACATAACGGCCCGTGTTCACAGAAATGCGGCACACCTCGCGGAACAGCTCCATTCGATCCCGAATGCGCACGACCGCGGTGTTGATCCCGGAGAGCATCTCGAGAATGCGAGTGAGTCGAGTGATCCGTAATTGCTGCTCCTCGCGTTCTGTGACGTCACGATCTGCGCCGCGAAAGCCGGTCACCGAACCGGTGGAGTCAACAAGTGCGAGCGCATGTCGCTCCAGCCAGCGCGTACTCCCGTCAGCGTGACGCCAACGGGCAGTCGAGGAATCAAGCGTGCGCGAGCGGCTGTCGAGTGCGGTCATCGCCTGCTGTACACGCCCTCGGTCGTAGTCCTGAACCCACTCGCTGAAGTGAGTCCCAAGAATCTGCGCAGGCTCGATCCCTAACACGCCGGAAACCGAGTCGCTGCTGAATACAAACACTCCATTGCGATCGAGTTCCCAGATCCAGTCCCGGGAGGTATCAATCACATCCCGGAGACGCTCTTCCGCGACGCGTCGGGCGATGCGTTGCCCTGCCTCGTGCAGCGCTCGGCGAACCGCTGGCGCAAGTCGTTTCAGATTCGTCTTCAGGACGTAGTCGATGGCACCGCGACGAAGAGCCTCAATGGCACGCTCCTCGCCGATCGTCCCCGACACAAAGATAAAGGGAACGTCGGGCGCCTCGCGCACGGCGATGGCCAGTGCGGAAAGCCCGTCAAATGTCGGAAGAGAGAAGTCCGAGAGGATCAAGTCCCAGGCGCCCTCCCGCAGCGCCGCAATAAACGCGGCCTCCGTTTCGACCCGCCTCCAGAAGCAGTCAATGCCATCCATGCGCAGACTCCGACGGGCCAGCTCCGCGTCCGTCTCGGTGTCCTCAACCATCAGCACCCGCACGTCCATTGTCTCTACACCTGCTCCTCAAAAAGCCCTTCTCAATCTAACAGTTGCCGTCGAACCGGGTCGTGAGGTGTTACGGCTTCAAGTGAGCTGAACCGCGACGTACGTCACACTCACAGGTTACTTGTAAAATGCTGCATTGCAATCTGCTGTTTGCCAGGATACGCGCGTGCTGCGCCGCGGATCCGTGTCGTCCATGCGTCCTATCAACATATCCATTGACGTTTGGGACCGCAACAGCACACATCTTACCCAACATGCAATCAGGACTCGTTCAAAGCGACGCGGCGTTAGATCACCGTGCCGGAGTTGGTTGGATGGCAGATGATACTGTGGCTCACTTCACGCCTCGATGTGTGACGGACACGTAGTCTGCGCAGTGTTTCGCGTTAAGGTAAACGCGGGGTTCTCAATGCACTCTCACATGCGGTCAAGGAAATGATGCGCGCGGCCCAACTCGGCTGGATGTCCGCAGCCGCATTCCTCGCCCTCACGATCGCTCGAGCCGATGAGCCCTCGGAGTCCGCGGCCGAACTGAAGAAACTCAGCGTGGAGGAGCTGATGGGTCTCGAGGTCACTTCGGTCTCGAAGCGCCCTGAGAAGTTGGCCGCAACCGCCTCGGCCATCCAAGTGATCACCCACGATGAGATCCAGGAGTCCGGTGCCCAGAGCCTTCCGGAAGCCCTGCGGCTCGCCGATAATTTGCAGCTCGCGCAGAAGAATTCCCACGATTGGGCCATCAGCGCGCGGGGTTTCAACACGAGTCTCAGTAACAAGCTACTGGTGCTGGTGGACGGCCGCAGCGTCTACACCCCACTTTATTCCGGCGTGTTCTGGAACGCGCAGGATTATCCGCTGGCCGATCTTGATCGCATTGAAGTCATCAGCGGCCCAGGGAGCACGCTGTGGGGTGCGAACGCGGTCAATGGGGTGATCAACATCACCACAAAGAGCGCCAGCAACACCCAAGGGCTCTACCTGGAAGGCGGTGGCGGCTCACACTGGCAGGATTTCGGCACGGTGCGCTACGGCGGAATGCTCGCTCCCAATGTCTATTTCCGCATCTACGGGAAATACTTCGAAGGCGATGCGGAAGTGCTGGCGGGCGGCGAGCGTGCGCATGACGCGTGGCGCCAGGGGCGCGGCGGATTTCGCATCGATGCCCAGAGGTCCTCGGATGACACCCTGACGTTGCAGGGGGACCTTTACGGCGGCAGTGGTGATCACACGGCGACCGGTGAATTGCGCTTCAGCGGCGGCAATATCCTGGGACGGTGGTCGCATACGCTGACGCAGGATTCCGATATGAGCCTGCAGACGTACTTCGACCGCACACATATATCGCTTCCCACGGCTGCGATGGCATTCGCTCCGGCGGGTGTTATCGCCGACGACCTCAACACATACGATGTGGATTTTCAGCATCACCTTCGCATGGGCGAGCGGCACCGCGTGGTGTGGGGTTTGGGCTATCGCTTGACGCACGACGTCGTCTCCAACGCGCTGTCCCTATCATTTTTTCCGCCAACGTTGACTCAGAATCTGTTCAGCGGCTTCGTGCAGGATGAAGTCATGCTACGGCCAGAGGTGTTTTTCACGGCCGGTACGAAGCTCGAGCACAACGACTACACCGGATATGAAGTCGAGCCCAGCGTACGGCTTCTATGGATCCCGGCCTTGAACCAGACACTCTGGTCCGCCGTGTCTCGCGCAGTACGTACCCCGTCCCGCATCGATCATGATCTGGCCGAACCGGCACCGTCAACCGGCCTGGTGCTCTTGCAAGGTGGCTCGGGCTTTAAATCCGAGACCGTGGTGGCCTACGAATTGGGTTACCGGGCGCAGGTCAGCACGAAGCTTGCGACCTCGCTGTCAACCTTCTACAACCGATACGACCACGTGCGCAGCACCGCCCCGAGCCCCGAGCCCACAATTCCCGGCCTGCCATTCCCCCTCGTTTTCCAGAACGATCTGGAGGGGCACACGTACGGCCTCGAGTTGAGCACCGACTACCAGTTGCTACCGGCTTGGCGGCTGCATGCCGGCTACACGCTTCTGAAGGAGGATCTGCACGTCAAGGCGGGACGGTTCGATTTCAGTGACGCTCACAATGAAACCGCCGACCCGCAGCAGCAATTCTCGCTGCGCTCCGCGTTGGATTTGGGCCGAAACCTCGATGTGAGCACTGCCTTGCGGTGGGTGGATACGCTGCACATCAACAACGCCGCGGTCGTGGGAATTGTGCCGAGCTACTTCGAGCTCAATGCGCGACTCGGCTGGCACCCGACGCCGAAGATCGAATTGTCCGTCGTGGGTGAAAACCTTCTGCACGCACAGCATCCGGAGTACGGCTTCCCGGACCCATCGCGGGTCGAGATCCGACGCAGCCTCTTCGGCCGGATCCAATGTCAGTTCTGAGAGCTCTTGTGCTGGTGTGGCTTGCAGGCGTAGCGCCCGCTCTCGCGGCGGGCCCCACCGAGTATCAAGTGAAGGCCGTCTTCTTGTTTAATTTTGCCCAGTTCGTGGTGTGGCCACCGCAGGCATTGGGTGCCGCGGATGCCCCCTTCTCGATCTGCATCGTCGGCGAGGATCCCTTCGGTGCCGAGCTCGATGTGACCGTGCGCGGTGAAAACGTGCAAGGTCATCCCTTCGCGGTCAGGCGCTATCGCGATCCGGGCGACATTGAATCGGCCTGTCACATTGTCTTCATCGGTGCGTCGCAACTGACGCAACTGGAGAAAATCGTGAAGTCGCTCGGCGACCGCGCCATTCTCACGGTCAGTGACATCGATCACTCGGCCGAACGCGGCACCATGATCCAGTTCGCGAGCGAACACAATCGGCTGCGGCTGAGGATCAATGTCGCGGCCGCGAAAGCAGCGGGACTCACCATCAGTTCCAAGCTGCTGCGGCCGTCGCAGATCATTGGGGCGGAGGCGGGATAGCACGTCATGAATCGAACACCCATTCGCCGCAGGTTGATGTCCATGGTGTTGCTGACGAGCGGCGCCGTGCTGCTCGTGAGCACAGCGGCTTCCTTTGGGTATGAGTTTCTGACGTATCGCCACTCAGCCATCCAAAATCTCGCGACCCTGAGTCAGCTCATCGCCAACAACAGCACCGCCGCGCTCGCTTTCGAGAACCCAGAGGATGCACGCAACATCCTGAGCGCGCTCAAGGCGGAGCCGCACATCGTCGTGGGCGCGCTGTATGACCGTAAGGGTGCGCTGTTCGCCTCTTATGCGAGACTCGGGTCGGCCGCCGGTATTGCTTCTGGCATTCCGGCTCATCCACAAGTCAGCGGCTATCGCTTCGAGCAGCAGCACTTGGTGGGCTTTCAACCCGTGGTCGAAAACGACCGGCGGATGGGTACCCTCTATCTGAAGTCAGATACACAGGCGATCTACGACCAACTGCGCCTGCACGGAATCATCGCGGCGCTGGTGATCGCGGTCTCCTGCCTCGTCGCCTATTTGATGTCGCGCAATCTGCAGCGCCAGGTCTCCGAGCCGATCCTGTCGCTGGCCGAAACCGCGCGAGCGGTCTCTGACCGGCGGGATTACTCGGTCCGCGCCACTTGCACAGGGGGGCACGAGCTTGGGCTGCTGACGGATGCCTTCAATCACATGCTCACTCAAATCCAGGAGCAGCACGGAAAACTCAAGTCACAGCTAGGAAACCTGCAGCTTTTGCAGCACATTACACGCGCGATCGGCGAACGGCAGGATCTACCCAGTCTGTTCCGGGTGGTCCTCAGCAGCCTCGAGGATAGCCTGCCTATCGACTTCGGCTGTATTTGCCTCTCGGACGGCGCGAATTTGCAGGTAGCCTCCGTGGGCATCACAAGCACGGCGCTGGCAGCGGCAATGCAGATGACCGAGCACACCCAAGTGCCCGTGGACAGCAACGGACTCAGCCGCTGCATCAAGGGTGAACTGGTCTACGAGCCCGACGTGCGCGAGGTACCTTTCCCATTTCCGCAGCGCCTCGCGCAGAATGGACTGCGTTCGGTGGTTATCGCGCCGCTTGCCGTGGAGAACCGCGTAGCCGGAGTGCTCATCGCCTCACGGCGCACAGAGAATGCCTTTGCCAGCACCGATTGCGAATTCCTCCGGCAGCTCACCGAGCACGTTGCGCTGGCGTCCCATCAGATGCAGCTGTACACCGCTCTTCAACAGGCTTACGAGGATCTGCGGCAAAGCCAGCATACAGTGATGCAGCAGGAGCGCCTGCGCGCGCTTGGGCAGATGGCGAGTGGCATTGCGCACGACATCAACAACGCCATTTCACCGATCTCGCTGTACACCGATTCGCTACTGGAGCGCGAGCCGAATCTGAGCGACCGGGCGCGCGGTCATCTCACGACCATCCAGCGGGCCATAGACGATGTGGCAGCAACCGTCGCGCGCATGCGAGAGTTCTATCGACCGCGCGAGCCGCAGCTCGAATTGGCGCGTATTGAGCTCAATCGCACTCTCCAGCAGGTAATCGAGCTGACCAAAGCACGCTGGAGCGACCTGGCACTCCAACGAGGCGCAATGATCGAACTGCGCACGGCATTCTCTGCCGAGCCGGTGGAAGTCATGGGCGCGGAAGGGGAGATCCGGGATGCCCTCACGAATCTGATCTTCAATGCGGTGGACGCGATGCCGGAGGGCGGGACACTTACACTGCGCACGCGGTGCATCCAAGCCGAGACCACAGATAATGCGTCCACCGGTTCCGAAGTCTACATCGAAGTCAGCGACACCGGCATCGGTATGGATGAAGAGACCCGGCGGCGTTGCCTCGAGCCGTTCTTTACGACGAAGGGTGAGCGGGGCACCGGCCTTGGCCTTGCGATGGTCTACGGCATGATTCAGCGCCACAGCGCGGAGCTCGAGTTGGAGAGCGAGCTGGGCCGCGGCACCACCTTCCGAATGATTTTCCCCGGCTACACGCCCGCACTCACGATGACCGTACGCATTCCTACACCGGTCTTCGCACGGCGCCTTCGCATTCTGCTGGTCGACGACGATCCGCTCCTCATCAAATCCGTACAGGATGCGCTTGAGGACGATGGGCACGTGATTACCCCCACCAACGGCGGCCAGGCCGGGATCGATGCGTTCAGCGCTGCCGCAAAGGCCAGCCACCGCTTCGACCTCGTAATTACAGATCTCGGCATGCCGTACGTGGATGGGCGCAAAGTCGCAGCCGCGATCAAGGCGGTGTCCCAGCGCACGCCGATCGTCATGCTGACTGGGTGGGGCCATCGCCTCGTTGCCGAAAACGATATTCCGCCTCATGTGGACCGCGTACTCAACAAGCCGCCGCGACTGAATGAGTTGCGGATGGCCCTGGCGGAGCTGACTGCCGCCACTGATAGCGAAGCAGAGACGCATTGACCCATGAACATTCCACCCAGTGCCCGCCTTTTGATCGTTGACGACGAATCCGTGCAGCTGAAAGCCTTGTCGGACACATTGTCGATCGAGGGATACTCAACCACGGGATTCACCTCCGCGCGTCGCGCGCTCGATGCTCTGCGGGATCAGGAATTCGACCTCCTGCTGACGGATCTCATGATGCCGGAAATGGACGGCA
This sequence comes from Gammaproteobacteria bacterium, assembly GCA_028293745.1. GTDB lineage: Bacteria > Pseudomonadota > Gammaproteobacteria > Steroidobacterales > Steroidobacteraceae > 13-2-20CM-66-19. Next base: position 5,315 of record JAQGOF010000217.1, on the reverse strand, counting down.
TTGCGCTCTTGACCGCGGCGCGCGCGATTTCGCCCGATCAGGTGGCGATTGTCATGACCGGGCACGCGGCCATCGACACCGCGGTCAAGGCCATGCAGGCCGGCGCGCTCGACTACATCGTAAAGCCGTTCAGGCTGAACATCATCCTGCCGGTAATCAACCGAGCCCTTTCAGTGCGCGATTTGCGGCGCACCAACCGGCAACTCGAGGAGCGGGTCCGGCAGCGGACCCAAGAATTGGAGGTGGCCAATCGGCAACTCGAGGCCGTGAATCGAGAGCTCGAGTCATTCTCCTACTCCGTCTCGCACGATCTGCGGGCACCCGCACGGACAGTGCTAGCCTTTTCCGAGATGTATATGGAGGATTTCAAAGACAGTATTCCCGCCGAGGGCCTGCCAATACTCAAACATGTGGAGGCAGGCGCGCGACGCATGGGACAGTTGATCGAGGACCTGCTCGCACTGTCGCAGCTCGGACGCCAACCGCTCTTGCAGGGCCGCGTCGATCTCGACCCGTTGGCCCGTCGTCTGATCGAGGATCTGCTTGCGAAGGAACCCTGGCGCCGACAACACACTACAGTGCGCATCGGTACGCTCGGCCACTGCAATGGGGATGCATCGCTGATCGAGCAGGTATGGGTGAACCTGTTGTCCAATGCGTTCAAGTTCACGCGCGAGCGCCGCCCAGGTATCATCGAACTGGGCTGCCGGACTGACGGGTCAGCGACTGTTTACTTCGTGCGTGACAATGGTGCTGGATTCAACATGGAGTATGCCCATAAGCTCTTCGGCGTGTTCCAGCGTTTGCATTCCGAGTCGGAATTCGAAGGTACCGGCGTGGGGTTATCGATCGTCCACCGCATCATCGAACGGCACGGAGGACGCATTTGGGCCGAAAGCGACGTGGGCAAGGGCGCCACGTTTCATTTCACCCTCGCGGCCGATCAAAGCACCCCAGCCGAAGATCAAAACGTGCCGGCGGACGAGTCATGCCGCACCGGAACGCCGATCTGATAGTCACAGAGAACCGGGCTCGGTTGCCACAGCCTTTGCCGCGGGGACCATCACCTTCACCGTCTCGCCCAGCAGATCAGGGCCGAAATTTTGAATCCGCTCCAGGAACGTGCTGGACACTTCGAAGCCGCGCGCCACGAGTAGGGTGCCCACATGAGTACGCACATCCTGCATGATGATCATCCCAGGCAACACAGAGCGTAGGGAAATTGCGCGCAGCTCATTCGCGCCGGATCCGGCCCCGAGATGCGTGGCGAATTGCTCGACCAGTCGCGTCCCGAAGCGCGAATTCCGGCGGCGCAGCGTCTGGACCGCAACGTCCACCGAGTGACCCTGAGTCACAAGGCTGTCGTACTCCAGCACAAGTGCCAGAATGCGCGTCCCGATTCCAACAGTTCCATCGCCGAGGCGCGCGATCTGTTCATCCGTCCAGCGCAGAGCCGCCAGAATCTGCAACACGGGTTCCAGGCGGGGGATGTTTCCCAAGAGCTTCATGGCGAGATCCGTAACTCCGCCCGCAAGTGTTTTCTCCTCAGGCGTGAGCCGCTCACCGTAGTACAGCTTTTCGACGAGCTGCGTCGGCAGAGACAGATACCCCAGCTGGGAGAGCATCGCCGCCGCTTCGAGTTGCCAGAACTCCGTATGCTCCAGAGTGTGGCCGAATTCAATTGCCAGACGCTTGAGGCGGCTCGCACGGCCGAAGGCGACCGGGTTCGTGATTGCGAGCACGTCCATGAGCGCCTTGATGGAGCCCACCAGGGTCTCTTTCAGGATCGTGCGCTCCGCCCTGACCAGTTGGTGTTGCAACACACCTGCCTCTACCGCGGTTCGCAATTGGTCCGGTGGGCAAGGTTTCGTCAGGAAGCGGAATATCTGCGCTTTATTGACCGCGGCGACGGCCGCGTCACGTCCCGGCTCACCTGTCAGCAGGATACGTGCGGCATCCGGATATGAACTCATTACTCTGTGCAGCAGGGTCGCACCATCCATGCCTGGCATTCGCATGTCTGAAATGACCACGGCAACGCCGCCGACGTGTTTGAGCTTCTGCAGGGCTTCATCGCCACTTAGCGCAGTGTGGACGTCATAGTCCTTGCGAAGATGCAGAACCAGACCTTCGACGACTCGGGGCTCGTCATCCACACAGAGTACGCGCGGCGAATCCTGTTTGCTCATGGCCCGTTGCTCATAATGGTGATACCTCTTCCGTCTCGGCTATCTCAGCAACGCGTCGCTTCGCCTCATTCAGGTCAAACGGTGCGTTAACAGATGTCAGATAGCTTTGATCGATCCGTGCGTCCGTCGCGAGTATTGCATCAGCGGCGAACGCATCACTCACCGGGACCAGCGCATCCGCGATGGCCAGGGCGGCCAGGACGTCAAACTGGTTTTGTGCAACCCGATGCGGCTGGTGGTGATGGGCCACCGCTTCGATGACCGAATAGGGCAAGCCCCAGATTCCGAGCAGGTAGGCGCCGACCTCGGCATGGGAGGCTCCCATGACTCGGGTCTCCGCTTCGTGAAGCGCAATGCCCGCCGCTGCAGCGAGATCGAGGGCTTTCTTGAGATCCGCAGGGCATTCCTGCGCCAGCACCCAGTAACCGATGTCGTGCAGCAGCCCGGCGAGCAAGGTGTCATCGGCTATGGGAGTCTTCGTAGTCAGTGCGCTCGCGGCGGCCGTCACAGCAAGAACATGGGACTGCAATTTCTCCGGGTCGAGAGGGCTGCGGTCGTCCGCCCCCCACTGTGCAAAAAGCTCTACCGAAGCGGCCACGTTTCGAATCGCCGTGAAGCCCAGATAACTGATCGCCTGCTCAATGTTGGTGATGCGCCGGGCCAGCCGGAAGAAAGCCGAATTGACGAGCTGCAATACCCGGGCAGCGATGGCGGAATCGGTGGCGACCAGGCCTGCCACTTCGCTGACAGTGATTTTGTCGTTTCGGACAGCTTCTTGCAGCGCCGAGTAGATGCGCGGGAGCGATGGCAACTTGTGAATGCGCCCCACAATCGCCCGCAACTCGGCTCCATGCAGAAGGTCGTGCAATTGCACGCAGCGATCGATGACGCCTTCGAGCTGCTTGGGGTCGCATGGCTTGCTCAGATACTGATGGGCAAATGGCACGAGCCGGGCGATCTGTTTAAGATCTGCATATCCGGACAGCACAATACGGATCGTTTGCGGCCAGCGCTCGCTGACCGTCTGCAACAGTAGCGCCCCGTCCATCCCGGGCATGCGCATGTCGGTCACGATGACATCGTAAGGCTGACGCTGCATCCGCTCGATAGCGTCTTCGCCGCTGTTGACACCCTCCACAACCCACTTGCCACTCATGCGATGAAGTCTGGCGCGCAGGCCATCGAGTGCCGGCTGCTCATCGTCCACAAGAAGAAGACGCTTCATGTCGCGCAGCCAGGCCGCCGGCCAGCAATAGGAATCTGGAGGACGAACCGCGTGCCCCTGCCTACCTCACTGTGCACATCGATTCTTCCCGCGTGCTTCTCGACGACAATGGCACGCGCGATCGCAAGACCCTGGCCCGTGCCACGGCCTACGGGTTTGGTCGTGAAGAAAGGGTCGAAGATTTTGTCGAGATTCTCCGCGGGAATCCCGCAGCCGTTGTCAATGACACTGATCTGCACATGTTCGCCGGCGGCTGCCGTTGTGATCGTGATCCGGCCGGTCTGCGCGTCTTGGCCGGATTCGTTGATCGTGTGTGCGGCGTTCACAATCAGATTCAGAAACACCTGATTGAGTTCACCGACGTTGCAAATCACGTCGGGCAATTCGCCGAGCCGTCTCTCGATCTGAGCGTGGTATTTATACTCGTTGTGCGCAACCAGCAATGTCGTTTCCAGAGCACGGTTCAGGTCCGCCGGGTTCTGCTCGGCGCTGTCCGGGTGTGCAAATTCCTTCATCGCGCGAACAATCGCCGCCACTCGTTCCACGCCGTCCTTGGTTCTCTCGAAGGCTCGGGGTATCTCCTTCCGAAGGAACGGCATATCCAGGGCCTCCTCGGCGGCTTGAACATCTTCTCGTATGGCGGGCGCAGCAGCAGCTTCGCCCAGCTGCTCGAATGCAGTCAGATAGGCGGCTCGAATTTGATCGAGAGCCTCGTACGCCGTCTCAAGAAACAACAGGCTGTCGCCAATATACTGGATCGGCGTGTTGATTTCGTGTGCGATCCCAGCTGCCAGCCGGCCGACGGACTCGAGCTTCTGTGCGAGCCGCAATTCGATACCGATGCGCTCGCGTTCCTGCATTTCGTTATAAAGTCTCTCCTGCAGAAGTCGGCGTTCACGCTCCTGCTCGAGTTTTACCGTGATATCCGCTCCTATCGCAAGATAGTGACTCACGGCATCGGCGGTATGGCGTACAGGTGTCAAGGATATGCCAACCGAGAAAGTCGAGCCGTCACGGTGCCGCGAAACCAACTCAGCGCTAGCGTTGGCACCCTCGCGTACGGCTTTGCCGAGGCGTCCAAATACTACCTTGTTCTCCGCGAGCGATGTCAGGATCGCTGGGTCTTGCCCGAGCAGCTCTGCGGGTTCATACCCGTGGTCCTTTGCGACAGCACGATTGGCGTAAACGATTCGCCACGGCAACCCGCTTACGTCAAGAATCATGAAGTGGCTTGACGCAGAATCAAGCGCACAGTTGCGCAGATCGAGCTCGCTCTGCAGACGTCGATTTTCAGCGCCCATTCCACCACCAAGTCCATCCGTGCCTCTTTCGTCCGGTGTGAGATCGAAGGCCGCTGTTGAACTCTCCGCTCGCATTGCATCGGTGTGCCGCATCACCCGAGTTTGTACTCAACATATGGGGTCGCCGACCGTGCGTGTGTAGCAAATCCCTCAAATGCAGCGATACAAAGCCGGGTCCGCGCCAATGCCTCGATGACGCGATGCACCATTGAGTTCAGTACGTCCCCGATTCTCCTTGTGGTCCCCGCCACTTATCTGTTTCGAGGATCTGCTCCGAGGCCATCGAGGAGCGCTACGGCAGATTGTTGGCTCCAGACCAGCACACCATGTCGTTTCGCTGCTTCGATTTCCGATTTTAAGTTCGGTCTTCGCTGGTGGAAGCGTCAGCCGGATGAGCATTGCTGCATCGATGTTTTGAGGCCGAAAGGTTGCACCCGCAACGGTGATGAACCGAAAGTCCTGACTCCCGCACCTACCATGACTTATTTTCTGTGAGGGTCACCATGAGCTCGATCCAATCGACGGTAGCGAGCCTGCCGAGCAGCTCTGCTGAAGCGGAGACCTCCCCGATATCTGATCGGCGGGCGTACCGAATGTCTT
>JAQGOF010000202.1 GCA_028293745.1 Gammaproteobacteria bacterium | reverse complement strand
CCGGAGCAGTCCACCTCAGTGCGAAACCCAGTGATTGCGGGTCGAGCCGCAGGCTGTATTGAGTTTCACCGCGCCCAAGCAACTGGTCGGCGTTGTCTTCCAGCTCGCGCAACCGGTTGAATATCGTTTGCGTAGGGCCGGCGCAGCTGGCGGAGACCGGTGCTCCGGTGTTCGTAGGCGCGCACACCTTCAGCAGGTTCGAATAGGCCGCATCATTCGCGGCTGCCGCCGCGAATTCCAGCCCATTGAATTGGTACACGCCCCGGTCAGAGAGACTCGACACCATTTGGTACAGACTGGGCGTGGCTTGCGCGCACGCATCTGTCACACAAAGGAGCATCGCCAGCGCACACAGGCACGCGGACACGCAACGCGATAGAGCAGAACCAGCGTGCCAGGTCGCGTCGATGCGCAATTCGTGGTGATGGAACGCCCGACGAGTCAGAGTCGGCTCGAGAGTCTCTAGCGGCATGAAACCATCCCGGGACCGCGACAAGCCTCCACGCCGGGTCCGCTTCAAATATTGTTGTGCGTGGAGTAGAACTTTTCGCACGCTGGAAATGGACTGTCAAGTGCCGGCGAAGTTGGAGGCAACTTATCCGACGGTGCTCAAAAGTGTCTCATCTGCGGTGAGGACATCGTTGCGGATGCAACTCCGAGGGGCCCGAACGGCATTGCCTACTGCAGGGCGTGACATCGTGCCCGAGCATGATCCGGGAGTCCGGACGTGCAAAGTCCACTTTTTTGGATCCGGGGTTTCAGCAAGCGCTAGACTCGCACCGTAAGCCGAGATCAGCCGGTTACAGCATCGGCAAGGGCCAACCCGGCGCTGCACCACAGCAGAGTACCCAGGGTTTCGGCGGCGGCAGCACCCGCAGCACAGACAGATCCGCAGGAACCAGGAGCGCAAAGTCATGAATCGGCGGTTGTGGCGACTGGTGGGGTCCGTGTTTGCCGGTGGCACTGAGCAGATAAAGAGACTGAAGGGCCGCAGGGTTCGAACACGGGTTGCGTTGCAAAGCGCGAATGTCTACGACCCTATCGACAGCAAAACGGAGACAATCGACCTGAATGCGATGACGGTCGGCTTCGTAGCGAACCCTCATCCCACTCAGGATGCCGTGCTGATCGCTTTTCCGGACAAACCACGCAGTCAACTGACCTCACTGGACGATCTGCTGAAGCAGGGTAGCTTCAACGTTGTCTCGGTGAATAAGCTGACATTCAAGGAGCAGTTCGAAATCGAGGACTGATTTTCGTGGCGATCACAAGGACCGCCGCGAATCAGATGCGCGCTGGTCAGCGCAGGCCGTTCGATCAGGAGCAGGGTTTGTTATGGTCCGGGCGGTTGCCCTGCGCCTTTGCATCGGCTTCGGTCATGTATTGACCCTGTTTGGTCTTGCCATACCACCGGTCGCCCGTGCAGTGATACACCTTTGAGGCCGTGTTGACCCAGACCATTCCGGCGCCGCCGCCAGGTGCTGGGGTCTGGGCAGGTACTTGTGCCCTCATCGCATTGCCGGCGGGCGGGGTGGCTGGTGTTGGTGCAGGAGCTGCACGGGTTTGTGGCGCAGGTGCGGGCGCAGCCGATGGAGCTGGTGCCGGGGTGGCTGAGGAAGCGCTTGGGCTCGTGGATGACCCCGAGGCAGCACCGCTCGTGGCAGCCGTTCCGGACTTGTTCACTCCGCCGTGGTGGCTGCATGCGCCCTTGCCGCTGTGAGCCGACGTCGTACCGTCTTTGCAAAGCACCGGTGTCGCGGTGGAAGTGGCTGTATCGGCAGCGCTGCCTGCCAGCGGAAAAGCCAACACGCTCGTCAATAGAGCGCCGTATATCCAGGCGCTGGAGCTGCGGATCTTCATGGTTATTTCTCCACTGGTGTGGTGATCTGTTCCCGGGTGGACCTGTTGTTCAGCCGTGCAGGAACCGCTGCGCTAATTTGGTGAGCTCGCCTCCGAGCTCGCCTTGCGGCAGTTGCCCGTTGGGTGTCAGGTGATCGACGATCTGCGGCAGAAGCTGCGAGAGATGCTGCTCAACCTGGCCCTGCGGCAGGCCGGTGGCCTGGGTGATGCGCGAGATCCAATCAGAGCCCACGGTGCCGTGGAGTTGATCGGCGGAGACGGGCAGATTCTGGCCAGTACCTATCCATGACTGAAATACGTGGCCGAGGCCGCCCTGTTGGAATGCCTGCAGGAGGCCTGACAGCCCGCCCGGCCTGCTTTGAATCATTGCGATGATCTGCGAGACGACCAGGGCACCCGTGGCCGCTGCACCCGGATTGAGTGTGGCGGTGCCGCCTGGTGTGGCGTTGGGTGCTCCTTCGAGCGCGCCGGTGAGAGTGCTCAGAATGCTCATGACTACCCCCCTTCGGTTCCAACGGCTGTTCGACGGTACGCTGCCGTAGCCTGAGGCGGCGACTATAGCGCAGTTGCCGGTTTGGCGTCCGTACTTGAGCTGAGAGTGTCCAAGGCACGCCGCCTGCTGCTCTGTACACCCTGCGCGGCTCGCGGGGGAGTCGCGCGCTTGCCAGATGAGGAGCAATTGAAATGCCAACATTGAGCGAATTGAAGGTTGCGATATTGGTGGCGGATGGGTTCGAGCAGGTGGAGATGACCGAGCCGCGCAAGGCACTGCAGGAGGCCGGCGCCGATACACGGATAGTGTCTCCTGCCAAGAACGAGGTGCAGGGGTGGAACCACTTCGACAAGGCTGACAAGTTCAAGGTCGACGTAGCGTTGGATGACGCGGATGGAAATGACTTCGACGCGCTGCTGCTGCCAGGAGGAGTCGCCAACCCGGACCAGCTGCGCGTGATGCCAACGGCTCTCGAGTTTGTGCGTAGCTTCTTCCAGGCGGGTAAGCCTGTAGCGGTGATTTGTCACGGCCCTTGGACGCTGATCGATGCGGGCGTGGTGAAAGGACGCGCCATCACCTCGTGGCCATCCGTCAAAACGGATCTGATCAACGCCGGCGCGAAGTGGACTGACAACGAGGTGGTCGTTGAATCCGGGTTGGTTTCCAGCCGCAAGCCCGATGACATTCCCGCATTCAACCGCAAGATGATCGAGGAATTTTCGAAAGGAGCAGCGCCGCGGCCGGGTACCGGTGCGCGTACCTCCGAGCGAACGGGCGCAGTGCGACACTGACGTGGTGGTAGCCGCTCGCGGCTCCAGCGTTCGCGTATCGAACAATCCACTCTGACGTGCTGTCCGCGTCTAAAACCTGGCCAGGGATGGCCGGGCGCGCCGCGCGGATTCGCTTGAGCTTTTGCGCATCCGTAGTGCATCCTCGTGCGGATGCAGACTTTCTCCAGGGCTTACCGGGCCTGGTTGCTCGCCATCCTGTTGGTCAGCAACGCGTTGAATCTCGCCGATCGGTTAGGTATGGCCGCGGTCTCGCAGGCCATCAAGGTTGACTTGCGCTTCACGGACGCCCAGATGGGCCTCATCCAGGGGCTCGGCTTTGCGATTCTCTACACGCTGCTCGGTCTGCCGATTGCGCGCCTTGCGGAGCATACGAACCGTACGCGCATCATCGCAGGCTCACTGGCGATCTTCGGCGCAATGGTCTGGCTCTGCAGCACGGCCACCAGCTTCGCGCGCCTGCTGTTGTTTCGCGTAGGTGTCAGCGTGGGTGATGCTGGCTTCGGGCCACCCGTGGCATCGCTGATCGGCGACCACTATCCGATGGAAAAGCGCGCCTCGGCAATGTCCATCATCTGGCTCGGCGCTCCACTGGGAGTGGTTATCGGCTCGAGCCTGGGCGGTTGGATGGCGGAACACGTGAGCTGGCGCGCCGCGTTTGTCGCTATCGGAATCCCAGGCCTCGTGGTCTCCGTCGTTGCGTTTCTGACGTTGCGGGAGCCGCAGCGCGGCTTGTCGGACGTGGCAGGGGCCTCCGCGGGGCCGCCGCCACCATTCGGGGTGGTGTTGAAATTCCTGCTGGCGAAGCGCTCGATGTGCCACATCCTGATCGGCTGCGCGCTCGCGGCGATCGGGATGAACGCCATAGGGCAATTTCTTGCGCCGTTCCTGCTCAGGACTTATCACCTCGGGTTCGCGGAAGCAGGGCGGCTGCTGTCGCTGATAGCTGGTGGTGCAATGGCCTCGGGACTCGCCCTCGGCGGATTCGGTGTCGACTGGGCGGGGCGGTTCGACAAGCGCTGGTACGTGTGGGGACCGGCAATCGGGCTGACACTTGCGGCCCCTGCCTTCCTGGTTGGTTTTGATCAATCGACGGTCACCTCGGCCGTCGTGGCGCTCATGGCTGCCCATGTCGCTCTGTTTGTCTACTTCACGCCCACTTTGGCCATGGCACAGAACATGGTGGGCGCCAACATGAGGGCCTCTTCAGCATTCACGGTTTCACTGGTGCTCGGACTGGTTGGTGTCGGCATCGGCCCCACCCTGCTGGGCTTGTTGAGCGATACATTCGGCGCGGCAGCTTTCGCACCGGGCAACTTCAAACTGATGTGCCCGGGCGGCGCGCCACCACACGGTGAGCTTTCGGCGCTGCAGCGCGCCTGCGCAGCGGCTTCCGCCACTGGCATTCGCCAGGCAATGATGGCAATGTCGGTGTTCCTGCTCTGGGCCGCAGTGCACTACTTCCTCGCAGCGCGCACGCTTCGCGCGGACCTGTTGAAGACGCATGTGGCGCTTCCAACACACTAAAAGCGCCGCGCGTTGCACCGTTGTTCCTTTTTAGTTGATTCACCGTTCCGTGTGAGTCTATCCCCGCACGTAAATTCGCGAGTAACGTAGCCGCCAATCCCGCAGGGAAGGCGCTGGTTGCCTGCGTGGCGCAGGCGCAACCTGCGGGGTCAGCAGCATTTAGGGGGAATCTATGACCAAGGTCACCGCGCAAGGCGTGCTGACGACGGCTCTCGCAGTCAGCGCCCTCGCGCTCGTCTCATCGGTTGCGCTCGCGGAAGACGCAGCGACCGCGGCTGCCAGTAACACCGGGGGCCTGCAGGAAGTGGTCGTGACTGCCCGGTACAGGGAGGAGAATCTGCAGCAGACACCAATCGCCATCAGTGCGATCACGGCCGAGGACATTCAGCAGCGGGGTTTCACCAGCACCGCGGATATCGGTTATGACGTCCCGAACGCAAGCTTGCGGCCGACGCAGGCGGCCTTCGGCAACACGATGAGCGCATATATTCGCGGCGTTGGCCAGTACGACTTCAACTTCGCCTTCGAGCCCGGAGTCGGTATCTACGTGGACGACGTCTACTACCCGACGGTCATGGGCACTCAAGTGGATTTGATGGACCTCGAGCGCGTCGAGGTATTGCGCGGCCCGCAGGGAACCCTGTTCGGGCGCGGCTCGATCGGTGGCGCCATACGTTACGTGTCGAAGCAGCCGAGCGGCAGCAACACCGGCTTCATCGAGGGCACCGTGGGCGACTTCCACCGGGTGGACCTGCGAGCGGGCTACGACTTCTCGATCATTCCCGACAAGCTCTTTGCGCGCATCACCGGCGTATCGAAGAAGCAGAACGGGTATCAGAAGCTCATCGACTTCGTCTGTGCAAATCCGAGTCAGTCCGGGACGTTGCCGGCGCAAACGCATAACCGTCTCGGTGGTTGCAAGACCGGCACCCTGGGCGGAACCGATGTCGCGGGTGTGCGCGCGTCCATTCGGTATGTCGTCAATGACAATATCGATTTCAACGTGACCATGGACTACCAGCGGGATGATTCTGAGGCGCGTGCGGACACGCTGCTGGCCATCGGGCCCTTCACCAACAGCGTCGCCAGGTGGAACGCGCTGATGGTCAGTAAATACGGCGTGAGTTACGACAACCGCTTCCTGCCTCCAAATCCGTACGTGAGTTACGCGACGTTCAACGACCCGTATTCGGGGTTGAGTTTTCCGCCCAAGACCTCTCTCAACCAGAAGGGCATCTCTGGCACGCTGAACTGGAAGATCACCAACGACCTCAACGCCAAGCTCATTGCCGCCTGGCGCAATTGGAACGGTCAGTTCTCCACCGACCAGGACGTTTCGCCGTTAGGCTTCTCGGTTGTCGATGGTATCCAGCGGTTTACGTACCGGACCGCCGAGTTACAGCTGAGCGGCAGGCTGTTCGAACACCTGGAATGGACCGCGGGCGGGTTCTACTACCTGGGCAACGGCACGAGCGCACAGCAAGTCGAGCTGCCGGCGTTCTCGGGGAATTTCGCAGCCTATGCCAGCAATCCAACCGGTCTTACCCTGCAACCGCTCACCGGTGAATACATTCCAAACGCGCTGCTGGTGGACGGACTCGACGTCGGCCGTTTCGAGAACGAGTCGGGATTCATCCATGGTGTTTACAGACTGACGGACCAGTGGCACTTCACGGCCGGCGCGCGCTACTCCTCGGACAAGAAGCACGATGACTTTGACAACACTCAGTTCAAGGCACCCGTGCAGTCGGATGCAACTCATTTCGACTGGCTCGCCGGCACCGACTATCAGCTCACCCAAGGAACGATGGTGTACTTTACGGCCTCGACTGGCTACCGCCCGCCGGCCTTCAACCCGCGTCCCTTCCAGGCGTCGCAGTTCGTGGCCGTCCAGGGCGAATCCATGAAGGCATATGAGGTTGGCATCAAGAGCGATCTACTGGACCGCAAGCTGCGGGTGAACGCGGCGGCCTTTTACAATGACTACACCCAGAGAATAGTCCCGGTAGCGGGAATAGATTGTCTCAATGTGCCGGGAACCAACACGCCGATCACTCCTTGCATCGCGATTCCGAAAACCAACTATGTGAACTCCCCCGGCAAGATCAGCGGGGGCGAGTTGGAAGTGCAATTGCGGCCGATCAGTCCCCTGACCATAACCGGTTCGACCGGGTACACGAAGTTCACAGCCAAGAATGCCACTAACGGCGGCATCACTCTGAGCGGCTCGCCCATCTATGTTCCGAAGTGGAACGGGGCAGCGTCCGCGCAATACGTTTACTCGCTGCCGAACGGTGCTACGGTGACACCACGTTACGACGCCTATCTTCAGACGCAGATCTGTAGCGCATCTACCATAACTTCCTGCGTAGGGGGCTACACACTCCACAACGCGCGCATCGAGTATGCGACCAGCGACCGAAGCTGGGCTGCAGCTGCCGGGATCAGCAATCTGACCAACCACGTGTATTTCCTGAATGCCTTCGACACGACGCCGTTTGGCGAGCCGACGGTCGAGGGGCAGCCGGGAATGCCGCGGGCGTGGTATTTCACCCTCACGCGGAATTTCCAGTAGCCATGCTCGAGCTGTATCACGGGGGCCCGGGTGCCAACTCTCTGAAGGCGCTGCTGCCGCTGAAGGAGAAGGGTCTCGAGTTCACGAGCCACGTCTTGAACCTGCTGCAGTTCGAGCAGCACGAGCCGTGGTTCGTGAAGATCAACCCGAACGGACAGGTGCCCGTGCTGGTCCACGACGGCAAGGTGCTCACCGAATCGACTGTGATCAACGAATACGTCGATGAGACGTTTCAGGGCATCCCTTTGCGCCCGCCGGATGCCTATGGGCGGGCGCAAATGCGAGTCTGGACCAAGTTCGTAGACGAGTATTTCTGCCCCGCGCTGTCCTTTCTAGGCTGGTACGCCATGATCAGGACGGCGGTGCGGGATTTGAGCCCGGCGGAATTCGAGGCAAAGGTCCAGCGCATTCCCCTGAAGGAGCAACGCGACAAGTGGCGGGAGTCGGCGGCGCAGGTCTGGACCCCGCAACAGCTCGATGACTGGCGCCGCAGGGTTCGAGCGTCTATTCAGCGGATGGAGCAGGGAATGGCCGGCCCCTGGATGCTCGGCAGCCAGTTCACACTGGCCGATGTCAGCCTGTTCTCCATGTTAATCGGAATGCCGGAACGCTACGCGGATATCGTCAATCAGAAGGGCAGCCCCAGAGTCGTTGACTGGTACTCGCGAATGATGGAACGCCCCGGGGTCAAGGCGGCGTTGGCGATTCCCCGGCCGTCGCGGGAATTCCTCGAGACTCAGCAGAAAGCGGAAGCTGCTGCCCGCGGCCATCCCGAGGCCACCCCACGAAATCAAGCATTCCGCCCGTGATGAGCTTCCGCTGACGAACAAGACGCTTGATTTCGTGGGGACCCCGGCGCCGGCTGAGTTTCGCGGGCGCGGTCTCCTGCAGGAAGAGCGCCAATACCGTGGCAATCAGGGCGCAGGCGGCTTCGATGTATATGGGCGCTCGGAGCCCATAGCGGTCGGCAGCCCAACCGGCACCCACGGGCGTCAATACGCCGCCGATCAACTCGCCCAGTCCCATGACGAGGCCCAGCGAGGTTGCGATGTAACGGGCTGGAATCGTCTCCGACGGTATGGTTCCCATGAATAGTGGAAAGACACCGCTTGCCGACCAGCCAATGAAGATCAGCACAGCCAACACCGTCAACGGCCCGGTGTAGTACAGCACTGCCGCAGGTGTGAGCAGGCCAACGAAGGAGAACGCGATCATGACGGGCTTGCGCCCGATCTTGTCCGAAATACCGGGCACGATGAACCCAAACAGTGCAGCCGATACACCGAGCACGCTCATCAGCAGGCTCATATCTGACAATGCCACGTGCCGGATATTGACGTAGAAGAGGGGTAAGAACACCCAGGCGAGGATCATCCACGGGACCATGAAGATGCTGATCAGGATGCACAACCACATGTTGCGCTCTGCGATCACCTCGAGCAGCCGCATCCTGGGGGCTTCTGCCGGTTGGACTCCGGAGCTCACCTGGGCTGGAGGTGATGGTTCGCGGACATACCGCCAGATGAATACCGCAAGGATCAGGCCCGGAAGCGCGGCGATGTAGAAGGCGGCCCGCCAGCCGTAGAGCGCAGCCAGCGTGACGAGCACCAGTGGAGCGACCGTCGAGCCGATCAGGTTGCTGCCGAAATTCTGCACGAAGCCCATGTTCAGGCCGCGCCGGCTTTCGCTGGACTCCGCCACTACCAGCGATTGCATGACGGGCATGATGGGGCCTTCCGACAGCCCCATCAGGATCCGCGAAGCCAACAGCAGGGCAAAGGAAGTGGCCATACCCGACAGGCACGAGCACAGGGAAAAGATGACGAACGCGCCCAGCAGAAAGGATTTGCGCCGCCCGGTCGCATCGGACAGCGCTCCGCCGAGGTAACCTGCGATTGCCCACGCGAATGAGAATCCCGCCGAGACCATGCCGACCTGGGTGTTGCTCAAGTGCAGGTCGGGCGCTACGAAGGGCGCCAGGAAGTTCAGGGCATTGCGGTCAAAGAAGACGAATCCGAAGGCGAGGCTGAGCAGAATCATCAGCCTGACTTCGTAGCCTCGCTGACGCGTCGTCATCGGCGGCCGCGTCCGTGGGGAGTCGTGAAATCCAGCAAGGGTCCCGAAGGGATTATGCCGGCCGGGTTGAGATTCCGGTGACTGCCGTAGTAGTGCATCTTGTATTCATCTACAGACACCGTCGCTGCGATTCCGGGCATCTGGTAGAGCTCGCGCGTGTAGCCCCACAGGGCGGGATATTCGTACACGTGGCGCAAGTTGCATTTGAAGTGCCCGTAGTATACGGCGTCAAACCGCACGAGAGTAGGAAACAGACGCCAGTCGGCTTCGGTTACGAGCTCGCCGAGGAGGTAGCGGTGTCGTTGCAACCGTTCTTCAAGCCAGTCCAGGGACTCGAAAAGCTGCTGGAAAGCGGTTTCGTATGCCGACTGGCTCGTCGCAAATCCCGCGCGGTACACGCCGTTGTTGACGGTTTCGTACAAGCGGTCGCTGATCTGGTCAATTTCCCTGGAGAGTGCTTCCGGGTAGTAGTCGGTCAACTCATCGGTGATGTCATCGAACTCATGGTCGAACATCCGGATGATGTCCGCCGATTCGTTGTTGACGATAGTGTGGGTTTCCTTGTCCCACAACACCGGCACTGTCGCGCGGCCCGTGAACAGCGGGTCGGCCTGGCTGTAGAGCTCGTGGATATAGCGGACACCCGTCAGCGGGTCAGGGTTTGCGAATGCCCAGCCGTGATCGAACACGAAAGGCTCGACGAAGCTGATTGATACCACGCTCTGCAGCCGCTTGGCGACGCGGGCAATCATTGTCCGATGGCACCAGGGGCAGGCACGGGCAACGTACAGATGGTAACGGCCCGGCATTGCCGGGAATTCGCAAGCGCTCCCTGCCTGGATCCAGTTCCGAAAGGTGGTCGGCGCCCGGACGAACTCTCCCGAGCCGCCTGCCGGCGGCGGCTCGTTGCGCCATTCACCGTCGATCAACTGACCCATCGAGGCTCCGATGCTGCGCGTGCGAGATCGAGATTTCCGCTTGCGAGAGTAACTGGCGGGGCGGGTAGCGGCTAGGGGTTACGCTGTCAGTGGAGGGTAAATTCACTTGGGGGCGAGCCTTCGTTGCCATGGTGGAGCAACTGGCGCACATTGCCGCGCAGGTCCAGTCGCCGTAGCCAAGCCGCTGCAAAGAGAGGGGTGATGAACAGCGCACGAACTACAGATCGACGAGTATTTCTGCAGTCGGCAACGGGTATGTTGACGGGCCTGGTTGCGGCCGGCAGCCCGTTGGCACTCTTTGCCCCATCGCGGGCCTGGGCGCTGGACTTGACCACACTAACAAGCCCGGAGGGCGCCACCGTTCTCGCTGCCGCGCGGACGATTGCTCCGCACGACAAGCTGGAGGACGCGGCCTACGCACTCGTCGTGCACTCAATAGATGCGTCAGTTGCCAAAGACGAGGGTTTGCGAAGGCAATACCAGGAGGGCCTGGCACGGCTGGGTGCCAACTTCGCCTCGGCCAGCGAACCGGCCCGTGTGGAGGCGCTCAAGGCGGTGGAGCCATCCGCCTTCTTCCAGGCCCTTCGGACCAACACGCTGCAGGTCTTGTACGCCACGCCAATGGCCTACGCCTATTTCGGCTACGAAGGAGAGGCTTTCTCAAAGGGCGGCTACCTCTTCCGGGGCTTCAACGATCTGCGCTGGCTTCCCGATGTCCCCCAGGCGGACAGCGGCCCCGTATTGGGATCCGCATGATGCGCATAGATTCAAATGACGACGGCGCGGTAGTCATCATTGGCTCAGGTGCCGGTGGAGGCACGCTCGCGCACGAATTGACACGGCGGGGCATCAAAGTGGTGCTGTTGGAGGCCGGGCAACGCCAGTCACTCGCCTCCTTCTCGCAGGTGCCGGGTGAAGCCTTTGGACAGCTGACGTGGCTCGATCCGCGCACGCAATCGGGAACCTGGGGGGTCGCAAAGGACTTCCCCGGCCTGCCGGTGTGGACCTGCAAGACCGTTGGAGGTACGACGGTTCACTGGACCGCCGCGACACCCCGTATCCGGCCCTGGGAGATTCGGGCGCGCACCCTCTACGGTCCCGTGGCAGGCACTTCCCTCATCGACTGGCCGGTCTCCTACGAGGAGCTCAAGAGCTACTACCAGCTGGCGGAGCGCCGCCTGGGGGTGACCCGGCGCAACGGCAATCCCGGCATGCCGGCGTCGAACAACTTCAAGGTGATGTATGCGGCGGCGAAGAAAGTTGGGTACAAACGCGTCCATACGAATCACATGGCTATCAACACGCGGCCGCGGGACGGCCGGGGCTTGTGCATCCAGCAGGGGTTTTGTGTTCAGGGCTGCAAGACGGGCGCGAAATGGAGCACGCTGTACACGGAAATACCCCGCGCCGAAGCCACCGGGAACCTGGATCTGCGCATCCAGTGCATGGCGACTCGCATCGAGCATGGGGCCGACGGACGGGTGAGCGCTGTCGTCTACCGCGACAGCAAGGGTGCCGAGCAGCGCCAGAAGGCGCGGATCGTCTGTGTCGCCGGTAATTCGATCGAGACCGCCCGCCTGCTGTTGTTGTCGGAGTCCGCGCGCTTCCCGCAGGGTCTGGCCAACTCCGCCGGGCAGGTTGGGCGCAACTACTGCCACCACATCAGCGGCTTTGTGTGGGGTACGTTCGAGCAGCCCGTGAAATTCTGGAGGGGGGCGGTGCTGGCGGGCATCGTCGAAGATGAGACCGTCAACGAGCCGAAGAGGGGCTTTGTCGGCGGCTATCACCTGGAGCTGATATCGCTCGATCTGCCGACGTTGCCGCTGGTGGGCCTGCCATACGGCTGGGGCCGCGACTTTGCCGCAATCATGGAGGACTATCGGAACATGGCTGGCATGTTCATCTGTGGCGAGGATCTCGGGCGCGCTGACAACCGGATCACGCTGGATCCGACGATCAAAGATGCCTATGGCTCACCCGTCGCGCACGTTCATGTCGATGAGCACGACAATGACAAGGCGCTGCGCAAGCACGCCCAGGATCAGGCGGCGAAGATGTATGAGTCTATCGGCGCCAAACGCGTAATCAGGAGTCTCACTCCGCCGGCAACGCATAACATGTGTACTGCACGGATGAGCGCGAATCCGCGCGATGGCGTTACGAACGCCTGGGGACAGACGCATGACATCAACAATCTGTTTGTTTCGGACGGCAGTGCGTTCAGCTCGCCGGGATCGGCCAATCCCACGTTGACTATCGTGGCACTGGCCTTGCGGCAGGGGGAGTACATCAGCCGACAGATGGCGGCAAAGAATATTTGAAGTTGTTGCACTCGGTGCCGCCGTGTGTCCACCCGGGACTGGAGTGCGGCCGCGACGAGCGGCGCGCGGGAATGCGGCCGGCGCGTGAGCGCGCCGCCGGCTGCAACCTCGATTACTTCCTGGCGTCTTCCGCCGCGTCCGCAGCCTTGTCCCGCGCTTTGTTCACATCGTCCTTGATGGAATCGCCGACCGGCTCGTGCCCGCCGTTCTTGATCGTATCTACCGTGTGATCAACCTTTTCTCCGGCCCTTTCCGCCGGCCCCCGGTTGTCGCACCCCGTCGCTGCGCCGAGAGCGAGCGCACATGCGAGTGCTGCCAGAACAGTTGTTCGGATCATCTTCACTCTCCTTAACGTTCGGGAACAGTATATTCAACCTCCGAGCTTGAACAGGGCAGAAGCTATTCTGAGAACATTGTGTAGGAGCCGTCTGACGCGGCGGCGCGATTCAACGAGGTGGCTGTGATTTCGATGCGCTCGAGGATATGGATCCTGACTCTGGGATGGGTGCTTTCGTCGGGGGTGGCGTTTGCTGAGGCTACTCAGTTCGTTACTGAGGATGCGGCGGTAGAACGAATCCTGGAGCTGGCGGACCAACGTCTGGCAGTCATGCCGGCGGTCGCCGCCGTGAAGTGGCAGACGCATGCGCCGATATTCGATCCTCCGCGAGAGAACGCTGTCATTCAGCGCGCTCAAGATCTGGGAGCGCCAATGGGTCTCGTGAGCGACCCGGTGAAGCGGCTGTTCGAATTGCAGGCGCGACTTGCGCGCGAGGTACAGGGAGCGTTGCACGAGGAGTGGAAGGCGCACGGGTTTTCGTACTCTGAGCCCATCACTACGCTTGTTGCCCTACGCCCCCGACTCGATGGGTTGACGGTCGATCTCCTTCAGGCAATTTACCTTGCCGCCCCAGTTTTGCAGAGCGATGAGTTTGAGGCTCACTACGCCACGTTGGCGCAGCAACGGCTTCATGGCGCTGGTTGGAACGATCAAAACCGCCATGACTTGCTAGACGTGTTGCACAGCGTTCGGGAGACGCCCGTGCCTGCAGTTCAGCGCATTACTTCCAGTGGACTGTTGCGCGTAGGTACAACGGGCGACTATGCGCCGTTCAGCCTCGAAGCCAACGGCTCGCTCAGCGGGTCAGACATCGAGTTGGCACAGAAACTGGCCGAGCAACTTCATGCACGCGCTGTTTTCATCCACACTTCCTGGTCTTCGATGCTCGATGACCTCGGTCGCGGCGCCTTCGATTTGAGCATGGGTGGAGTGTCAGTTACGCCGGCCCGTCAGGCGCAGGGTGCCTTTTCGATTCCATACTCCTCCGGTGGCAAGACCGTCCTTGCACGCTGCACGGATTCGGGCAAGTTTCATGGCGGCCTTGCTGCCGTGGACCGGCCGAAGGTGCGTCTCATCGTCAACCCAGGTGGCACGAATGAGCAGTATGTCCGATCCAACGTCCACCACGCCCAGATCAATGTGTACCCCGACAACCGTGCAATATTCGACGAGATCACCGCAGGCCACGCGGATGTCATGATTACGGACGATGTGGAGGCGGAGCTGCAGACGCATCATCATGCAGGGTTGTGCCGCACGCTCCCCGGTACGCTCACGCATGCCGACAAAGCCATTCTCATGCCTCGCGATCCCGACTTCGTGAAGGCGGTCAATGATTGGTTGGCTCCTGCCATTGCGGCAGGCGAGCCTGCGCGGGTGCTCAAGAGCTACCTGGAACGTTGACACCCGGGTACGTCGGTTTGATTTGCCGATTGTCGGCCACGGAGAAATTTGCTTCGCACGTCTAAGTGAGCAGGAAATCTCACTCGCGCGAACTATGCTCACGATTCAAAAGTGGTTGGAAGGAATAGGGCGCAATCGGCAGAAGATGACCGAATGTCCGTCGTGGCCGCCGGACTTATTTGCCGTCTGCGCTTCGCTGCTGAAGCGAAGTGGGACATACCTACGTATCTTCGAACGTGGCTCACAACTTCCAGATTGGAGACATAGCCGCGTACCTGGCCTTCAGTGGCGCAAAAGTATCGACAGAAGCAAGGGAGTTAGTGCGGCAAGCCTGATGCGCGCGATACCACGCGAGGTGCTCGCCGACTGGACAGCGTTGATGGCGGTTGGCGATACAAGCCTAAGCAAAATTGCAGACGATCCCACGCTATCAGACGCGCTGATCCGTTTGACGCTGATCGCTGACGCCGCGAGCGACGGAATCGGCATCGAGGCGGGGGAGACGCCATTCTTAATGGCGGCTCAAAGATTCCTTGAGCGGAACACATTGACGAGTTTCGCATGGGACGTGCCGCGTGATTCGGTCTGTGTCTTAGGCAAGCAACATACACCGCAGCGGGGCGCCACTCTCCGCTCGCTGTCCCACAACTTGGCGCTGTACCTGCCAAATGACATCACGGGGCGCTGGATTGGGCCCTATCCTCGAGCGGTCGTCGGGGATGATGGCAAAACGCTCAATCTGCTTTTACTGCCTTGGCCCGAACGGGTTGATAGCAACGATTTTCAACCTGCCCGGCCGATAAAGCGAGCCGACAGCGGCGGAAGTTGGTTCGAATACAATCCAGTCAATCCACTGAGATTGCAAACTTTCAAGCGACGTCTGAGGAGTGCCATCGGCATTGCGAGCGGGAGGGCGCGCAGAATCGACGCCATCGTATTCCCAGAACTGGCACTGTCGCTCGAGGAATATCATGCAGCGTCCGCCATTGCTGTGGAAAGCGGCATAATGTTAATTGGTGGTGTGCGGATTCCCGGAAATCGGCGTGAGTTGGGCATTAATGCATGTGCGGTGCAGGCTGCCGGGGGTCCCCTTGCAAGGTACTCCGACCGCCAGAGTTTTGTGCCAGCATTGAGTTTGGTGCAGTCGAAGCATCACCGCTGGTGTCTCGATTCGGAGCAGGCGCGTGCTTATCAACTTGCCGGCCAGATCACTACGTTGAGAAATGTGTGGGAGGGAACGCAGATATCGTCGCGGGAGCTGCACTTCGTGACGCTGGGATCCTGGATGACTTGGAGTGTTCTGATTTGTGAGGATTTGGCGCGCCAGGATCCGGCGGCAGACTTGATTCGTGCCGTAGGGCCCAATCTGCTGATTGCACTGCTGATGGACGGGCCGCAGCTGCGCGGCCGTTGGCCTTCGCGCTACGCGTCCGTGCTGGCTGAGGATCCTGGAACGTCGGTGCTTACGCTGACGAGTCTGGGTATGGCGGAACGAAGCCGGCCTATTTTAAGGGAGACGGGTAAGCGTGCTGACGCCATCCGAGCGATCGCGCTATGGCGCGATATCGAATCAGGTGAGCACGAAATCATCCTGGATGCGGGGGACAACGCCTGCGTTTTGAGCCTCGTTTGTAGAACGAGGAATGAGTTCTCGGCCGATGACCCGGTCAATGGGCAATCGGCCGATTTTCCCGTATTTGCCGGCTTTGCGTCGTTTCGCGTTGCGTGATCGGCAGAGTTGGAATCGCCGCTGGGTGGCTATATAGTAATGACACGAGGCGCTCAAAATGACCAAGGCTCAGAAAGAGTTCTTTAAGAATCAGTCGGTTGAACTGTCGGAGCAAGTGACAGAGGAGCGCATGCGCAAGGCGGGCATAGTGCTCGCCGACGATCTTGGGCTGAAACCGGATGGATCGAAGCCGCGCATCCGGTTTCCTGCAGCCGGTATCAAGAAGCTCGCCGGCGGGTAACCGCCTCCTCTCCCCACGGCGACCCGTCGCGGGCATACGCAGCCAGACCAGGAAGTAACACGTGCCCCTGACCAAACTCGAGCACTACCTGGTACTCACCGACGACATCGACGCCACGCGTGA
>JAQGOF010000198.1 GCA_028293745.1 Gammaproteobacteria bacterium | reverse complement strand
AAGGGGGGCAATAAAAATTGCCCCCGGCGATCTTTGCCCACTCATTGTGCATGAATGAAGCGCCCGAGCCATAGGGGTGCACGCGCGGTGAGTGCGCGGTGCCTTGAATGGCCGCTCAATGCGTCAGGGGGCGTTCACCGCAGTGAAGCCCAGGATTTCGTAGCTGGCATACGGATTGCAAGGTATTACTCATCGGGTGACCCCCTCAGCCGGTACGATCGCCGCCGGTTTCAGCTCGTGACCCCCTCGCGCGTTGCTTCCGGCGGCGTTTTTGTTTGCGGGGGCGGGACCGTCCTGCCTTAAGTTGACATAGAAGCGAATCTCATCAGCATCGTGAGCGTCTGAAGACGCCTGCACCCAAACCCTCGCGTGGACACTGTGTGTCCCATGTTGAAGAGGCCAGGGGTAGCTTGGACGGGCAGTGCTGGAGGCAAGTCTGCCGTCAACGTACCAATCCACTCGATGCAACCCCTGCACGGGAGCGATCTGCATGGGGAGCGCTTCGAATTCGCCTGGAATCCGTGGGTCATGCGCTACCCGCAGCCCGGCGGTGGGTTGCAACATTCGATACTGAGTGGGCGCGGGTTCTGCGGATGCTCCTGTCCGCGGCGGCACAGTACCCGGCAGGAACCATTCGTTCGTGGACTCGCACGCGTCGTCGGCCAGGAGACCGTCTCGCCGGCAAATCCTCGCAAGGATCAAGTCGCGGCTCAGCGCGAGGGGCCGCGTATCCCGGCCGCGGTTGAGCTCGGAGAACACGGATCGCAGCACCATCGCCGGACCCACGGCTCCGGTCACTCCATTCATCGCGGATCCATCGAGATTTCCCATCCACACCGCTACCGTGTGCTGATAGTCGAAAGCAATCGCCCACGCATCGCGATAGTCCGTGGAGGTACCGGTCTTGATGGCGGTCTGCACGGGAAATTGTAAGCCGCGGCCGAACTCGAGCATCCGCGCATCGGGGTCGGCCAGGATATCGCCGATTAAAGTGGCTACGGCGGGGCTGAAGACGCTGACATCAGGCCGGCGGTTGGCTTCATCACTCGCCAGGAGCGTGAGTGGCTCGAAACGTCCCCCACGTGCCAACACCGTATACGCCTGTGCCATCTCGTACAGCGAGATCTCGCCGTTGCCGAGGGCCAGTCCGTCGCCATAGAACTGCGGATTCCGGGTGAGACTGCTGACTCCCAGTCCATGCAAGCGCTCCATGAAAGCGTCCTCACCCACGAACTTGAGAGTCTTGACTGCCGGTATGTTGAGGGAGTTGCCCAAGGCCTCGCGCAACCGCAGCAGGCCGCGATCTAGTCGAATCACACGGGGGAAGCGTGACGGGGGCAAGCGCCGGACTGGGGCAGGGAAGCGAGTTCACCCCTGGCGTTAACTGTGCGAACGGTCTCGCAACCGGAAAGACCGGTCTTGGAGCGAATATCGGCGACCCAGCCCTCTCGAGGCAGACCCTGCAAGCAAGCTCCACTATGTACGCCAGCGAACAGCCGTAGCGCGCGATTGGGGTTATTTCGTATTGTCAGTTTCAACGAGGCTTGGTGTGACAAACGTGCCCGGATGCGCAAGGAGCGGGGCGATATTTGGTTAGCAGATCGGAGTTCGACCGTGCAGCGAGATGCCGCAAATCGGTTCACGAGCAAGATACTGCTGAGCGCCACGTCAGTGGCCGCCAGCGCGGCGGCCTGCGCGGGCAACATCGTGGGGATGGCACCCACGTCCCGCAGTCCGCAAATCATGCTCTACGTGAGCCAAACGCTGTGGTCCCCCGGTGCGTCGTTCCGCGTGTATGGTTTGCGCATTGAAGAGGTTCGGGCCCAGAGAACCTCGCCGCAGTCAGGCGTGGCAGGCTCCTTTCGACGCAGCGAGCTGTTTGATCTGCAAATCGTGCCTCATTCGGACATGCGTATCGAATTCGGCAGGCATCTAATCTGGGATTTCACGCACGAAGCGTTTGGGCCACAATCCAGGGCGTCAAGCCTGGCGATCGGGCTCACGATTCACAGCATCAGATTCCCGGACCCGGCGCGTCTACAACGTTGGGACCTCCGGGCACCCTCGCTGAGTTTGATGGCAGGACGCCTTGTCCCAGATCCGCAGGCTGGCGGCGTAAGCGTTGCGGTGGCCGCTGCGGTCGTCACCTTACGGTTGAAACCGAGTGCCGGTAGTCCCGGCACGGCCGTAAGTGGCCTCGCGACTTTAGTGCCGCTGAGCCGCGTATGTGGTCTGTGGACCTGCCCCGCCTCGCATGAGCGCTAGTGACGGTTGGGGCCGTTCTGCTTCAGACAGCCTGCTTGCGCGCGCGTAGGTGCATATGAGGCTGGAAGAGCTGATAGTTGTTGCGCCGCCCATGGGCCTTGGCATGGAACAGCGCAGCGTCCGCATTCTTCAAGAGTGTCTCCGCATCCGTACCATCATCGGGGTACACGCTGATGCCCGCGCTCACCGTGACACTCAGATCCTGATGGTCTATGCGGTGGGGTGCGCTCAGCGCGGCATCCGCCAGGATAAGAAGTACCTCGCGGGACATGGTGCTCCGTTGCATACCGCACCGTACGCGCGCAGTGCGCTGGGTGTCTGTACGCTTGCGTACACGGTCGGCGGTAGGTGTCCTACCGAACAGATCATCAGTCCGCCGACGGTCATCCTGTGGAACCGGGGATTCTTCCTCAACACAACAGACCGGAGAGTATGGCCACGCGAGTCTGGAAGTCGGCCTCGTCGGCGACGAAGGCATGTTGGGAATCTCGTTGCTGCTCGGCGTAGACGCTGCACTGCTGCACGCCCAGGTCCAGGGTGCCGGTTCGGCCTGGCGAATGGAGGCAGCGGCATTTTCCCGTGAGCTTAAACAGTGCCCCGCGCTGCAACGAGGTCTGAACCGGTACCCCCAGGATACTGAGTTAGCCTGAGACTTCATCGACGTGCGTTTTCGCGCGCTGGGCGGCCGGCAGGAAACCTCAGGCATGCCGACTCGCGTCTTCCTTCCCGCACGCCTGGGCTTCACGAGGTCAGAGGCTCGCGACACTCAGCGCGGAGCGGGCTTGCCCTCTATGGCAAACCGAGTAGCGGTGTCGGCGGTTTTGATGCTGACGCTATCATCTTGAGCGACCGGCGCAGGGGCGTCCGGGTTCTGAGCGATCGCGGCAAGGGCATCCGGAATCTGAGCGACTGCGGCTGGGGCGTCAGCGGGAATCTGAGCAACCGGGGCAGGCGGGTGGGGGGTCTGAGCCGGAGCAACGGGGTGGTGGGAGCGCAGCGCGAATGTCACGACGCCGATGCCGACGACAGCGGCCATGGCGCTGGCGACAATGACCTTGCGAGATGTTTGGGAGTTCATGTAGTGATACTCAGTTGGTTGGGTGGGGTCTGCCTGGTCGGCGGCGGCGGTCGGCTAGAGCCTGTCAGCTGGCGCATACCATCCGAAGTCAGTCGACGCAGCAAACCGTCACACCGGAGGATCGAAGGTATGCGTCGAAGAGCTGGCTTGTCGGTTCCCTAGCGCACTTAGTCGCCTGGTCGAGGGCACGCTACCGGCAATGGTAAACGCGGGGCGTGAGCTTCATGGTATGGGTGCGCCGGTACTACTGGCCTGGTCCTGGGTCGCCCGGGGCGGATCGGGTGGTAGGGCGCTACTTGTAGAAGTACGGGTCGAGAGTGGAAACTTCCGTGATCTGTCCGACGGGAAGCTTGCAGCGGCTTGCCGCGCGTCGGATCGCCTCCGGGGATGGGCCCTCGTATACACAGAATGTCTTGCGCTTGTCAGCGCTCACGTAGGAATGAAGCCAGGTGACCTGTTCCGCCAAATTACTCTGCACGATCGCGAGGCAGGCCTTCGCACCGATCTCATCCATGGAAACCTGCAGTCCCTGCGAGAACTCTCGTTCGATCATGTAACGTGGCATAGAGTCCTCGCCCAGGCCTTTGGCTCATGGTCTCCAGGTCGAAACCATAGCGCGGCTGCGCAACGCCGCACATAGGGGAGTCTCCCCAGATTGCGCCCGCCAGATCCCCAGACTGGAGCACCCGTACCCAAGCGCTGAGGATTGTCCGATACTCCCGAGGTGGACTTGCTGGAACGCCAGACTCAGCTCGAGGAGCTAGCCCAACACCTGCGTGAGGTAGCAACCCGCGCGGGCAAAGTCGCGTTTGTGCGCGGCGAAGCCGGTGCCGGCAAAAGTGCTCTCATCGAGCAGTTTGCGCTGCAGGCGCCGCGTGGGACCCGCGTGCTGTGGGGCCACAGCGACGCCCTGCAGACCTCACGGGTACTTGGACCGGTCAACGAGGTGGCCGCCGGACTCTCTGTGTTGGGTACGGTGCGCGAGTCCGACGTTTCGCGCGAGCAACTGTTCTCTCGTCTGCTCGAACGCTTATCGCCGCCCAATCCCGTGAGCGTAGTGGTATTGGAGGACCTGCATTGGGCCGATGAGGCAACGCTCGACTTTGTTCGCTTCCTCGGCCGGCGGATTCAACGTACACGCTGCCTGCTTATCGCGACTCACCGTGACGACGAACTCGAGCCGACGCATCCGCTGCGCAGGGTTCTAGGGGAACTGACCGGACAGCATACGGCGCGCCTGCGCGTCCCCGCTCTTTCGCTCGACGCTGTCACACAACTCGCGCGGGAGACTCGCCATGACGCCCGCCAGGTCTACCAGGTGACTGCGGGCAATGCGTTCTTCGTGCGCGAGCTCCTGTCCGCCCCGAAGGACACTGTGCCAGATACCGTGCGCGACGCCGTACTGGCGCGTCTGATGCAATGCTCACCCGCCGCACGCGAGCTGGCTGAGTTCGTATCCCTGCTGCCGGGCAGAACGCCCTTCTGGCTCACGCGCGGGTTACTGGGGGATATAGGCGCAGCCGCCGATGAGGCCGCGGCGCGCGGACTTTTGCGCTACCACGACGATTCGCTCGCCTTTCGCCATGAACTCGGGCGACTCGCGGTCGAGGGCACCCTACCCCGGGGGCGTGCGCAGACTCTGCACGGGCGCATTCTCCGGGCGTTGGCCGAGCACGGTGCTGACCTCTCGCAGCTGGTCCATCACGCCTCTCACGCACAGGAAATACAGGCTGTGCTCAAGTATGCCCCGCAGGCCGCCGAGCGCGCGACGCTCGTCGGTGCGCATCGGGAGGCAGTCGCGCACCTAGCTACCGCGCTGCGCCATGCCGGCTCTCTCGGCGCGCCGGAGCGCGCCCGGCTACTCGAGCTACATGCTGCTGGATGCAACATGACGAACGAGGTCTCCGTATCTCTCGCTTCGGCAAACAAGGCGCTCGCGCTCTGGCGGGAACTGGGCGATGTGGCCGCGCAGGCCCGTGTGGACCTCTTGATCGCGAAGCAGCACTGGAAGGCGGGTCAGAAAGCATTCGCCGATGAGCACGTAGCGGCGGCCATCTCGCTGCTCGAGACGCTACCCCGAACGCCGGAACTGGCAATGGCGTACAGCACGCGCTCGCGGTTTGCCATGACCAGCAACAATACTGAAGAAGCTCTTGAGTACGGGCAACGCGCCCTCGATATCGCCGCGCCGTTCGGAGACAACAGCGTTCGTGCGCACGCACTGATCAACGTCGGTGCCGCACTGTTGAGTACGGGTAACGAGACGGGACTAGCGAAGCTGGAGCAGGGGCTCGCGGTCGCCCTGGAGCACAATCTGGCGGAGCACGCGGGACGAGCCTACGCCAATCTGGTGGAGATTGCGGCGTCTCAACATCTGCTCGACCTCGCCGCACGCTACCTGCCCGAAAGCCTGGAGTATTGCGAGACGCACGAAGTCCAAGACTGTCTTTCCTACATCCGTGCCTACGCTGCCTACTTTGAGCTGAACAGTGGCCGCTGGGACGAAGCCGCGCGCGCGGCAGGCGAGCTCATCGAGCACCACGCGCTCGCGACTGCGCAGCGGATTCCAGCTCTGACCGTGCTCGCCCGCGTGCGCGCGCGTCGCGGTGATCCGGGCGTGGATCCGCTCCTCGATGAGGCTATGCGGCTCGCTCTACCGACCAACGAGATTTTTCGAATCGGACCTGCGGCGGCTACTCGCGCCGAAGTCGCTTGGTATCGCGGCGACCGCAAGCGCGCGGCGCAGGAAGCAGCCGCCGGGCTGAAAGCGGCAGGCACGCGAGGCGATGCCTGGATCCGCAGCGAGCTGGCCTACTGGGGATGGCGCGCCGATTCGGATTTTGAGCTGCCGACCAACCTGGCCAAACCCTATGCGCTGATGATTGCGGGGGACTGGCGGGGCGCGGGTGCGGCCTGGAAGGAAATCAACATGCCTTATGAGCACGCGCTCGCCCTTGCCGACGGACCGGAAGAGGCCTTACGTGAGTCGATCGCGATCCTCGAGCCGCTGGGTGCTGGGCCGCTCGCCGCGATCGTGCGCCGGCGCCTGCGTGAGCTCGGCGTGCATGCTATCCCGCGCGGGCCGCGCGCCTCGACGCGCGGGAATCCAGCCGGTCTGACCTCGCGCGAAGTCGAGGTGCTCAGGTTGTTGGTGCTGGGGCATACAAACACTGAGCTCGCTCAGCGGCTACACGTTGCGCCCAAGACCGTCGATCATCATGTCTCCTCCATTCTCGCGAAGCTGGACGTGCATTCGCGCACTGAAGCCGTCGCGGCGGCGTTTGGGCTGGGAATCGCAAAGGCGGCGGAGTAGACCCTCGGGGCCTCACTCTGAGGGCGGCAGGACGGTGGATGCCACCGTCCTCACCGCGGACCCAGTGCTCATCGTTGGGCAATATTGATGGTCGCGTTTGTCTTCGCTATGTAGTAGCTCGTCAGTGTCGGCGCATTCACCTCGCGAACGGCGCGTGCGATCGCCTGCTTCGTGCAACGATGGGAGTTCGTGATTGCTTCCAGCTGCCGGGCGTCCACCGTTCCGCAAACCTGCTGCGCCGCGGATCGGATCCGCGCGTACAGTGCGACGACTCCAGGACCACGGGTGAGATCCAGGTCAGCGAAATTGACCCTTTGCGTGCGGGGTTCATCACCCCGGTCGGCTGTGGCGGCGACTGCGCTCAACGAGCTGAGAAATAAGGCGAGGAGTGTCCAGGGGATTGCAGATTTCATGGTCGTTCTCCAATGGGTTGTTGCGCTACGAATCGGGTAACGAGAACCTGTGGTCACGAACCCTTTCCGGACGATTGGTACGCTATGCCGTCCGGCTCGCGTGCGAAGCGGGAAACCTCCCCATTTTTCGTGACGCCTCTGCCCAGATTGGCAGGGGCGCGGTTGCCTGAATGCTTCCTGAATGCGTCATTCAGTCACGTTTCAGGTCACTGCGCGCAGGCTGTCTCCATGGGTGATGGCCCGCAAGGGACACACAGGATCGACGGTGAGCAGGCGAACGCCTGCGCAAAAGGGTGCAACGCATGCGTTGCACGGGTGGCCCGCAAGGGACACACAGGATCGACGGTGAGCAGGCGAACGCCTGCGCAAAAGGAGACCTCCGTGAAACGATTTGCTGTTGCTGCGATTGCCCTGTCACTGTTGGGCGCGTCGGTGGCCATGGCTGACGATCATCACGATCGTGGCGGTCGCGACGGCTGGTCAGGCGAGCATCGGGATTTCGGTGGGCGCCGCGATGATCAACGTTGGCAGCGGGAGGAACGAGGTCGGGATCGACACGAGTGGCGCGAAGACGATCGGCATAACGACGCTGATCGGTGGCGGGAGCATCGCGACTGGGAGGGCCACCATGACTGGCGGGGCGGGCGATACCAGGACGATGACGATTACCGCCGTGGGTACCACTACGGGTGGCACCGTGGTGAGCGGTTGTCACCAGTCTATTACGCGCCTCGGTACGTCGTTAGGGACTACTCTGCCTACCAACTGCCAGAGCCGCCGTATGGTTGCCGGTGGGTCCGTGTTGACAACAACGTGGTATTAGCTGCAATCGCGACTGGTGTCGTTCTGGATATCGTCTACAACGTGTTCTGAGGAGTGACGGGTCGCTGGTGTCCAGGAAGGGCACCAGCGACTCTCCTCGCTGGCTCGGATAGTCCGCGGTGCGCACGACACTCGAGAGGACAAAATCCCCCATTCGAGCTGCGAAAGTTGCCGTGCAGCACCCTGTGGGGGTAGCTTAGATGGAACGGATAACACGGCTATGCCGACTACGTCTGAGTCCCCCACCGAGATCTTCACGAAGCTCTTTGCTGAGAGCCGCCACGCGTTGCACCGGTACATTCGGCGCTTCGTCGGGTCGAGCGAAACGGCGAAGGAAATCGTGCAGGAAGCGTTTCTTCGTACCTACCGGCAACGCGAGTCGGTAACGACGCTCAGAGCCTTTCTTTTTTCGACGGCGCGCAACCTTGCTGCGAACGAATACCGTCATCGACGGATCATGGAGAGAGGTGCATTGGGGGATTTCGGGGATTCGCTCGTCAACAGTGAGTCATTGGAGGCACAGTTGCTCAGGGACGAGCGGAATCGGCTCATACAGGAAGCTATAGATCGTTTGCCTCCGCAATGCCGTGCGGCGTTTACGCTGCGGGTGTTTCACGAGTGTTCCTACAAGGAGGTAGCGGACCGCCTCGGTATCTCCGCGAAGACAGTTGAAAAACATATCGCGCGCGGTCTGCACGAGACGCACAGCTATTTGAAGAGACGTTATAACGCCACGGAGCGGGGCCATGGGTGAGGTTCATAGGCTGCCGAGTACTGCCGACGCGGAGCGCGAGGCAAGCGCATGGTTTGCCCGCATGAACGCCGACGATGTTTCGGCTGACGATCGGACTCGCTTCGAAGCCTGGCTTCGCGCTCATTCATGCAATGCGCAGGCCTATGCAGAGGTCTGCGCCACATGGCAGGAACTGGTGAAATCCGGTCCCCTGGTTCGCGCTGTCTCTTTCGGTCAAGTGATGAATGCAGCCGCGGCGCCGCCCTCCCGGGGCCGCCGCTGGATGGGGGTAGCTCTCGCCGCCGGCATCGGAGCGATCGTCCTCGGCGGAGCCTGGAATCTGTACAAACAACAGGCGGAGACGGGCTTTCAGACAGCCATCGGTGAGCAGGCGGCCGTGGCATTGTCCGACGGCTCTTCCTTCGATCTCAATACCAACAGCCGGGTATTGGTCGACTACAGCGGGCGCGCGCGGGTGATTCTTCTCGAACGCGGCGAGGCTTTTTTCAAGGTGGCCCACGATACGCAACGGCCGTTTTGGGTGCGCGCCGGCAACTCCTGGGTCCGCGCAGTCGGTACGGCGTTCAATGTCTACTTGAGCCCGACGGGCCCGGTAGTCACCGTGAGCGAGGGTACTGTCAACGTCGTGAGCGCGGGCTTCAAAGAGGTCCCTCCATCTGATCCCGCGGTGACCAAGTCTGCTGCATCCGTCACCGCGGGTGAGCAGGCGGACGTTCGTGACCGCGCTGAGGTGATCCACGAGCTCAATTCGGCACAGCTGAGCCGCTCGCTGGCCTGGAGGCAGGGGAGCCTCGATTTCGACAATCAGCCGTTGGGCGATGTCGCTGATGAGCTGATGCGATACACCACGCTCAGGATCGAGTTCGATGACGATGCGCTACGCTCCCTGCCGGTCGGAGGTACGTTCCAGACGAGCCCTGAAGGGGCGGAAGCCCTACTTACGATGTTGCGCGACGGATTTGGCACGACGATCCGGCGGGATGGCCATGGTCATGTGTACATCGAGGGACCGGCAAAGTAGCGTCCGGTGCCGCGGCGGATCGGACGCGGTCAGTACAAATCGACTGGGTGTTTTTTCCCCCTCGCGAGTCGTAATGATAGGCGACTCGTTTCGAGCCGCAAGATAAGATCGGAAGAGGGGGGTTCATGAGGACAATCAACGGCGCGGTCCGGTTGGCCGTGTTGCAGGCGCTGGCGTGTGCATCGGGTCTGGTGCTGGCGGCGCCAGGAAGGGCGAGCGCCGACGCGGCGCAATTTGACATTGCCGCACAACCGCTGCCCAACGCGCTCAAAAGCTTCGCCGCACAGGCGAAGATGCAGCTTCTATATCGATACGATGTAGTGGACCATGCGACTGCAAGCGCGGTCGCCGGGAAGCTCGAGAAGCACGTCGCCCTGGAGCAATTGTTGCGGGGGACGGGATTGGAAGCGGTCTACGGAGACGGCAATACCGCAACCATTCGTCCTGCTGCCGGCGAAGAGAAACCAACTTCCGGCACCAGGGCGACCTCCGGAGATACGCCGCGCGATCCACCTCCGTCTTCTTCCGTGGACAAGGAGCTTGGAAGTATCAGGCTTGCACAATCGGAAACCAGCACGCAGCCGGTCCGAAGCGGCCCGCCCAAGGCCGCCTCCGGCACCGACGGCCCAATGCAGGAAGTCGTGATCACCGGCGTGCGTCGAGCCATAGAGACATCGCAGGAGGTCAAGAAAAACGCTCAAACCTTCGTTGATTCGATCACCGCCACCGACATCGGTGCATTTCCCGACAAGTCAGCTTCCGATGCGCTCCAGCGCCTGCCGGGCATTACCGTCAATCGCTTGCAGTCCAACGATGACAGCACCCACCCGTCGGGCGAGCCTACGAACATACTCATTCGCGGCCTGACGCAGGTACGCACCGAGCTCAATGGACGCGACGCCTTCTCGGCCGACTCTGGGCGCGGCTTGAACTTCAACGACGTTTCGCCGGAGCTGTTGAGTCGCGCCGATGCCTACAAAAACCAGACAGCCGAGATGGTCGAGGGCGGCATCGCCGGGACCGTGGACCTGCGCACGCGGCTGCCATTCGACCAGAACGGTTTTGTGGGGGTTGCCAATATCCAGGGGGATTACGGCGACCGCTCGGGTCGGGTCACGCCGGCGTGGTCAGTTCTGGCCAGTGACTCCATCACAACGGACATCGGCCGGTTTGGCCTTCTGGGAGATTACGCGCGCTCCCACGTGATCACGCGAACCGAAAGCGTGATCATGGATAAGATCGATACGTATTGCTCGGCTGGATATGGCACCAAGGACCACGCAATCGTCAGTGCCAACGGCAGTATTCCCTGTACCGCCAACCCGTTTGGCGGTACAGGCTGGGCGTACGCACCCGATGGTGTCCGCTACTCGCAGGTCGATTACGACCGCACGCGGACAGGGACCACCGTGGCCGGACAATATGAAAGCAACTCAAAGGCCTTGCTCGTTACGGCTCAATACACGGACTCGAAATACCACAATGCGTGGCTCGAGGACGCAAGCCATGCCATTCTGGAGGGCAATTACTTCGGCACGCCCGCCTTCAACCCACGCACTTCGACGGTACTGGGTCCGGCCGACGGCACAGCGCCGCTGGTCTTCGGTTCGGACGGCATGCTGCAGTCGGGAGTCCTGACGCAGGCTCACGGTAGCTGGGCCGGAAGTGTCTCACCCAACCTGCAGGATGCAATCAACACCGGTTCGGCCGTACCGGGGGTGCCGTTCGTGAACGACTGCGCCCCCGGCTCCGCGTGCAGTACCACGAGGGACGGCCTGTATTTCCAGGACGAGGCGCGGGACTTCAACCACAACGAGGAGACGAAGGATACCTCGGTAAACCTGAAGTGGGATGTCACTTCCTGGCTGCACACGAATTTCGACGCCCAGTACGTGGATGCGAGAACCAACAACAACGACATCCTCGTGGCCAGCGGCTCAATGGCCAACTACCAGTACAGTGTGAACGGCGACGGCACACCGCAGGTCAAGTTCCTGCCCGGCTCCAACGTCAACTACGCAGCGGGCGGCCTCTCGAACCCCCATAACTACTGGATCCCTTTCATTCAGGGGCACGTGGAGGACAACGGTGGCATCGAGTCGGCGTTTCGCGCGGATGTGAAATACGACATCAACGCGGCCGGCGGATGGCTGGATTCCCTGAAAGTCGGCGTTCGCTACGCGGACCGGACTCAGACAGTGCGCTATTCGACGTTCAACTGGACGCCGATCGCCGCGAACTGGAACTGCAATGGCCCCGGTTTCAATGCCGACAATACCTCTCCGGGAGCCTATCCGGGCTGCGCCTCGGGGCATCCCGACTTCAAGGGCTATGGGGCCGGCATCTGGGGCACCCAGAATTTTTCCCCATTTTACGATGGCAATGTCTACCCGAACGGCCAGCTCGTGTTCCTCAACAATGCGACGGTCACGAATTTTCCAAAACTGGTCCAGGCATTGAGCGGCGCCACCACCAACTCCCCGATTGGTACCGGGTATACCCCGATCTGCAACCGGACGGAAGCCACCGAAGGCTGCTTCACGCCTTCCGAGGTGGAGCATCTCGAGGAAAAGACCAAGGCCGTCTACGCCATGTTGAACTTTGGCGGCGACGATGCCCAGATCCTTGGACACATCAACGTCGTGGGCAACGTGGGTGTGCGGGTCGTGCGTACCGAGGAGGTCAGCCTGGGCGCCATACAATATCCGACAGCAACCGATCTTGTGTCACTGACCCCGTGCTCCACCCCGTTGGGACCGAACAGTGTCGTCAATCCGAGTTGCTATCTGACGCCCGCGATAATCGCATTCTCCAGCGGCGGCGGCACGCCGAACACGTTCAATGGGGTGCATACCAACGTGCTGCCGAGTTTCAATGTGCGCCTTGGGCTGGATGAGAGGGATTTCATCCGCTTCGCCTACTCGCGCGCATTAACCCGTCCGGATATCGGCTACCTGCGCAACTATGTCCAGATATACAAGCCGGTGATCAATACGACACCGGACTCGCCTTACGTGGTCTACAACTCTCCAACGGCAGCCCACGTGGCGGCGAATGTCGTCGGCTACAAGTTCACGTTCAGCTCGCTGGCAGGCAACGCAAGTCTGCTGCCGGAAACGGCCGACCAGTTCGATCTGTCCTTCGAGCGGTATTTCGGTCCCAGCAGCTCGGTTACCCTGGGCGTGTTCTACAAGAAGCTCATGAACAGCTTCAATTACGACAAGTTCGAGCGCACCTTCACCAATAATGGCTCGACCCAGAACGCGGAAATCCTGGGTCCGGTCAACCAGAAGAATGGCGGCAATATCAAGGGTCTGGAGTTCGGGTCGCAGACCTTTTTCGACTTCCTGCCAGGCCTTCTCAGCGGTCTCGGTATGCAGGCCAACTACACGTACGTCCATCAAGCCGGGATACACAACTCCAATCTGATCACCGCGACCTCTGACGGCGGTGTCGGTGCGTTCGGCGCCGGCCAGCAGGCCGTTACGGGGATCGTGCTCGACTCTCATCGCCTGCAGGGAGTATCCGATCATACCTTCAACCTGGTAGGTCTGTACGAAAAAGGGCCGGTCGGACTTCGTATCGCTTACAACTGGCGCTCGCGTTACCTGACACAGAATCTGGACTGCTGCATCGGCCTGCCGGTATACCAGAAGGCCGCGGGATTCCTCGACGGGTCGATCCGCTACTCGGTGGGGTCGCACGTGGAGTTGTCGCTCGATGTGACCAACCTTCTGGATACCCGGGTCGCGTACGAGCAGCAGATATTCGGCGATTCTTCGGTCACACCGGGAGCCGCTGCGCTGTTCAAGGATTCGGGCTGGTCCCGCGTCGACCGGCGCTACCAGTTTGGTGTGCGCGCCAAGTTCTGATATTCGCCCGGTATGGACAATCGATCACAGCCGTTGCGCGTCGTCATCGTTGGCGGCGGCACGGCTGGGTGGATGAGCGCCGCCGCCATACGGCGTCAACTTCGGACAGAAGACTACAGCGTTACGCTCATCGAATCCGATGAGATTGGAACTGTCGGCGTCGGTGAAGCCACGCTGCCGCATATCAAGATTTTCAACGACATGCTCGGTCTCGACGAAGCGCAATTCATGCGCGCGACGCGGGCAACGTTCAAATTGGGGATACAGTTTTGCGACTGGGATCGGCCGGGTGATTGCTACATTCACCCTTTCGGCGCGTTTGGGGAACCCTGGGGGGGCGTGGAATTTCAGCACCATTTTTTCAGGGCGCTACGAGCGGGCTGCCAACGATTTTCAATCCAGGATTACTCGTACGGCGTGGTGGCAGCACGGAACAACGCCTTTGGGTTTCCAGACGAAGACAGGAAATCGATCGGCTCGACATACTCGTATGCCTATCATTTCGACGCAGGACTTTATGCGGCCTACTTGCGCTCATGGGCAATCGAGCGGGGCGTGCGTCGCATCGAAGGGCGTGTGTGTGATGTCAGTCGAAATCCAACCACCGGCGATCTGGTGGATTTGACGCTGAAGTCAGGCGAGCGCGTTACCGGCGACCTCTTCATCGACTGTTCCGGCTTCAGGTCTCTTCTGCTCGGAAACATCATGGGTGTTGAGTGGCAGGATTGGACTCACTGGCTGCCCTGCGATCGGGCGTTGGCGGTTCCGTGCAAAAGGCTCGGTGCATTGACACCCTATACGCGTGCCGCGGCTCGCCGCGCAGGATGGACTTGGCGAATCCCCCTCCAGCATCGCACTGGCAATGGTTATGTCTTTTCGAGCCAGTTCATCAATGACGGTGATGCCCAAGACGCTCTATTGGCTGCGCTGGAAGGCACTGCGCAAGGGCAGCCGCGTCTGCTCCGGTTTTCACCCGGGCGGCGCGAGCGCGCCTGGTGTGGCAATTGCGTAGCGATCGGCCTTGCGAGCGGCTTTCTCGAGCCACTTGAATCCACCAGCATCTACTTGATACAGGCAGCTGTGATCGATCTCGTCAATCTCATGCCAAGGCCGGGATCAGGTATCGACCCCCGGCTGGTCGCTGAATTCAACCGGCTCAACGAAATGCAGTATGAGCGCATCCGCGATTTTCTGGTTCTTCACTACATCGCGAATCGGCGGGTTGGCGAACCCCTTTGGGACTATGTCCGCTCAATGCCGTTGCCCGAGAGTCTCGATCATAAGCTGCAGTTGTTTCGCTCGCGCGCAGCGCTGCCCAACTATCAATACGGTCTGTTTGCCCGCGACAGTTGGCTGGCAGTCCTCGTCGGGCAAGGGATCGTTCCCGATGGGTACGATCGGCTCGCCGATGTCTTCACGGTCGCGACTCTCGATGAGCGGTTGGTCAACTTTCGGAATCGAATTCAGACGAATGTCGATGCCATGTCATCGCATGGCGCATTCATCGCGGAGTATTGTCGAGCCTCGGAGGCGGCAGCCTCCGAGGAAGCAGCGGCATGAACGCTCATCGATCGCTTTCGCGCGTGGTTGTGATAGGACGCGACGCCGACCTGTGGCTCTGCGTCAACGCTATCAGCCGCGCGCTGGGTGGAGTGGGCGTGAGCGTGGTCGCCATCGAGCTCCCCACTCGGTTGACGCCGTCTCATGTCAGTGCAACGCTGCCACCGCTGGAGGCGCTGCACGCAAAGCTCGAAATCAAAGAGTCCTCCCTCATTCGCGCCACTGCAGGCAGCTTTTCATTCGGCCAGAATATCGTCGGCACCTCCAGCGGTCCGGCCCTCGGACGGAGCACCAACTTCTTTCATGCCTGGGGGGCCTACGGGGCACCTATTGACCGGAGTGCGTTCTTTCCCTGCTGGCTGAAGGCGACGCGCCATGGGTTGAGCATCTCCTTGCAGAATTTCTGCCTCACAGCCGTAGCGGCGCAAAACGGGCGCATGCTGCTCCCGGACGAGGCCACATCGGCATTTGGCCGCACTGACTACGGCTATCACATGCAGACGATGGCCTATGCCGGCTTTCTGAAGTCGATCTCGGCGAAACTCGGCATCAAAATGTACGAAGCGCGGAACGTAATCGTCGAGCGGGAAGAAAGTG
Organism: Gammaproteobacteria bacterium; assembly: GCA_028293745.1. Lineage (GTDB taxonomy): Bacteria > Pseudomonadota > Gammaproteobacteria > Steroidobacterales > Steroidobacteraceae > 13-2-20CM-66-19. The sequence continues at coordinate 1,148 of JAQGOF010000198.1, read as the reverse complement.
GATCAATCGCAGCGCTGATCATCGATGGGTCGTTGCGTGTCGAAGGCCAACTCTTCGTCGATGCTAGTGGCAAAGACGCAATCCTCATGGGTCAGTCGCTTGGCGTTCCGTGGGAATGTTGGCGGCAACATTTCAGTGTCGATCGTGTTCTAACGGCACGAGCCCCCGCGTTCACGTCGATACCTCCCTATGCGGAAATACGAACGGCACGCGTTGGTTGGACTGCGCTTCATCCCAGCCAAGTCGTTACGGGCGTCGTCCACGCCTATTCGAATGGTCTTCTGAGCGACGAAGTAGCTCTCGAGTCAGCGACCGCCGCGGCCGGAGCCAAACTCGCTGACCCATCCTTCCATTCAGTGAAGCCGGGCATCCGATCCAGAGTGTGGGAGGGCAATTGTGTCGCGATCGGCGCTGCGGCGTGCAGCTTCGATCCCATTCACGATGTGGAGTTTCATGCTCTTCAACTGGGGATAGTCCACCTGCTGTCCTTGTTTCCGGTCACTGAGCAGTTCACGGCTGAGCGAGCGGAGTACAACCGGATCATGCGTTCGTATGACGAACGTATGCGTGATTTCCAGTGCGCCTTTTATGCGCTGTCACCCTTCCACGGTGAATTCTGGCAACAGGCTCGTGATCAGGCTGTGCCACAGCCGCTTGCGCACAAGATCGCCACCTTCCGCGCGCGTGGGGATATTGCGCCCCTGGAAGACGAAACCTTCTCTCCCGACAGTTGGCACGCGATTTTCACCGGACTCGGCGTAGTGCCAGAGAGCTGGCCTCCGGTGATCGACCGAATCTCGCCGGACCGTTTGAGAGAGGAGTTCCGCCGGATGCTCGAGTTCATAAAAGGAAAAGTTCTCGAGCAACCCACACACGACAGATATCTGGACGGCCTATGTCGGGGCGTTGCGGCACACCCATGAACTTCAAGTACGCTGCAATAATTTCGGCGCTCGGCATCCCAGCCATGGCTTGCGCGGCTTCTCCGGAATGCGCACAGTCGCCCGGTCACGTAATCAACCTGTGTGTTGCCGTGCGGGAAGGTCACGCCACGTTCGAGGTAAGTCGCCTGGGGAAGCCGGTCCTGGCGCCGTCGAATCTGGGTCTGGATTTCGTTGGTGAGCCCGAGGCGCATTACAGCGCCATAA
>JAQGOF010000185.1 GCA_028293745.1 Gammaproteobacteria bacterium | reverse complement strand
TTCGAGCGTGTTGGTAATCAAGTACCGATGCGCTGCAACGTGCGTATCATTGCCGCAACTCACCGCAACGTCGAAGAGTCGATCCAGCGCGGCACGTTTCGCGAGGATCTGTTCCACCGCCTCAACGTATTCCCCATCGAGATGCCGGCGCTGCGAGCGCGGATCGAAGATCTGCCGCTGCTGGTGCGCGATTGCATCGCTACGAATTTGTCAGAAGGCCGGGGCCGCGTACAGCTCTCGCCGCGCGCGCTGGGCGCGCTCGCGCTGTGCCAATGGACAGGCAATGTCCGCGAACTGGCCAATCTCATCGAGCGGCTTTCGATCGTCTGCGCCGGGCGCCTGGTCGAAGTGCGGGACCTGCCGCCGAAGTACCGGCCGCCGCTGGACTGGACACTCGAGATCAAGGCACTCGCAGACACCTCGCAGGTCATTCCCGAGGAAGAACATCTGAATGATGAGACTGCCCTGTCGGTTCTCGAAGAAGTGGAGTTGGAGCGCGAAGAGCGCAAGGACGTTTCCAACAAGAGCGTCACGGCCGACTCACTGGTCAATCTGCCGGAAGATGGCCTCGACCTGCGTGCGCACCTGCTGGCGATCGAACGTCAGTTGATCGAGCAGGCTCTGCAGCGCGCGCGCGGCACCGTCGCGCAGGCAGCCCGTCTCCTCAACCTGCGCCGCACTACGCTCGTCGAGAAGATGCGCAAGCTCGGAATGGCTCAGAGTGAGACCACCCACGAAAATTGAGCTTTACACGAGCGGCGAGTTCGCGCCGCGTGTCAAGACGCTCAATTTCCGCGGGGCCCGGCGGCGAGTTTCCGCCGGAAGATTGACGCTCGCGCGGCGCACTCGTGCCGCTGTTGTGACCTCTCTCACGCTTTGACACCCATCGGCGCCTAGGCACGCCTCTTGCACTCTCCAACCTACCAGGCACATGTGTGCGTGGGAGGGTGCGACGCATGCGACGCACGGGTTGGCCGCGAGGACAACCCTGGGCCGGAAAACGAGCAGGCGAATGCCTGCGCAGGGTGTAGGAATGATTGAAGCTCAGATAGACAAGCAGACAGTGGCAGCGTGCGTGACGCGGACCGAGTCCGATCCCGTTGCGTATGCGGCGACTTCGATGCGACTCATCGATCTCGCCCGCCGCGTCGCGGCGAGCGATTGCACTGTACTGATCGTCGGCGAATCTGGCACGGGCAAGGAAGTCCTCGCCCGGTTCATTCATCGTTGCTCGCCACGCGCCCGTCAGCCCTTCATTGCCGTTAATTGCGCTGCGATTCCGGAGAACATGCTGGAGGCGATGTTGTTTGGTTACGAGCGTGGCGCATTCACTGGCGCGCACGCGGCGCACCCCGGCAAATTCGAACAGGCGCAAGGGGGCACCCTGCTCCTCGATGAGATCACCGAGATGCCCCTGGGCCTGCAGGCGAAACTGCTGCGCGTCCTGCAGGAGCGCGAAGTCGAGCGCCTGGGCGGCCGCACCCCGATTGCGCTCGATGTCAGGGTTCTCGCCACGACCAACCGGCGCCTGCGCGAAGACGTCGCCGCCGGCCGCTTCCGCGAGGACCTCTACTACCGCTTGAACGTCTTCCCGCTGGCGATCGCCCCGTTGCGATTCCGGCGCGACGATGTGTTGCCGCTCGCAATGCAACTGTTGAGCGCGCGCTGCCGTCCGGGAGAGCAGATGCCGGCTCTGAGCGCGGATGCGGCTCACCTGCTCCTGACCTATCCATGGCCCGGCAACGTGCGCGAGTTGGATAACCTCCTGCAGCGCGCGCTGATCCTGGTGAATGGACCTGTGATCCGGCAGGAACATATTCAGTTCGAGCTCGCGAACGACGCTGGCGCTTCCGACCCGCACGTGGCCGCGAAAGCCGTGCTGGCAGCAGGATCACTGGCGCCAGCGGCAGCGTTTGCCGCAGGCATGAGTGGCCCGGCAGCCGGCGCAGCACCAGGCGCCGCGGCGATTGCCCACTCCATGGCGATGGCCAACTCCATGAGCAGCTCCATGGTCAACTCTTTGGCCAACTCGCTGGACCAGGCCGAGCGCGACCTCATTCTCGATGCGTTGCGTTCCGGCCAGGGAAACCGGCGCGAGGCGGCCGAGCGGCTGGGAATCAGCCAGCGCACGCTGCGCTACAAGCTCGCGCGGCTGCGCGAAGCCGGCATTGACGTCCCGGCAGCCTGATCTTCAAAGGAACCTGAGCCATGAGCCAGATGGAAATCGATTCTGTTCTTGCGCAGATCCGCTCGCTGTCCGCCCAGACACGAATCGGCACTTCGCAGGCACCAGGTGCGCAGAAGTCCGGCCCGAGCGAATTCGCCAGCCTGATGAGCAAAGGCATCGACCAGGTGAATGAGACCCAACAACGCGCATCGCAACTGTCCAACGCCTTTCAACGCGGCGAGCCCGGCGTGGAGCTGCCGCAGGTGATGATCGAAATGCAGAAAGCAAGCGTGTCATTCCGCGCACTGACCGAGGTTCGCAACCGGCTCGTCAGTGCGTACCAGGAAATCATGAACATGCAGGTATAGGGCCCGAAAGCACCCGTTGTTTTAGCCGGAGTAATCCTTGAACGCTGAAGTCGCACTGTCCGCCCCCGCCCCCGGCGGGCTCCAGGCAAGCTTGAAACCACTGCTGCTGCTCGTCGGCATCGCCATGGCCGTGGCTGCGGGCGTGACTGTCGTGTTGTGGTCGCGCGGCCCCACCTACAGCATGCTGTATGCAAACCTCGGTACCCAGGACCAGGCACAGATCACTCAGGCCCTGGATGCTGCGCAGATTCCCTACCGGATGGCGCCGGGCTCGAATGCAATCGAAGTACCGGCCGAGCGGCTGAATGATGCGCGCCTGAAACTGGCCGGCCAGGGGCTGCCCGAAGGTGGCGGCGGCTTTGCGATGCTGGACAAGGACCCCGGCTTCGGGGTCAGCCAGTTCATGGAGAATGCCCGCTACCAACATGCGCTGGAAGCCGAGCTCGCCCGGACCATCGCCGCCCTGCGCCCGGTCGAAGGTGCCCGCGTCCATCTCGCCGTGCCGCGCCAATCGGCTTTCGTTCGCGACCACAAGGGCGCGAGTGCTTCGGTATTCCTGCAGCTCAAACAGGGTCGCCGCCTCGAGCAGGAACAGATCCAGGCCATCGTCAATCTCGTCGCTTCCAGCATTCCGGACCTGGAAGCGAACCAGGTCACCGTCATAGACCAGCAAGGCCGGCTGCTGTCCTCTCCGGAAGGCCATGACCAGTTCGCCATCCGCGAGCAGCAATACGACCTGATTCATCGTCTCGAGGACGACTACGCCCAGCGCATCGAAGCGCTGCTGCTACCGCTCGTCGGCCCGGGCCGGGTGCGCGCGCAGGTCGTCGCGCAGATGGATATGGCCGTGACCGAGGAGGCTCACGAGCAATACAAACCGGACAGTCAGATTGTCCGCAGCGAGCAGACTTCGGAGTCCATCACGAAGGACGGCTCGGGAAGTCAAGGCGTCCCTGGTGCCTTGAGCAATCAGCCACCGTCAGCAGGTGTCGCGCAACCGCCGGCGAGCGCTGCTCCCGCGGCCGCCAAGCCGGCTGGAGCTTCGGGTACCGCAGGCGCGGCTGCAACGAGCGCCGTAGCAGGTACGACCGGCGTCGGAGTCACCGACAACACCTCGAAGCAGTCGACGAAGAACTATGAAATCGATCGCACGCTCGCCTATACGCGCCAACCGGCCGGACGGCTGCGCCGCGTAACCGTTGCCGTGTTGATCGACAACATGCGCACGGTGGGCAAGGACGGCAAACCTAAGGAAACGCCGCTCTCGAAGGAGCAGCTCGATCACGTCAATCAGCTCGTGAAGGATGCTGTCGGATATGACGAGGCGCGCGGTGACAGCGTGAACGTGGTCAATGCCTCGTTCACGCAGGAAGCCGCTGCACCGGCCAGCGACGGCGAGCTGGAGTCCCCGAAGATCTGGGAATCGCCCGTGTTCCTCGAAGTAGCCAAGATCGTTGGCGGCCTGGTCGTGCTGCTGGTGTTGGTGCTGTCGGTACTGCGGCCGCTGATCAAGAACCTCATTGGGCCCACCGCGCATCAAATGTCCGTGGCGGTGTTGCCGCGCGCCGGCTCCGGTAACGAACCGATCGCGCCGCCGGCACTACCGGGCGCTGCTAAAGCGGCCGCCGCGGTCAGTCACGAGCAGCAGGTGATGCAGGCGCGAACACTGGTGAACCAGGATCCGAAGCGCGTAGCTCAGGTCGTACGAGGTTGGGTGGCCAGGGATGATTGACAAGAAAGACGCGGAACGCACGGGAACCGATCGCGCCGCAATCCTATTGCTGACGCTGGGTGAGCAGGAAGCCGCGCAGGTACTGAAGCACATGGGCGCCAAGGAAGTGCAGCGCATCGGCGCCGCCATGGCAAAGCTCGCCAACGTTTCGAAAGAAGAAGTCTATACCGTCATTACGGATTTCGCGTCTTCCGTGGAGAGTCAGACCTCGGTCGGCGTGGGCGCCGAGGACTTCCTGCGAAAAGTCCTCGTGGACGCACTCGGCCAGGAGAAAGCCTCCAGCATCATCGACCGGATCAGCATCGGCCGCTCAACCAAGGGACTCGAAGCCTTGAAGTGGATGGATGCACGGGCCGTGGCGGAGCTCATCCGCCTCGAGCATCCCCAGATCATTTCCATCGTGCTGGCCTACCTCGAGCCGGACCAGTCAGCCGAAATCCTGACCTGCCTGCCCGCCAACATGCGCTCGGACATCATGGTCCGGATCGCAACATTGGACGGTGTCCAGCCGAGCGCGCTCAGCGAGCTGGACGACATCATGGAGAAGACCTTCGCCGGCAAGGGAACGGCGCGGACCTCCGCCCTGGGCGGCGCGAAAGCCGCGGCCAATATCATCAACAACCTCGAGCCCAGCCATGAGAGCGTGATCATGGATCAGATCGTGCAGACCGACGAGGCGCTCGGCTCACGCATCCAGGACCTGATCTTCGTGTTCGACAACCTGCTGGAGATCGACGATCGCAGCATGCAGGAGCTGCTGCGCCAGGTGTCCAGTGACAAGCTGCTGCTCGCCATGAAGGGTTGCGAAGACGCGATGAAAGAAAAGATCTTCAAGAACATGTCGCAACGTGCGGCCGAGATGTTGAAAGACGACCTGGAATCCAAGGGCCCGGTACGGATCTCCGAGGTGGAGGCAGCGCAGAAGGAGATCCTGCAGACCGCCCGCAAACTGGCGGAATCCGGCGCGATAGCGCTCGCAGGCAAGGGCGATGAGTATGTCTGAGATCAAGCGCCCTTTGGGCACCCCTTCCCGCCCTGTCGCGGCCCAGGCCGCGGCCGTCGAACGCTGGACCATGCCGGAAGTGGGCGGTCCCATTGTTGGCCGCAGCCGCGACGAAAAGAAGGGCGCCCCCAACACAGTCGACCTGCTTCGCGAGGCGCTGCAGGAAAGCGCGGCACGCGGTTATCAGGCCGGACTCGCCAAGGCGCAGGCGGAAAGTCAGGTGTCGCTGGACGGGCTGGCAGCGCGGGTCAGACAGTTGGATGCCATATTGGAGCTGCTCGGGCAACCCCTGGCTCAGCTCGACACCGAAGTCGAAAAAGAGCTTCTGCACCTCGCACTGGCCGTGGGGAAGCAGCTTGCACGGCGGGAGCTGCGGATCGATCCCGCGCAGGTGATCGGAATCATCCGGGAGTGTTTGTCGCAACTCCCCGCAGCCGCGCGCGATGTTCGAATTCACCTCCACCCCGAGGACGCCGCCACGGTACGTGAGCGGCTTGCGCAACCGACGAACGAGCGCGCATGGACGATTGTCGAAGATCCAACGCTGACACGCGGTGGTTGCATGGTCCGCACGGAAAACTCCCAGATCGATGTCAGGCTCGAGAGCCGGGTTAACGCAGTGATAGCGAACGCGCTGGGCGAAGAGCGCGCACCCGAAAGACCGACGCCTGATCCGGCGGAGCTGGAAGAGTGACAACCGCCGACATCAGCACCAGCCGCGCCGGCATCTGGAGCCAGCGGCTGGCCAAACGTGCGCGCAGGGTGGAGCAAACACCTCCGGCGCCGATCGAAGGCTCCTTGACGCGCATGGTTGGGCTGACGCTGGAGGCGACCGGCTGTCAGGCATCGATCGGTGACTACTGCGACGTCATCGCCGGTAACGGCTTTCGCGTGGAATCCGAGGTGGTTGGATTTTCGGGCGACCGTCTCTATCTCATGCCCACTGGCGATGCGCAGGGCCTGGGTCCCAGTGCACGAGTCATTCCCAGGCAGCGCGCGGGTACGGTTAGAGTAGGTCCGCAACTGCTCGGTCGGATCATTGACGGCGGAGCGCATCCCTTGGATGGGTTGGGGCCACTCGAATGCGACAGCCGCGTGCGTTTGACGGGCAAGCCCATCAACCCACTCTCGCGGAAGCCCATCTCGGAACCGTTGGACGTCGGAATCAGATCAATCAACTCGCTGCTCACCATAGGCCGCGGCCAGCGCGTAGGCCTGTTTGCGGGCAGCGGCGTCGGCAAGAGCGTGCTGTTGGGAATGATGGCCCGCTACACGAGCGCGGATGTAATTGTTGTCGGCCTGATCGGCGAGCGCGGCCGTGAAGTGAAGGAATTCGTGGAGCGGATCCTGGGCCCGAAGGACCGGAGCCGTGCCGTTGTCGTGGCGACTCCCGCGGACCACCCTCCCCTCATGCGCCTGCACGGAGCCTGGCTCGCGACCGCAATTGCCGAATATTTCCGTGACCAGGGCCTGAACGTCCTGTTGCTGATGGACTCACTCACGCGCTTCGCACAAGCGCAGCGCGAGATAGCGCTGGCCATAGGCGAGGCACCTGCCACGAAGGGTTATCCGCCCTCAGTTTTTGCCCGATTACCGCAACTTGTGGAGCGCGCCGGCAACGGTGCCGAAGGCTCAGGCTCGATCACGGCGTTCTACACCGTCCTTACCGAAGGGGACGACAATAACGATCCGGTTGCTGATGCGGCGCGTGCCATCCTCGATGGTCACGTCGTGCTGTCACGCCGCATCGCGGAAAGCGGCCACTATCCGGCCATAGACATCGAAGCGTCCGTCAGCCGTGCCATGCACGAAATCGCGTCTCCGGCGCAAATGCAGATTGCGCGCCAATTCCGCCAGACGCTCGCCACCTATCAACAGAACCGTGACCTGATCGCGGTCGGCGCCTACCAGCGCGGCAGCGATCCGCGAGTCGATAACGCCGTCACACTCTGGCCCCGCATGCAAAAGTTTTTGCAGCAGGAGATCCACGAGCGCGTGGATTTCGCGGCAAGCCTCACAGCGCTGCAGAACGTACTGGCGGACAGTGGCGGTGGAAAACCCGACGCAGCCCGACCCGCCTGATAAGGGACGACTACCATGAAGCGCGCTGAGAGACTCGAGATGGTTCAGAACGTCGTTGACAATCAGGAGCGGCGCCGGGCGGAGGCGCTGGCGCTCAGCGAGCGCCAGGTGACCGAGAGCGAGACGAAGCTCGCTGAGCTGCAGAACTATCACGACAGCTATGTTCGCGGCTTCGCAATCCGCGCCGAGTCCGGCATCGACGGCAACCTGGCGCGCGACTACCAGGCCTTTCTCGCCCGTCTCGAAGAGGCGGTGCGGCAACAAACACACATTGTCACTCGCGTCCGCGCTCAGCGAGATGGGGAGATGCAGACTTGGCAGGGCGCCGCCCAGCGCGCCGAAGCCGTTGGTCAGATGGTGAAGCGCTTCCAGGACGAGGAAGTGCGTACCGTCGACCGCCGTGAACAATTTGAGTCCGACGAGCGCTCCGCGCACGCCTGGGCCTATGGACTGGTGGCACGTGGCGCTTGATATTCGACCCTCTTCAGCTCGAACCTCTGCAACCGGCACAAGCTCTTCGAGCTCGACAAAATCGAGTCCCGAAGCCTTCTCCATGGAGCTCGCGGCATCCGCGACGCGATCCGCGGCAGCGAGCAAGACTGGATCATCCGCTGCCGCGCAAACTCGCTCACTCAAGACTGCGGTCTCAGCTGCGGCGGCGAAGCAGCCGTCCACCGAAAAGTCCGCCAGTTCTCCCGGCAAATCGGGTTCTGCAGCGCATGCTGACGAGTCCGGCGCCCAATCGAATTCCGCCGCTTCCGCGGGGAAATCCGCGGCTGCCGGCAAGTCCGGCGCGGGTAAGTCGGCCAAAGCATCGTCCTCGGCTAACTCTTCCAACGGTGGCGGGCAAAAAGACGGCTCGGCAGCAGCAGCAGACGCTGGTGCCGCAGGAAATTCGGCCGACAACAACCCCGGCGCAAGCGGGGTGTCGAAAGGTCGCGGGCCCGCACGCGGCGCCGCGGCAAAAGCGAATGCCTCCGGGGCGGCAGATCCTCTGACAGCGGCAAACGCGAACGCGGACCCAAGTGCAGACGTATCCAACGCCTCCGGACTGAGTCTTCTGCAGTTGCTCGCCCAATCCCTGGGAGGCGACCATTCGGCCGCATCCTCGACGGACACAACTACAACTGCATCGACCGACAAGGCAGCCGACGGCGGGGGCAGCGACACTGCAAACAACGACGCGAATGCCCTGGCGCTCGCCATGTTTGCGCAGACCTTTGCCGGCGCGCTTGGGACTTCGCCTGCGACAGCCCAGGGTGCAACCTCCAACTCCTCACCCATAAGGTCGGATAGCGCGACGGGGGGCGTAACGAGCGCTGCCCCCTTTTCCGGCGGCTCCGTGCAGGACCTCGTCTCAGTTCTGACGCAAAACATTGCGACAGATGCCAACGGCAAAAGCGATGCCGCGCGATCCGATTCAGCAACTTCAATGAGCTCGCCGGGCGACGCCAGCACAGCCACCACCAGCGGCGCGGCCGCCACGGCAGCCAACAACCCTCTGGCTTTGGCCCATTTGGGAGCTGCGTCACACTTTTCCCTGCAGCAGACGCAAGCCGACACCAACACGGGGGAGCTCAAGTCCTCCATTGGCACCGCGGCGTGGACGGATGAGCTGGGCGGGCGGCTCACCTGGATGACGCATCGCGGCCTGGAATCCGGATCGCTACGTGTTTCGCCAGAGCATCTCGGCCCCGTTGAAGTCAAAATATCCGTACAGAACGGCGATGCGAGCGTCTGGTTTGGAGCGAGCCATCCGGATACCCGCGCAGCGCTTGAACAGGCGCTTCCGCGACTTCGGGAGATGTTCGCCACCCAGGGAATGACACTGACTGATTCGGGCGTCTCACGCGAATCGCCCCGTCAGACGCGCTCCTCCTCGCCGCAGAGCGTTGGGGCGGTGTCGGCCGTGAGCACCTCGGATGTCAGCGTGTCAGCCGCAGTGCGCCTGAGCCTCGGGTTGGTTGACACCTACGCCTGATCCGAAGGAGCCTCTGACAGGCTCCTGGGCGCCCCCGCCAATAATCCGGCGCATGCGACGCATTTCACACTCCTTCAACACTCACAAAGCCCTTGTTTTATAGGGACTTGCGCGCCTCCTGACCCAGGTGGCACGAGCGTTGCACCTGCCAGTGGCGGCAATGGTTTGCCGCAGTTCCGGAGTGACCCAGGCAATGGCGGACGTACCTGTGCTCAATGCGGCGGATGACGCCGAAGCGGCACCCACGAAAAGCAAGAAGTGGCTGATCATCGGGATCGTGGCGTTCCTCGTCCTCGTCGGCGGCGGTGCGGCAGCCTGGTTCCTCATGGGCCAGGGCAATGCCCATGGCAAGAAGCAAGTGACGGCGAAAGCTAAAGAGCCTCTTGCGCCGCCCCTCTACGTCGCGATGGATCCACCGTTTGTCGTCAACTTTGAAGGCGAGCAGCTCGTGCGCTTCCTGCAGATCACAGTGCAGGTCATGACCCGCGACCCAGCGACCGTCGAAGTCCTGAAAGTGAACGATCCGGTGCTGCGCAACGATCTGCTGCTGCTCTTCGCCAACCAGAAATACGACGTGGTTGCCACGCGCGCGGGCAAGGAGAAGCTGCGCTCCGACGCACTTGCCGCCATCCGCCAAGTCGTCGACAGCGGCGGCGGCAAACCCGACCGCGTCGAACAGGTCTATTTCACCAGCTTCGTGATGCAGTAACTTCCGGGAAGAATCGTGAGCGACGACAAGATACTCGACCAGGCCGAAATCGACGCCCTCATCCATGGCGTTGACACGGGCGCGGTCAACATAACCCCGGAGCCGGGACCGGGCGAAGTACGAAGCTACGACTTCAATAATCAGATGCGGATCGTGCGCGGCCGCATGCCGACGCTCGAGATGATCAACGAGCGGTTCGCCCGCTTATTCCGCGTCAGCCTGTACAACCTCCTGCGCCGCACCGCGGAAATCTCTGTCCAGCCGATCCAGGTCAAGAAGTTCAGTGAGTACGTTCACACCCTGCATGTGCCTACCAGCCTCAACCTCGTGAAGCTGAACCCGCTGCGCGGCACGGCACTCGTGGTCCTCGAGCCGAAGCTCGTGTTCGCCACCGTGGACAACTTCTTCGGCGGCACGGGCCGCCACGCGAAGATCGAAGGCCGCGAGTTCACAGCCACCGAGCAACGAATCATTCACATGGTGCTGCGGAACGTGTTCTCCGATCTGCACGAGGCGTGGTCGCATGTCGCGCCCATTGAGCTCGAGTTCGTGCAGTCCGAGATCAACCCGCACTTCGCTAACATCGTCTCGCCGTCCGAAATCGTCGTCGTCACCAGTTTCCACATCGAAGTTGATGGGGGCGGCGGCAACCTGCACGTGACGATGCCCTACTCCATGATCGAGCCGCTGCGCGAGATTCTCGATGCCGGTGTTGCGAGCGACCGGGTCGAGAAGGACGAGCGTTGGATGGTCACCCTGCGCGAGGAAATCGAGGACGCCGAAGTGCAGCTCACGACGCGCCTCGGACACTGCAACATCTCGCTGGCCACCCTTTTGAATCTGAAGCCCGGGGACATCGTGCCCTGCGATTTCCAGGGCAAGGTCACGGTCCTCGCCGAGGACGTGCCCGTGTTTCGCGGCAGCTTCGGCCTGTCGCACGGCGTGCAGGCCGTGAAGGTCGAAGGCCGCGTGCGCCGAAACAACCCTGGGAACGAAAGCCCGCTGAGCGCCAAGAGAGCGTGAGGAAAACGAAATGAATGCCAACGCAGCCGAGCCACGCACCGCGGAATTCGACAACCTTCAGGATGAGGGCCAACAGCCAAGCGGCCGGGACGTCAACCTGGACGTGATTCTCGATGTCCCCGTGACTCTGTCCATGGAAGTCGGGCGGACCCGCATCCCGATCCGAAATCTTCTGCAACTCAACCAGGGCTCCGTGGTGGAGCTCGATCGCGCAGCAGGTGAGCCGCTCGACGTTTTCGTGAACGGAACACTCGTAGCGCACGGCGAAGTGGTCGTCGTCAACGAGAAGTTTGGTATCCGCCTGACAGACGTCATCAGCCCGGCTGAGCGTATCCGCAAGTTGAAGTGAGCCGCGTGCCGTCCACTCCCTCAGGGCCTGCTGCCGTGATCTTCGGCGTTTGCGCGCAAGTGGCGGCGCTCATGGCATTTGCGGATACGCCTGCAGGTCATCCTTTCGCAGCTCCCGGCAGCATCGGCCAGCCGACGACGCCCAGCGTCGGTGGACTCGGCCAGGTCACGTTGGCATTGCTGATCGTGCTCGGCGCCGTGTTTGTGGTTGCCTGGGTCGTCAAGCGCATGCGCGGTTTCGGCAACCGGGTCGGAAATGCCATCGACGTGATCGCTGACATTCCGCTGGGACAGAAGGAGCGCGCCGTACTGCTCAAAGTGGGCAAGACGCAGATCCTGATCGGCGTCGCACCCGGACAAGTGAGCACGCTGCACGTTCTCGCAGAGCCCATTGACCTGACGCCGCCGCCGGCTTCACCGACCGACCCGCGCCCCAGCTTCAAACAACTGATGATGCGGAGCCTGGGCAAGTGAAGCGCCACCTGATCACTGCCGCCGGCCTGCTGATTCCCGCAGCCCTGCTGTTGGTACCCTGCGCGGCTTCGGCTGACGCAGGTCTGCCTGCATTGTCGGTGCAGACCGCCGCTAACGGTGGCGGGCAGACATACACATTGACGCTGCAAGTCCTCGCCCTGATGACGGCGCTGACTCTGCTGCCAGCCATCCTGCTGATGATGACCGCCTTCACCCGGATCATCATCGTGTTGGGCCTCCTGCGGCAGGCGCTGGGAGCCGGTCAGACTCCACCGAACCAGGTGCTCATCGGCCTGTCCCTGTTCCTGACCTTTTTCATCATGACGCCCGTCATCGACCGCATCAACGAGGATGCGTTCAAGCCCTACTCCGCCGGCACCATCGAGGCAACGGTTGCCCTGGACCGCGCACTCGTCCCGCTCAAGAAATTCATGCTCGACCAGACTCGCGAGAGTGACATCGCGACATTCGTCAAGATCTCGGGCGGCAAGGGCTTCGCAACTCCACAGGATGTGCCCCTGACTCTCCTTGTGCCCGCCTTCCTCACGAGCGAGCTGAAGACGGCCTTTCTGATGGGTTTTCTGATCTTCATTCCCTTCGTGATCATCGACCTGGTCGTGGCCAGCGTCCTCATGTCCATGGGAATGATGATGCTCTCCCCCGTGCTGATCTCGCTGCCTTTCAAGCTGATGTTGTTCGTGCTCGTCGATGGCTGGTCGCTCGTCATGGGCACGCTGGCTTCGAGCTTCTACTCCTGACACCTGGTAACACATGTCACCCGAAACCGTATTGACGATTGGCAGCCGCGCGCTCGAGATCACCTTGTTGCTCGCAGCGCCGCTGCTGCTGGTTGCGCTCGTCACGGGCCTGATCGTCGGCGCCTTCCAGGCGGCGACGCAGATCAACGAGCAGACTCTGTCTTTCATTCCCAAGTTGCTGGCCATGGCGCTGGCAGTCGTGGTTGCCGGACCCTGGATGCTCAAGGTGCTGATCAGCTACACGCGCGAGCTGTTCGAGAGCATCCCCGGCCTGATCAACTGATCCTGGACAGCAACGCAGCACCCATGATCTCACTCACCACAGGACAGCTCGATGCATGGCTCGCGCAGCTGCTGTGGCCATTCGTCCGGATCGGCTCGTGCTTCATGGTGGCGCCCGCATTCGGCGCCCGCTTCGTGCCGGCCCGCATCCGGATCGTACTGGCAGGCGCGATCACGCTGATCATTGCGCCACTGGTGCCTGCGGCGAGCGCAATCACGCCCTTTTCCCCCGCCGGCGTCGTTGTGACCGTTCAACAGGTGATCATCGGAATCGCCATCGGCTTCAGCCTGCAGGTGTTGTTTGACGCGGTGACCCTGGGCGGTCAGCTGCTCGCGAACAGCATGGGCCTGTCATTCGCATTCAATACCGATCCGATGCACGGAGTGGAGACACCTGTGCTGGGCCAGCTCTACTCCATGCTCGTAATGCTCACGTTCCTGTCTCTCGACGGTCACCTGAAACTCATCGAGCTGCTGGTGGATGGCTTTCGCACGATGCCCGTCGGTACGAGCGGCCTCGGCCAGGAGGGTATCTGGTCGATTGTTACGTGGGGCTCGCAACTGTTCTCCGGTGCGCTGTCGGTGGCCCTGCCGGGCGTTACGGCTCTGCTCATCGTCAACATCGCATTTGGTGTCATGAGCCGCGCCGCGCCGCAGTTCAACCTCTTCGCCGTAGGATTCCCGATCTCCCTCGTATTCGGCCTGCTCATCGTACTCGCGGGCCTGCCCTCGATGCAGACCACCTTCCAGGGGCTGCTGACGGAAGGCTTCGACCTGCTTCGCAGACTCACTGGTGTGGGGGGCTGAAGCATGGCCGATGACGAGCAGGAACGGACCGAACAACCTACTCCCAAGCGCCTCGAGGAGGCGCGTAAGAAAGGTCAGGTACCCCGGTCGACGGAGCTCAGCGCCGCCGCGGTGATTCTGACGGTGGGTGGCGGTCTGCATTTCCTGGGCGGCTACATGGGAAGCCGGTTCAACGGACTCATGAGTGCGAGCCTCGCTCTGACGCGCGAGCAATCA
This sequence comes from Gammaproteobacteria bacterium, assembly GCA_028293745.1. Classification (GTDB taxonomy): domain Bacteria; phylum Pseudomonadota; class Gammaproteobacteria; order Steroidobacterales; family Steroidobacteraceae; genus 13-2-20CM-66-19. Next base: position 4,590 of record JAQGOF010000185.1, on the reverse strand, counting down.
GTCGATGAGTCGCTGATGTTTCCGACCATGGTAGCGGAGGGCACGCACGCGCTGCTTGCATGCGCTCCAATTCTCGGCCTGACGCTGGTTGCAGCCCTGGTCGCGCCCCTGTTGCTGGGCGGCTGGAATCTCAGCTTCGAAGCCCTCGCACCCGATTTCACCCGTCTCAACCCTCTGTCCGGGCTCGGGCGGATGTTCTCGACCCGCAGCGGGGTCGATCTTGCGAAGGCCTTCGCAAAATTCATTCTCCTCGCCCTGGTCGCCGTCCTGCTGCTGCGCCAGAAGTCCGGCGAGCTGATGGCCCTGGGCTTGGAGCCGACGCGGGCTGCCATCGCCCATGCCACTTCTCTCGCCGGCTATGCCTTGCTGATGCTGGCCGGCACTCTCGGACTGATCGCCGCCGTAGACGTACCGTGGCAATTGTTCCAGCACAGCAAACAGCTACGCATGACTCGCCAGGAAATCCGCGAGGAACTGAAGGAAAGCGAGGGGTCACCGGAAATCAAGGGCCGCATCCGCAATATGCAGCGCGAAATCGCGCGCCGCCGGATGATGCATGAAGTGCCCAAGGCGGACGTCGTCATCGTCAACCCGACACACTTTGCAGTGGCGTTGAAGTATGACGAGAAGCGCATGCGCGCTCCCCTCGTCGTGGCCAAGGGCGCCGATGTCATTGCCGCCCGGATCCGTGAAATCGCAACGGAAAGCCTCGTACCCATTTTCGAGGCGCCGCCTCTCGCGCGCGCCTTGTTCAAGAGCGTGGAGATTGGTGGCGAGATTCCGGCGACGCTGTACGTAGCGGTTGCCCAGGTTCTCACCTACATCTACCAGCTGAAGACCGCGCGCGGCGGCGGCATGAACCCGCCCACGCCTCCCGACATCGATCCGACCATCGACCAGACGAAACATTGATACATGGCCACAGCAACAAACACGTCCTCCATGCCGACGTTGCGCGATCTGATTCGCACGGGCATCGGCGTACCCGTGGGTGTCCTGGCCGTGCTATCGATGGTGGTGCTGCCGTTGCCGCCGATGGTTCTGGACGTCCTGTTCACGTTCAACATCGCCTTGTCGCTCGTGATCGTGATGGCTGTGTTCTATGTGGCGCGGCCGGTCGAGTTCGGCGTGTTTCCCACGATCCTGCTCCTCGCGACCTTGCTTCGGCTGGCGTTGAACGTCGCGTCCACCCGTGTCGTACTGTTGAACGGACACAGCGGACCGCAGGCGGCCGGCCACGTAATTCAGTCGTTCGGCGAGTTCGTGATCGGCGGCAACTTTGCCGTCGGCGTGGTGGTGTTCATCATTCTTACCATCATCAACTTCGTGGTCGTCACGAAGGGTGCCGGACGTATCTCGGAAGTCAGCGCGCGATTTACCTTGGACGCCATGCCCGGCAAGCAGATGGCCATCGATGCCGATCTGAACGCCGGGTTGATCACGCAGGACGAAGCGCGCGCACGGCGGCTCGAAGTGCGCTCTGAAGCCGACTTCTACGGCTCCATGGATGGCGCCAGCAAGTTCGTCCGCGGCGACGCGGTCGCCGGTATCCTGATCCTGTTCATCAACATCATCGGCGGCCTCGCGATCGGCACCATCGGTCACGGCCTGGCCGTGGCGGAAGCGGGTCGCACGTACACACTGCTCACCATCGGTGACGGCCTGGTCACGCAGATACCAGCACTGTTACTGTCCACGGCAGTCGCCCTGATCGTGACCCGCATGTCGCGCGCCCAGGATATGGGCGGCGAATTGACGAAACAGCTGTTCGGTCATCCCAAGGCGCTGGGCGTAGCCTCGGGGCTGCTGGGTACCATCGGTCTCGTGCCGGGAATGCCCAATTTCGCATTTCTGTTGATGTCCGCGTTGTGTGGCACCGGCGCATACCTGTTGGCGAAGCGCCGCGCCAATCCTCCGCCGGTTCCCGTCCTCCCTCCAACCCCTGTCGTCGCTCCCGAAACGAAGGAGCTCACCTGGGACGACGTGCAGAGCGTTGACCTCATCGGCCTGGAAGTCGGCTATCGGCTCGTACCGCTGGTGGACAAGAAGCAGAACGGCGATCTGCTGGCGCGTGTGCGGGGTGTGCGGCGCAAGCTCTCCCAGGATCTCGGCTTCCTGGTTCCCGCGGTTCACATCCGTGACAACCTGGACCTCGCCCCCAACGTGTATCGCATCAACCTGGCGGGTGTCCCGGTCGGCGAGAGCATCATCTATCCGGAGCGCGAGCTGGCGATCAACCCAGGCCGCGTATTCGGGCCCATTCAGGGTATTGCGACGCGTGACCCAGCGTTTGGAATGGAGGCCCTGTGGATCGAGCCGGGCTTGCGCGATCACGCGCAGACGCTGGGGTACACGGTCGTCGATCCGAGTACCGTCATTGCGACGCATCTGAGTTTCATAATCCAGTCGCACGCCAACGAAATCCTCGGCCACGAGGAAGTCCAGCATCTGCTCGACACCCTGGCGAAAACAGCTCCAAAACTTGTCGAAGATCTCGTACCGCGCCTGGTGCCGCTGTCGATTGTGGTACGTGTATTGCAGTGTTTACTGGCAGAGCGCGTCCCGATCCGCAATATCCGCACAATCGTCGAAACTTTGGCGGAACACGCGACGAAGACGCAGGACCCGATTTTGTTAATGGGCCACGTGCGCGTGGCATTGGGGCGGCAGATCGTGCAGGACATAGCAGGCGTTGGCGCAGAGTTGCCGGTCATCACGCTCGAGCCGGATCTCGAGCGGCTGTTGGCGAACTCGCTCGCCGGTAACGCAGCGAACCCGGGGCTGGAACCCGGCCTCGCCGAGCGCCTGCAGCATCGCGTTGCGGAGGCGGCGCGCCGGCAGGAGGGATCCGGAGAGCCGGCCGTGCTGCTCGTTCCGCCGCAGTTGCGGCAGAACCTGACGCGGTTCCTGCGCTCGAGTCTGCCGAACCTGCACGTGCTCGCCTGGAATGAGATACCGGACAACCGCAAGGTGCGTCTGGTGACCGCAGTCGGAAAGTGAGTGGGGCATAGATGAAGATCATTCGACATACTGCTCGTGACATGCGCCAAGCGCTGCGCGCAGTGCGCGAGCAACTTGGCGAGGACGCAGTCATTCTGTCGTCGCGACGCACCGGCGAAGGTGTGGAAGTGACGGCCGCCGTCGACTTCGACGCTACTACACTGGAGGCCGGAGGATTCAGCGCCACGATGGCGGCACCCAGCGCGATAGTTGACGCGACGCTGGTTACACCCATCGCGACGCGCGCTGCGCCCACCCCTGCGCGCCCGGTACCCGCGCAGAGTCCTGCGCGCCACGCCGCCGCGCAGAGCCCGCAGCGCGCCGCTGCGACACTGAGTCCGACTGCGCTGGCGCTAACTACGCACCGCGCATCCAGAACAAACCTGGCCGAGGCCGCTGCGACCTTTCAAGAGGTCGCTACCTTTCAACAGGTGGAAGCGCCGGCTCCCGAGCCCGCGCCGTCATATGACGAGTTAGCGTCCATGCAGGACGAGCCTCGCTACAACTCAGGATACGACGCCGACTGGATTTCCGAGGCGGCGCGCGAAGCGGTAATTGCTCACGCAGCCCCTATCGCCGAGCCAGCATTCGACGACCCCGTGGAGGAGGTTCGCGAGGCCACCCTCACTCCACTGGCCTCCAACGAGGTCAAGGCAGCGTTCGCCGAGTTCCAGGCGCCCGCTTCGCCAACACCTGCCGCTACCGAAGCGATGGGCAACGAGCTGAAAACTCTGCGCCGCATGCTCGAGACCCAACTTGCGCATCTCGCATGGAACGACCTGACGCGGCGCGCGCCCGTCCATACCGAGATTCTGCGTGAGCTGACCGAGATCGGCATTACACAGGATCTGGCCGAGCACCTGGTCAGACAGCTTCCGGAAGACACCGAGCTCACATTTGCCCGCCGCTTCACCATCGCCGGCCTGTCCCAATACCTGAAGGTCACCGGCGACCGCTGGCTGGACGATGGAGGCCGTGTTGCATTCGCCGGAGCCACCGGTGTCGGCAAGACGACGACGCTCGCGAAGATCGCCGTACGCTGGGTGCTGCGACACGGGCCGCGCGACATCGCGTTGGTTGCCGGGGACTCAGTGCGACTCGGCGCACAGGACCAACTCCAATCCCTTGCCCAACTGCTGGGTGTGCCGGTATACACACCCGAGAAGTTCGAACATCTGCCAGCGCTGCTCTCACGCCTGAATGAGCGCCTCATTCTCATCGATACACCCGGCTCGAGCGTGCGTGATGCGCAGCTCAACAGCCGCCTGGCGGTACTCTCCAACTCGGCTTCGAAACTCGAGACAGCCCTGGTCCTCGCGGCCAGCACCCAGGCCGGCTCGATCGAGGAAGCGGTGAAGCACTTCGCACCCGCGAACCCCTCTTGCTGCGTACTCACGAAAATCGACGAGGCGGCGAGCCTCGGCGGTCTGCTTTCGGTTCTCATCCGGGCCAGGTTGCCCGCCTCCTACATGAGCGAAGGACAGCGTGTACCGGAGGATTTGCGTCCGGCGCGTGCGCTCGAGCTGGTGTCGGCTGCAGTGCGGCTTGCGAAGGTGCGCGGTGCGGTGGCCGATGAAGATCTCCTGCGAC
>JAQGOF010000168.1 GCA_028293745.1 Gammaproteobacteria bacterium | reverse complement strand
ATGTGCGGGGCACACGCCCGACAGCCGGACATACGAGTGGCGCTCCCACGTCGCGCGAGCTCGCTCCGAAATCTCTCTAGACACGCGTCAACGCTGCGGTTAGTAGCGCAATCCGCGCAGTTCGGCGCACGCGTCGGAAGGCGCGTCCCAGCGAAGACAAAGGAGCGCATCTCCGGCGTGCGCGTGCCAGCCACGTTAGGTACAGGGATCGAGCCCGGCGGTGTAGGACAAAACTCCGGCTCCTGACCTCCCGCAGGGCGCCCGTCGGAGAACCCCCATTGATCTTCGCTGGGGCGCGCGAATGCCCGCATAACTCCTCATATGCGCCCCATGCCCCCTCCTGTGCCCGCGCCTCCTCATATGCCCATGCCTCCGACGCGCGCTCATCCTGCCCGCGCGGGTCCCCAAATTGCCCTTCGCGCGCACCCACCCTCCCGCGTACATTCCCCTCCTCCCTCCCTCCCGCCGGAATGCAACTTGCTCGCCTAACCCTCATGCGCTACCTAGCTCTCTGCTGTGACTACGATGGAACCCTCGCCACCGAGGGCCAGGTTTTCCCGGAAACCGCTGCCGCCCTCGAGCGCCTCATCGCCTCGGGGCGCCGTCCCGTGCTGGTCACCGGCCGTGAGCTGGATCAGCTGCAAACCGTCTGCCCATACCTCGACCTGTTCGAATACGTCGTCGCCGAAAACGGCGCACTTCTCTATGAGCCCTCAACGCGCAAAGAGACACGACTGGCCCAGCGCCCACCCGATTCATTCGTCGCCGCGCTGCGCGCCCGCGGCGTGGGCCCGATATCCGTCGGACGCGTCATAGTCGCCACATGGGAACCGCACGAGACCGAAGTGCTGGAAACCATTAAGGAGCGCGGACTCGAATTGCAGGTGATCTTCAACAAAGGCGCCGTCATGATTCTCCCGGCGGGCGTGAACAAGGCGACCGGCCTCGCGCATGCACTCAAAAGGATGGGACTGTCTCCCCACAACGCCGTCGGCGTCGGCGATGCGGAAAACGATCACGCCCTGCTCGCTTTGTGCGAATGCGGCATTGCAGTCGCCAATGCGCTACCGACACTCAAGGAAGCGGCAGATTTCGTCACCACTGGCGCACGCGGTGCCGGAGTAACAGAGCTGATTAGCGCCCTGCTCCACGATGACCTTGCCTCACATGAGCCCGAGCTCACCCGGCATCACATTCTGCTGGGCATGGACTCCGACGAGCGCGAGGTGCGCATCCGCCCGTACGGCGAAAACGTCCTGCTGACCGGCACGGCAGGCAGCGGCAAGTCGGCACTAGCCGCCACCCTGTTGGAGGGACTGTGCGAAGCTGGATACACGTTTTGCGTCGTCGATCCCGACGGCTACTACGAAACGCTAGCGGGCGCCGTGTCGCTCGGCGCCAGCACCCGTCCACCCAGCGTTGAGGAGATCCTGAAGCTGTTCAGAAGCCCCGATCAAAGCGGTGTCATCAACCTGTCGGGGCTGCAAGTCACGGAACGCCGATCGTTTTTCGCCAAGTTGTTGCCCCACCTCACGGAGCTGCGCGAGCGAACCGGCCGGCCCCATTGGTTGGTGATAGACAGCGAACAGGCGCCAGCGGAAGGGCAGCAGACACCGAGTGTGCTGCAGATCACGGCGCGGCCGAGCCTGCTCGAGCCATCGGCCCTGGCCGAGGTGAACCTGTTGCTCGCGACAGGCAACTCACCTCAGCAGATGATCCGTGAATTCTGTCAGATGACGGCGACACCGACCCCGGGCATGGATCCGGTTAGTCTGCACACCGGCGAAGTGCTCGCTTGGCGGCCCCAGGTTCGCAACGCGGCACCGTTCAGGTTACGGATCAAACCCCGGACGCGGTGATCGGATTTTCCGCGAAGTTGGTTCGATGTAGAATGTGATGAACGTTCGCTCCAGCCAGCTGTCCATGTGATAAATCCGCACTCGTGTGTTGACGAATCAGCCTTTTGTCGCATAGCTGTAATGACTCGACGGCATTCTTCGCGCTCAACGGCCCAGTCAGGGGCCCGCATAGGACTGAGAAATGATGCACGCCAGCCCTTTAGCCATCATCACCATGCGCCGCGAGCTTGCGGCCCGTTATGCCACGACGACTCGCCAGTGGCTGGCGGCACGCAACACCTACAGGCGCCTTCACGATGCGCCGGTGAAAAACATCATCGCACTGCGTGACGCCGCCCAACGGCTGGATCAGCTGGACCGGGGTCGTGCATCGCTGATGCGCGATCTGAAAGCCCTGTCAGACTGATCGGCCCACGCCTGGCACCTCAGACGATTTTTCATAAGGCGCGCCCGCTTCACCCCGGCGACCCGGTCGCGGTCGTCGCGCCAGCCGGGCCTTTCGACCGCGAGTCATTCGACGCCGGGCTCGCCATTGTTGCCGCCCGCTATCGCGTTCAATACGACCCGGGAATTTTCCGGCGCCACCGATACCTGGCGGGCGACGATGCGCGCCGGCTCGCGGAGCTGAATCGCGCTTTCGCCGATCCATCCATACGTGCCATCTTCTGTGCCCGCGGCGGCTATGGAGCTATGCGGCTTCTGCAGAGACTGGAATCTGCACGCCCGGCGAAGCCCGAGCCAGCCCCACCCACCCTGGGCCAGCCCATCATCGGCTTTTCCGACATCACCGCCCTCCACCAATGGCAACAGCGACATGGTTTCGTCAGCATCCACGGACCCGTCCTGACCCAGTTGGGCCGATTGGGCCAAGCCACCAGCGAGCGGCTCTTCTCCCTGCTCGAATCCAGCTCGCCCGCCCAGCCCTTGCATGGAAGCACCACCTTTGTGGAAGGAATCGCCGAGGGACCTCTGCTCGGTGGAAACCTGTCTGTATTCACACGGCTGCTTGGAACGCCGTTCATGCCGAACCTCGACGGCGCGATCCTGCTACTGGAGGACGTCGGCGAGCGCCCTTACCGACTCGACCGCATGTGGACGCATCTGGAACTCGCAGGTGTGTTCCGCAAAGTCAGTGGGATTGCGCTGGGATCGTTCACGGACTGCGAGGAGCGCGAACATCGCGCGCAACAGGAAGTGAGTTACACCAGCAAGGACTTGCTGAGGGAACTCGCCGTGGCGACCGGACTCCCCTGCGTAGCGGGTTTTCCGATCGGCCACGGCGATGTCAACGAGCCGGTACCGTTGGGCGTCCGCGTCCGCCTGGACGGCGCGGCAGGCCGGCTCACATTTCTCGAATCGGCTGTCTCAGAACAGTGAGCCCTTGTCGCCGACCATAGCTTTGTGAACCAGAGGGATCGGTGGCCCGCCGTACGAGAGGAATGCGTCGTGGAAAGCCTTCCAGTCCTTCATCGGCGCCGCCTTGGCATCGCCGGAAGTCTTCTGAGCCACCCAATCCGCGCGCAACTTGCGGATCATCAGCTTGCCGAGCGTGTAGTTGAGATAAGCAGGATCGTAGGCACCGCGCGCAGCCTGTTGCCGTGCGTTGCCCGGATCCTGATACGCACTCTCCAGGAACATCTTCTCTGACTGTGCCAGCGTCATGCCACGCGTGTGCATCCCGATCGATGAGAGGAAGCGGACGTCTCGCAGCAGGGCATCCGTGAGCTGCCCGATATGGATCTCGGCGCTGCCGTTGCCATATCCCTCCTCCCACATCATCTCCTCGCAGTAGTGCGCCCAACCCTCTGCGTAGGCATACCCCACAAAGAGGGCGGCGATCTTGGAGGGATTGCGGTTGGCATGCAGGAACTGCAGGAAGTGCCCTGGCCACACCTCATGCGCGCTGGTGAAATTCAGCCTGGCGATGCCGGGGATGTAGGCCTGCCGCTCCTTCGGGGTCCATTTCGGATCGGGGGGTGAGATGTTATAGACGGAAGCCACCCCCTTCTCGTACGGGCCGGGGATGGTGATGTACGCGAAGTTCCCACGGTTGTAGGGCGGAGACTCGGCGACGAGCGCTTCCTCGGTTCCCGGGATTGTGACGATATCCTTCTGGACGATGAAGGCCTTCAAATCCTTCAACAGCGCCCGAGCGCCTTCCACGGCGCCACCCTTGGGCTTGTTCGCACTCATCTTGTCTATACACGCGCGGATGGTCCCCTTCGGCAGAAACTCCTCGCAGGCGGCCTTCAGTGCGGCCGTGTTCCGCTCGAGGTCCGCACGTCCGATGGCTTCCAGGTCGGCTATCGGAACATCAACACGCTCAGTCTGTTTCAACATTGCCGCGTAGAGGGTCTCGCCCAGCGCGAACGAATCCGTGCCGTTTTTGCGCTCCGATACCAGCCACGTCTTCAGATCTTCCATGGCTTTGGCGGCGGCCGAATTGGCAGCGCTCAGGTCTTTCTGCGCCTGCTCGTCCTTGATCGAGGCAAACACCTTCGGCACATCGTTGCGGAAGAACTCCGCGAAGCCACCGAACCCGGCAATTCCCCGCTCGATGAGAGGCTTCGGCAGGGGCGTCTGCAGGTTGGCCCGGATCTGGGCGGTCAGTTGTGGAATGGCGCGCGCATATCCCAGGTAGCCGGTCAGCCGTTTTTCCAGTGGTGCGTATTCGCGACTGAGATACACCTCGGGATCGAGACTGTTGATGTACCACGCAGGGTTCTTGAATGGTGCCCGCGCCTGCTCCAGCCAGAACAGATCGCTGTCGATGACGCTCAATGTGTTGTCACGCTCGAGCCGCTGTGCCGGCTCGAGCGGTTCAGCGCTGATACCTTCGGCCTGGGTGCGCAGCAGCTTCAGGCGGTCGATTTCCTTCTGAAGGCTCGCCGCGCTCCAGTCAGGCATCTGGCCGTCGAACTCATGGCGCCCGGACTGCACTGCGAAGAACGGGTGACTCTTGAAGTAACCCTCGATGAAGCGGTCAGCGAAGTCGTTCCAGGCGGCACGCGCGGTGGCGGTCGGATCGGGTGGGGGCGGAACGGGCGCGGGCGGCGGCTGACGGGAGCATCCTGCGGCTGCGATGAGGACTGCAGTCACGGTGACCATGGCAGCAGCCATAGCAACGCGACCGCGGTGGATCCTTGAAGACATGATCACCTCGTTGAGTCTTGGTTCTTGGAAAAATGCGGGCTATTTGAAGTGTGGACTATTTGAAGAAGGGCACGTCGGGATACAGCTGAATCAACACTTCCTGAGCACTCTGCTTGATGAGGGGCAACAGGCCGGCAGCCGTCGCAGCCTGACCGGCCGATACGGAGCCAGCCCACAGGGCATCCAGGCTCGCTCGCCGGCGCACGAGCGCCTGGCTCACGGCCTCTTGCCAGTGCGCCGGCGCCACCCCCGAAACGAACTCGCCCCGCCCGCGGCCAAAATGCGCAACCGCAAGGTATCGCATGAGAGCCGCCGCGACGCGAGCGAACAGGAACTCCCGCGACCAACGTACTGTTCCCGTGTTCGCACCGCGGGCAAGGTTGTAGGCTTTCGCCAGGCCGCGGGCGCCAAAAGCACCCAACACGCCGCCAATCAATGCGCCTGCGCCGAAAGTCAGGCCGCCCGCTCCCAGGTCCGCCGCGAGCCCGCCAAGGGCTCCCGACACGAGACCTCCGAGAACGCTGGCCTTGTCAGCATCCGCCGGACGATCGATGGCAAATTCACTGCCCATGCGTTTCAGAACCTCGTCAGTCGCTCTGCCAGACAGTCCATGCAGCTGTACGAGCTTCTCAGTGGTATCCCGGATACGCCGGTCGAGGCGACGTGCGAGGTCGCTCTGTGCCCGCTCGAGCCGCGCATCGGTGCGCTCGGCACCCGTCGCGACAGCACCGAGCCACGCTCGCGCCTTGCCCTGAAGATCCAATTCCTCCAGGGACTCCGCATCCGTAGCGGCCGCGGCAAGCTGCTCGGACAGCGCCTGCATCGACTCCCTGAAGACCGCGAGGTTTCGCTCCCGCCAGGACTCGCGCAATCTCTCGAAGGCGGGCTGCCGCTGCGGGCTCAGCAGACGCTGCACGTGCGCAAGCAGAGTGCCTTCCTGAACCCAACAGCGCGCGAATGCATCGAACGGCAGAACCATCTCGACCCATTTGTATTGAGCAATGTGCGTCTGCCACTGGACGACGTCGGCCTGTGACTGCGCGGCATCGCGCGGCGGGCCGAGTTGATTCAAAAGCAGAATGACAGGCTTGCCTGTCCAACCCAGGATGCGCATCTCGGCGTCGATGTAACCCGCAGATGACGGCTGCTCGCCCGCATTCACGACGTACAGAATGACATCGCTGGTATCCCGCGCGTTGTGCATGGCTTGCTGACTGCACCAGAACGGCCGGTCCGCGAATCGGTCCCACATGTGTGACAGGAACCAGCCAACCGGCTTCTCACCCTGCTTCAAGCGCTTGAGCACCCGGGTGCTGTCACCGAATCCCGGCGTGTCCCACAGGATCAACGAATCGCCCGCAGGTGACTCGATCAATACGTGGCTTTCGGCGACTTCGGTCACGTGCGCCCGATCGCCCACCTCGCCGATGTCCTGGCGCAGAAGCGTGCGCGCAAGAGTCGTCTTGCCTACGTTGGTATGCGAAAGGAGGCTGACATTGATCTTGTCAGCTTCGCTCACGCCCGTTCGCCCGCGGTCCACAGTGCTGCACGGGCTTCGTCACGTGCATTGATCTCGGAGGCAGCGCCTGGTTTGATCTGGATGAGATCCGCAAAGCTCGCGCGCAAACCGTATCCCGCAACGAACTCGCGCCACAACTTGCGCCGCTCCTGCACGCGTTGTTCGAAGGCAGCCTCGCCCCGCATCCGCGCGGCGTACGGACCTTCATCGATCAGGATGAGCAGAGGCGACGAAGTGGCATTCCGGGCGAGCCAATCGCGCCAGGCGGTGAGGAATGCGCCGTGATTCTCGACTTCGGGGGTCGATGCAAGCGTCATCAGGATTACATGCCATGTCGCACCGGTTGCGGCCAGGCGGGCGGCAACCGTTTCCTCATCCCCATAACGGACTGGATCGCGCACCTCGACTTTGAGGTTGGCGCCGAGTGTTGCGGCCAGTAGCGACTCGAGGCCTGCGACGGAAGGGGCTTTGGGCTCGTAGGCGTACGGAACGACACTCGCAATCTCACCGGCAGTGCCGCTACCAACACCCATGACAAGTGTTCGAGCGTAGCCGATGAGAGAACCCGGAATGGGAGCACGCCGGGAAGATCTCCACAACTTCAGCGAGGCGACCGCCGCCGCCAGCAGACGAGGCAACACGATGTACAGCACGGCTGTGATCGCAATCAGATGAATCCACGGTGCGGCATCGCCACCGCCACCGGTAGCGGTCCAGCGCAATTCGGCAATTTCGCCGGGTGATCCATATGAAATGCCCGACAGGGCGGAAGCGGGCCCGTACAACACCGACACCAGCGCGTACGCACTGCGTGGACCAAGGAACGTGCTCTCCCATCCCGCTTCATAGCGCAACGCGATTCCGCGAACGTACAAGCCGACGATGAGCCCGATCGCCAGCAGCGCCGCCGCGAGATGCAGCAGGCGCTTTGCCCGCAAGAACAGTATTGGCCGGGAGAGCGTTCCCCATTCCGCTGCGAATCGCCGTAGGCCTGTCGACAGCGGCACGTTGTAGCGGGTGGAGTGCCGCATCAGAGATTCGATGCGCCCGCCAATCCAGCGCTCGTACACCGCCGCCGACCAAAATCCCATGGCAGGGCGGCCACGGGTCCTGATCCAGGTCACGAGTAACACAACGTATACGAACAGGTTCCAGGCGATGAGGCCGATGAGCGGGAAGGCCAGGATGTTGATACGGCGGCTGCCATCGAGAGCCGAGAGCGACACGCCGGCCGCGATGGCCAGGAGCAGCACGAAACGCCCCAACCAGGTGACGCCACCCGCGAGAGCGAGGATATGCACGACCGCGGGCGAGCGCGTGCTTAGACGATCGAGCAGGCGCTCGGCGCGCCTGACAAGAAAGGTCTCCACCTGAGGCGACAGTAGCGGTGTGGTCTGCGCCTCTCCCGGCGGCGGCGTCTCGCCCGGCGGTTGCGCTCCGTCGCGCCGTGGCGCTTCACCGGCCCGCGGCGCTCCCGGAGGCTGCGGCACACTCGCCTGCGCCGCGCGCAAACGGGCCTCCGATAACTTCGACGACTCCCGCACCACCGCCCGCGACGCGTCCGCCCGGTCGGCGAGTGCAATCACCTCACCGGCACGATCGGTCTCTTCGATCGCCTGGATCAGCAGGACAGTGCGCAAGGACCGTTGGTGCATGGATGAAAAGGCAGGAGGTCGTCAATCTACCCGCTGCACCCTGACAGCCAGCAGCGCGCCCGTCTGCTCGCGCTCGACAGTGAATTCGATCGGACGGCAGCAGACCTGGCAATCCTCGATATACGAGGGCTCATCGGCAGTCAGATCAACGCGAGTTTCCAACCGTTCCCCGCAATAAGGGCATTGGACTGCGACGAATTCCTCGGGCAGCAGCCCCGGCAGCCCCTTTCCAGGCTCGTACACGGGCTCGAGCCCGTAAAGCGAGTCGATGCTGCTCGGGTCGAGGTCCGAAATACGCCGGGTCAGCGAATCCAGCTCACGTGCTTTATGTCTCTTCACTTCACCCATTCTACGCGACGGTTCGTCGCAGGTGAGCCAAAGCGCCTCCGCTCCACGACCGGATGAGCAAACCCCACCGGCAGATGCCGCATCTATACGCACGTTGGTCAATGAAACGAGCGTCAATCCAATGCGAGGGTGCAACGCCTGCGTTGCACGGGTGTGCCGCGAGGCACTCCCTGGATCTACCTGAGCAGGCGAACGCCTGCGCAAGAGGAGAGAGTGATGAGCCTCATCAATCGCAAACGTCGGGCGGGCGGCCAGCCCTTGATCCGGCTGACCGCAGCGCCTTTAACGACAGTGCTGCTCTGCACGGCAGCCTTCATGGCAACAGGTGCAATCGCGGCCGCGCAGACCGAGGAGTCAATACATCTCAGTTATGTGACAGCGGACGTGACGGAGGCCGAGGGCGCAAACAGGCTTTATCGGCGCATAAAGCGGGCTGCCCGGATGGTTTGCCACGCGCCTGACCTACGCGAGCAGCCGGCGTGGGAAGCGTATCAGCGGTGCTACGACCGTGCGGTGGATGATGCCGTAGCGAAAGTGGGTGCGAGCGCACTGACCGCACTCCACCGGAGCAAAACGCAACGCAACGCTGCAGGTTGAGTCGGTGCCGGCAACAGAGCAGCGGGTCGGGCACCCGGCCCGCTGCGGAACCGTCCAACGCAGCGGGCAAAGACCGCGCTAACGGGCGAGCCATCCCCCATCAACCGGGATGATCGTGCCATGCATGTAATCGGACGCGCGTGACGCCAGAAATACTGTGGCGCCCCCGAGATCTTCGGGTTTGCCCCACCTCCCGGCGGGAATGCGCCCGAGGATCTCACGGTTGCGCGTTTCGTCGTTGCGCAGCGCAGTCGTATTGTTGGTTGCTATGTAACCAGGCGCGATGGCGTTGACGTTGATTCCCTTCGCCGCCCACTCGTTGGCGAGGATTCGCGTCATCCCGGCAATGCCGCTCTTGCTCGCCGTGTACGACACGACACGAACGCCGCCCTGGAATGACAGCATGGAGGCAATATTGATGATCTTGCCGCCGCGTCCCAGCTTGAGCATGTGTCGAGCCGCCGCCTGCGACAGGAAGAACGCCGTCTTCAGATTGACGTTCATCACGGCATCCCAATCGCTCTCGGAAAATTCGAGAGCATCGTTACGCCGGATGATTCCCGCGTTGTTGACGAGAATATCCACCGCGCCGAAATGCTCGACCGCCTGCTGAACGATCTCACCCGAATGCGACGCGGAGCCCAGGTCAGCTTCGATGCTGTGAAAGCGGCGCCCGGCGGCGCGAACCATTCCAGCAGTCTCGTCCGGCGAGGACCGGCCCACGGCGACGATATCCGCGCCGGCACTCGCCAACGCAAGCGCAATTCCCTGCCCGATGCCCGTGTTGGCCCCGGTGACGAGCGCCGTGCGCCCCACCAGCGAAAAAAGTTCTGGATGACTCATCGCAGTGTGGGCGTCGGGACCGGATCCATGTCCTTGTAGTCCTGGTTGTCGCCGGCCATGGCCCAGATGAAGGAGTAGCGGCTCGTGCCCGCGCCCATGTGAATCGACCACGGCGGCGAGACTACCGCCTGTTCGTTCGCCACCACGATGTGACGTGTCTCAGTGGGCTGTCCCATGAAATGAAATACGCGGTCGTCCGGCTTCATGTCGAAATAGAAATAAGTCTCCGAGCGCCGGTCATGCAGGTGGCACGGCATCGTGTTCCAGATGCTGCCCGCCTCCAGCGAGGTCAAACCCAACAGCAGCTGCGACGACCGGGCGACATCCGGGTGGATGTACTGGTAGATCGTGCGCTGGTTGGAAGTATCCTGCGAGCCGAGCTTCATCGGCTTCGCCTCCTCGATCGAGATCTTGACCGTGTCAAAGCGGGCGTGCGCCGAGGCACTCACGAGGTAGAACTTCGCCGGGTTCGCAGCATCGTTCGATTCGAAGATCACGTCCGCGCTGCCCATGGCGACATACAGGCCATCGCGGGGTTTCATCGGATAAGCCCGCCCGTCCACGGTGATCTTGCCGGGTCCGCCGATATTGATGACGCCCAGCTCGCGGCGCGCGAGAAACGGATTGGAGCCGGCTTCGCGCACGGCTTCGAGTTTCAAGGGCTTGTGAGCAGGCGTGGCCCCTCCGGCAATCAGCCGCTCGACGTGACTGTAGCTCAGCCGGATATCGTCGGGGGCGAACATGTCGGTGAGCAGATAGTAGCTGCGCAGCATCTGCGTGCTCAGCCCGACGATCATGTCGGGGTGCGTAGCCTGTAGAACCTTGACCTGCATGGGTATGTCTCCGGTGCCGTAAAGTCTAAAGTCGGTAAGCGGCCTTCGGCAGGCGATAAGCCAGATCCTCCGCCACCAGGGCTGCATCGTCCTCGTCCAGACGATGCTCGGCAACCAGGCGCGCGAGGAAGGAACAATCCACCCGGCGCGCAACATCGTGCCGCGCGGGGATGGAAAGGAAAGCGCGTGTATCGTCGTTGAATCCAACAGTGTTGTAGAACCCGGCCGTTTCCGTCGTTTGCTCGCGGAACCGCAGCATCCCTTCCGGGCTGTCGTGGAACCACCAGGCGGGGCCGAGTTTCAAAACAGGATAGTGGCCGGCCAACGGCGCGAGCTCACGGCTATACGTCGTTTCGTCCAGCGTAAACAGAATGATCGACAGCCGCGCATCATTTCCGAACCTATCGAGCAACGGCTTCAGCGCGTTGACATATTCGGTAGGCATGGGCACGTCCGCGCCTTTGTCGCGCCCATACTGTTCGGACAGCCAGAGATTGTGGTTCCTGAACGCGCCTGGGTGAATCTGCATGACTAGCCCGTCGTCCAGGCTCATACGCGCCATTTCGAGCAGCATTTGCGCCCGGAACAACTCCGCCTCGTCCGGCGTGAACCGGCCGGAGAGTACACGCGCGAACAAGCGCTCGCATTCGGCTTGCCCGAGGTCGGCGGTGCGAGCCGTTGGATGACCGTGATCCGTCGCAGTAGCACCGGCGCGCGCAAACTCGGCACGGCGCAGCCGGTGCGCATTGAGATATCCGCCCCAGCTGTGAACGTCCTGACCGGTCAACTCACCGAATTGCGCCAGCGCGCCCCGAAACTGCTCGTGCTCAGGATCGATCACGACATCCGGCCGGTAGGTCGTAACGACCCGTCCGCGCCAGCCGCTCTCCCGGATCTTGCGGTGCTGAAGAAGCGGGTCGAGTGGCGACTCGGTGGTCGCCAGTACCTCGATGTTGAACCGCTCGAAGAGCGCCCGCGGCCGGAAAGCCTCCGTGCGCAAGGCCGCGCCGATCACATCAAAGTAATGATCGGCGGTCTTCTCCTCCAGTACGACATCGAGTCCGAACACCACGCTGAATACATGGCTCAGCCACAGCGCCGAGGGTGTACCGCGGAACAAATGGAAATTGCGGGCGAGAACTCGCCATGCCTCGCGGGGGTTCGCCTCCGAAGAACCCTTCCGGCTCGGGACGCCCAGGCTGGCCAGCGCAATTCCCTGGCTGTACAGCATCCGGTACAGGTAGTGATCGGGAGCCAGGAGCAGCTCGGCAGCGTTGCCGAAGGGCTCATTGTCCGCGAACCAGGCCGGGTCCGTATGGCCGTGCGGGCTGATGATGGGGAGATCCTGAACGGCCCCGTACAGGCGCCGTGCTATTGCCCGGACCGCCGGGTCGGCCGGAAACAGCCGGTCGGCATGAAGAACCAGTTTTTTTGGCATATGTGACCCAGAATCATACCCCGCGGCATGGCTCGATGGTAACCGGTGTCATTCGATGCGCTGCACGACCGGTTTCGCATCCGCGGCGAATCGCTCAATTCGGCGATTTTCTAGCTCTTGGGGGGCTGGGAAGAGTCGCGCACGATCAGGTGGAGAGTGACCCGCGTAACCACCGCCGTATCCACTTCGTCCGGCGCCTTGACGGGGATGAGCTTAGAGGCCGCCAGCCGTCCCATGTCGCGAATGGGCATTCGAATGGTGGTCAGCGAAGGCGTCAGTCGCGTCGCCAGCGGACTGTCATCGAATCCCACCACGGAGAGCTCCTCGGGGATCGGGATCTTGAGGCGGTACGCCGCCTTGTACACCCCCGCTGCCATCTCATCGTTGCAGGCAAAGATCGCCGTAGGGCGCGGCCGGCGGGCCAGGAGCGCCTCGGCGCAGGCCACACCCGAGTCGAATGTATAAGCGCCCTCCACGATCATCTCGGGCGGAATGGTCACACCGCGCGCCTCGAGCGCCGTCGTGAATCCAAGCGCCCGCTCGTGAGCGGATCGGTATTGAGGCGGACCCGCAATCAGTCCGATACGGCGATGGCCCAACGCCTCCAGGTAATTCGCAGCCTCGCCGGTCGCTTCGCGGTCGTTACATAAGATTGAGCGGGACGTATTGTCGAGTCGAACGGATGCCACGCGCACGTACTGACAATCGATCTCCCGCAATGCCTGCGCAAGCGTCTGATCTTCGGAAATGGGAGGCAACAGGACCACACCGTGCAGTTTCTGTCGCTCGATGAAACGCCGGATACCTGGCAGGAAGTCCTCATTCAACCGATCGCAGGGGTGCACGACCAGCTCGAACCCTGAGCCGCGCAGCGCATCCAGAACGCCGTCCTGGATGTTTACAATGTACTGCGCGTTGGGGTTGTCGTAGATCAAGCCGATCAGAAACGAACGCCGGAACGCCAAGCCGCGCGCCTGCGGATCGGGCGCGTAGCCGATCTGCTGAATGACTGCATCAATCTTGGCGCGCGTGGCGTCCTTGACGAAGGGCGACTGGTTGATCACCCGCGAAACAGTCTTCTTCGACACGTTGGCGAGCCGGGCGATGTCGTTGATGGTGGCCCTGCGGCCGTTGAGGCTTGCGGCTCCCTTCAACGCCGCCGATTCAGGCGTAGTCCCCCTGGTGCCGGATGTTCTTGTTTTGGGCATGCTGGTAGTGCTCGCGCCTTGCGTCAGGTGCAAAGGCTGCCGCAGTGTACGCGTCAAACGGGGGCTGGACAAAAGGAGACCGGCCCCTTTAAATGACACCGGTTTCCCGCGGCAAGAGCGTTGCAGTGCGCAACTTTCTCGCGCCGAGCCTCTTATCCGAAGCATGCAAACCCATTTCACCCCCGCCGTGCATCGCATCGATCCGGACGACGATGTCGTCGTCGCTTTGCGACAACTCGAGCCGGGCGAGACCGTCGCTTTGAGCGATCCAGGTGGTTCCGGCGGCGCCTCCCTTTACATCCGCGAGCTGATTCCCCGCGGACATAAGCTGGCCATCCGCAAGATCAGCGCCGGCACCCCGGTGCGCAAGTACGGCTGGCCGATCGGCGAGGCAAAGCGCGACATCCCCGCCGGCTCGCTCGTCCACACCGACAATCTGACAACGCTGCTGACGGGCCTCAATCGATACGAATACCAACCCGCTTCACCCGTGCGCGCGACCGCGCTGGGGCTCGAGCAGCCGCTGCAGTTCATGGGCTACCGCCGTGCCGGCGGGCGCGTTGGCACACGCAACGAAATCTGGGTTGTCTCGACTGTTGGTTGTGTTACACGGACGGCAGAACGGATTGCGCGCCTCGGCGCCGAACGGTACGCCGGCCATGTTGATGGCATTCATGCGCTGACACATCCGTTCGGATGTTCCCAGCTCGGGGATGACCTCGCGCACACCCGCAGAATTCTTGCGTCCCTCATCATGCATCCCAACGCGGGCGGTGTGCTCGTCGTGGGATTGGGTTGTGAATCCAACCAGCTGACGAAATTGCTGGCGGAAGCCGGCGACTACGACAGGTCACGGCTCCGATCCTTCAACGCGCAGGCCAGCGACGATGAGATCGAAGATGGATTGACCGCGCTTGCCGAGCTCGTGCAGATAGCGGCGTGCGATGAGCGTGAGCCTTGCCCGTTGTCCAGCCTGTCCATCGGCCTCAAGTGTGGCGGCTCGGATGGTTTCAGCGGCATCACGGCCAACCCCCTCGTGGGCCGCATCGCCGACCAGGTTTCAGCGGCCGGTGGAACACCGATACTCACGGAGATCCCCGAAGTGTTCGGCGCGGAGCAACTGTTGATGCGCCGGGCCGTGGACGCACACGTGTTCGCAGACGTGGTGTCCCTGGTCAACAGCTTCAAACAATACTTCCTGGATCACGGCCAGCCCATCTACGAAAATCCGTCACCGGGCAACATTGCAGGCGGTATCACCACGCTCGAGGAGAAATCCCTCGGCGCCGTGCAAAAGGGCGGTAGAGCGCCCGTGAGCCAGGTACTGCTGTACGGACACCGCGCCAGCCGGCCAGGACTGGCACTGCTCGAATCCCCCGGCAACGATGCAGTCTCTTCGACGGCGCTCGTGGCAGCCGGCGCCACCATTCTGCTGTTCACCACAGGTCGCGGAACGCCCCTGGGATTCCCGGTGCCCACACTCAAGATAGCCTCAACTTCCGCGCTGGCTCAAAAGAAACCGCGCTGGATCGACTTCGACGCCGGACAGGTACTGGAGGGCGCGAGCATGGACGAAGCTGCGCGCGAGCTCATGCAGCTGGTCATTGAGACTGCCTCGGGCAAGCCTGCCCGCAACGAGCTCAATGACGAGCGCGACATTGCCATCTGGAAGACCGGTGTAGTCCTTTAATGGCCGAATTCCTCTCGCAAGCAAACCTCGCGCGCGTGTCACGTGAGGTCAGGCGGCCCGCCTACGATCGCAGGACGGTTGACATCGGCATCGTGCATTTCGGACCCGGTGCATTTCACCGCGTCCATCAAGCATGGTTCGTGGAGAAGCTGCTCGCGAGCGATCCGCGCTGGGGCATCTGTGCGGTCTCACTTCGCAGCACTGACCTGCGCGATGCCCTGGTCCCGCAGGATGGGCTGTACACACTGGCCGCTCTCGATGGATCAACTTCGTACCAGGTCATCGGAGCACTGAAACAGACTCTCGTAGCCCCGGAAGATCCGGAGACGGTGTTGGAACAGTTGTGCGCGCCACGGACGCGCGTTGTGACCATCACCGTTACCGAGAAGGGATACTGTCTCGGCGCGGACGGCAATCTCGACATGGCCCACGGGGATATCCGGCGCGACCTGCGCTCACCCCACTCTCCGACGAGTCTGATCGGATACCTCGTCGAGGCGTTGAAGCGCAGGCGCGCGAATGGCATCGGCCCGCTGACCATCGTCAGTTGCGACAACCTCGTTGACAACGGAACCCGCCTCGCCCGGGCGGTACAGCAACTTGCGGAAGCCGGCGACCGCAACCTGGCGCGTTGGATCGAGGAAAAGGTCGCTTTTCCGCGCACCATGGTCGACAGCATCACTCCGGCGACGACCGATGCATTGCGGGACCGCGTCGCCGAAGTTCTGGGCATGACGGATCGCTGGCCCGTACAACGCGAAGGCTTCGTGCAATGGGTGATCGAGGATCGCAGCGCCGCCGACATTCCCGACTGGGCGAGCGCCGGGGTCATCGTCACAGACGATGTTGAAGCCTATGACCGCGCGAAGCTGCGCCTGTTGAACGGTGCACATTCCTCGCTCGCTTACCTCGGCCTTCTGGCGGGCCACGAGACGGTCACCCAGGCGATGGAGGATATGGACCTGGCCGCATTCATCGCAACGATGATGGAGCGGGACATACTACCGACGCTCAAGGCGCCGCGCGGCCTGGATCTGGCCCTCTACATCCAGGCCATCCTCAAGCGCTTCCACAATCCGGCCATCCGTCACGCCCTCGCCCAGATCGCCTGGGACGGCTCGCAGAAACTGCCCTTCCGCCTGCTCGGCACTTTGCAGGACAATCTGCAGGCGGGACGGCCGATAGACAGACTGTGTGTGCCCATCGCCGCCTGGATGCATTTCGTACGCCGCAAGGCGGCCGATGGCGAACAAGTCGTGGATCCGCTGGCCAGGCGGCTGTATGACATCGGCCGTTCCTGCCAGAACCGCGCCGCGGCGGATCTGCCGATGTTTCTGGGCCTGGATACGGTGTTTGCGCCATCACTGGCGGGCAACGAGATCTTCTCGAGCGCGCTCGCGCGCGCCTACGACGGCCTCGCCGCCGGTAGTTAGCGCAGAGCCCGCCGTTCGCCTCTTCCCGGCGCGCCTCGCGCCGCTGCATCTCGCCGGTCGCCCGGCGACCGGCAGGAAAGTTTGGCGCCGCAGGCGCCATGAAACAGACGGGAGAAATCCCGGTGTTCCATGACGCCGGCGGTGTCAGCTGGTTAGAACTTGTACCGCGCGCCCACCAGGTAATCACGTCCCTGCTGGTGGTAGTAGTTCATGCGGTTGCCCGCCGAATCCACGTACTGGTACTGGAACTGGTTGGTCAGGTTCAAAGCCTCCAGCGTCAGCTGGAAGTTCTCGGTGACGCTCCAGCTCGACGCAAAGTCGACGTTGATCGTCTGCTTCGTGCCTTCCACGTCGTTGAGGTTCGCACCCGGTACTGCCGTCAGGTAAGGACTGCGATAGGCACCCGATACGCGCGCGCTCCACGTCCCGTTGTCGAAGTACAACGTGGCGTTGGCCGCGTTCTTCGACAGGTTTAACAACGTATTGGTGACGTATGACGGCGGCACGTTGGCCTGGGGCACCGCGTTCGTATTGACATACTTGATGTTGGACGTCACGTACGTGTAGTTCACGATCGTCCCGAAGTTGCTGAACGGCGCCGGCAGGAAGGAGAACGGCTGCTGGAAGCTCAGCTCTGCGCCCTTCAGATTGCCGCCCGGGGTGTTGGTCGGCACACTGACGGTCCAGCCATCCAGACACGAAGCATCGGTCGGCTTGCCCGCGGACGTGCAGGCAGCGATCGCCTGGCTGGTGGGCAGACCGCTCGCCGCAAAGTTGGTGACCGTACGCGAAGTCTCCACGAAGGAATCGATCTTCTTGTAGAAGAACGCCGCGCTCAGCAGCGACTCCTTGGCGAAGTACCACTCGAACCCGAGGTCGTACGCCTTGCCGCGGATCGGATCGAGCTGCGGGTTGCCGGAGGTCACGGTCTTGTTCTGCCCCGCGAACGACACGGCGGCACCCGGATTCAGGCTTGCAAGACCGGCACGCGACATCACCTTGGAGGCGCTGAGGCGGATCTGGAAATCGGAAGTGACTTCCGCGACCAGGTTCAACGCCGGCAGAACGTCGTTGTAGGTGTGCTCGACGGGAGCATAGACCAACACACTGTTGATCGTAGTATAGCCGATCGAGTTCTGATCAGTGTGCACCCAGCGTACGCCCAGGCTTCCACGGACCGGGATGCTGAACATCTGTGTGGTCCAGTCAGCCTGGGTGAACGCGCTCGTGTCCTTCTCGGACACACTGAAGTTGCTGCCGAGCGCGGCCGTGATGCCCAGCGGGAACACTGCCGGATCATACAGCCCAAGCAGCGAGGCGGCCTTGGTGAGGTCGGGAACAGCCCAGGTCTTGACGCTGCCCTGCGGGAGGTCACCCAGTCCGGTCAAGCTCGCAAGCTGCCCATATTGGGCCGGCGACAAGGCGGCAACAGCGGCCGGAATCAGCGACTCGTTCGTGCGGCGCACGGTATCCGTCTTGAAGGCGTACTTCTTGAGCTCGCCACCTACCTTCAATTTGACCGCATCCGTGGCTGTCCACTCGAGGTCACCCTCGTAGTTGGTGAACGTGTTGAAAACGTCACCGGGGCGCTCGCGGATCTGGGTGAGCTTCCATGCATTCGGATCGGTCACGTTCGCGTTGCCATACGTCAGCAGGGGCAACCGGTTGTTCAATGCATTGCTGCCGAAGTCGTACGAATAGCCGTTGACGCCGTAGATATCCCAAATGAGCGTCGTTGACTGCGGGCTGGTCAGGATGGACTGCGACCAACCGACCTGGCCGTTGAATTTCAGGGTGTCCGTGATGCCTTGCTCGAGGCTCAACACGTGCTGCCGGTACTTCGTATCGTTGACGTCGTAGCGATGCTCGGCACGGATGTCGACGTTGTCGAAGGTGCCTGCGACGATGTTATTGCCGACGATCGTAGCCGATCGAACGACGACCCCGTTGATACCCGGCGCGGTCGCGGTATTGGTGTTACTGCTGAAAGTCGGGTTCTCGAGCTGCTGCTCCTCGCGGGTGCCGTCCAGCTGCGCGTACAGCGTGTCTAAGTTGATCAGCGTCTTGTCCGTGGGCTTGAACTGCAATGAGTTGCTGATGCCCAGCCGGCTCTCGTCCGTGTGGTATTCCTCGTAACGCGCCAACCGGGGGCGGAAGGCCGCATTCAACGCAGCCAGGCTGGGGCCTGTGTAGCCCGGGCCGAGAGTCTTGAATTGGTTGCCCGGGCTGTCGACCAGGCCGCCGAGATTAGGTTTGGTGGGGTCGGTCTGTATCTGCTGACCGTTCATCCAACGCACTGTGCTCGAGCCATCGTCGACAATGGCACGCTTGGTATACGCGACAGAAAACAACGCTCCAAACTTGCCGTCGAAGAACGTGTCGCTGATGAGCCCGCTGTAACGCGGCATGAGGGTACCAGCAAGATCGTTGTAGTCCTCCTTGGCGCCCATCACTGCGGTAAAGCCGTTGTAATCGAAAGGCCGCGCTGTACGCAGGTCAACCGTGGCTCCGAGTGAGCCTTCGTCGATGTCCGCGGAGGACGTTTTGTGCACGGTAATATTGTTGAAGAGCTCGGAAGCGAACACGTTGAAGTCGAACGAACGGTCACGGTTGGTTCCGCCGTTCGCGTCAGAGGTGCTGACGGTGGTCAGACTTTCCATGCCATTGATGCGAACACGTGTGAACGCGGGACCCAGACCGCGAACGGAGATCTGGCGGCCCTCGCCTGCGTCACGTTGGATCGAGACGCCAGGGATGCGCTGAATGGATTCCGCGAGGTTCAATTCGGGGAATGCAGCGATATCTTCCGCGACGATCTCGTCGACGGAGCCGACCGAATCGCGCTTCAGGTCGAGAGCCGCGTTCAGGCTCTTGCGATATCCCGTCACGATCACTTCTTCGAGCGACACGACCGGGGACGCCGCTTGCGGCCCCTGGGCCTCGTCAGCCGACCGGGCGGCTCCCGAGTGCGCGGCCAGGATGGCCGCTACGGCAGCAGCCACTGGCACGGCGTACCGAGGCGCAGCAGCGGCTCTAGTCGAGTTCAGACCTGTCTTCATGACCCTCTATCTCCCACAACGAATGGTTTGGACCGAAAAAATAGATACCGGTATCTGGTACCGGTAGCAGCCATGCACACGGCGAACTCCCTGTTCGCGCGTAGCAGGCTGTCTGCCGGATGAGAGATACTCCCCGCGTCCGTCGCCAGGCCCGCAGGACAGACCGGTCCCGGCTGACCGGGCGTGCGATCTTCACAACGTGGCATGGCATGACGGTGCCGGGAAAACCCCCTCTTTGACACCGGTGACATTTAACTTAACAGTTCCCGCATTACGCCCACAAGCTCGCGCAACGTCGGGAAATCCAGACACTACAGATGATGCGAAACAACCACACACAAGCGGCAGGCGTAGCCTGCTTTGGCGAGATATTGCTGCGTCTTGCTGCGACGCACAGTGAACTACTTCTCCAAACGAGGACTCTGGTCGGACATATTGGTGGGGCGGAGGCCAACGTAGCCGTGGCTTTGGCGCAATGGGGGCATTTCGCATCCGCCGTGAGTGTCCTGCCGGACAACGCGCTGGGGCATGCAGCGGCCGGCGAATTGCGCCGTTACGGCGTCCGGACGGACTCGATTCAGTTCCGGCCGGGGCGGATGGGGCTGTATTTTTTAACAGTGGGAGCCGGCCACCGCCCCTCGGAAGTCCTCTATGACCGGGAGGGATCGGCTTTTGCCCTGGCGCCTCCGGAGCTCATTGACTGGAACCCGGTGCTGGCCGAGGTGAGCTGGTTGCATCTTTCCGGAATCACCCCCGCGGTCGGTCCGCAAGCCGCAGAGGCTGCGTTACGCGCGGCGCGCGCCGCACGGGCCCTGGGTGTCGCGGTCTCTTTTGATTGCAACTATCGCGCGAAACTCTGGGAGCGCTGGCACGGCGATGCCCGTCCCATACTGCGAGAGCTGGTCGATCACGCCGACCTGCTGTTTGCCGAGCAGCGCGACATCGCCTTGATCCTGGGGCGCAGCTTCGAGGACGTTCCCGCCGCCGAACAATTCCGGGTCGCCGGCACTCTGGCTCTGGAAACCTTCAGCCGCCTGAAGCGCATCGCTACGACAGTCCGCGTCCAGCGAAGCGTGGATGAGCACGAGTTGTCCGCGGCCCTGCTGTCCCGCGAGGGATTGCGCACCACGCGCACCTACTCGATCGGCCGGATCATCGATCGCATTGGCAGCGGAGATGCGTTCGCAGCAGGCATACTTCATGGTGTGCGCACGCAACTGGAAGATCAGGATTGCGTTGATTTCGGACTCGCGGCGGCCGTCCTGAAACATTCCATACCCGGCGACTTCAACCTGGTGGGTATTGCCGAGGTGCAGAATCTGCTGCGCGATGCGGGTTTCACGGTGAGGCGCTGACGAATGAAACAAGGTGGAATCGAAGAGTTTCTGCGGCTGTCACCGGTCATGCCGGTGGTGACCATAGAGGATGCGGGTATTGCGGCCGACCTGGCGCGGGCCTTTGTCCGCGGCGGCATCCGGGTGATCGAGGTCACATTGCGTACCCCGGCGGCGTTGCAGGCGATCGAAGCAATCGCGCGCGCGGAACCTGACATCTGCGTGGGTGCAGGCACGGTGTTGTCCGTTTCGGATCTGCACTCCGCGGCCAAGGCCGGCGCGGCCTTTGCGATCTCGCCCGGCTCGACGCTGGCGCTGTTGGAAGCGGGCAGGACCTCGGCCATCCCATATCTGCCCGCCGTTGCAACCGCATCGGAGCTGATGAATGGCCTCGCCGCGGGCTACCGATGCTTCAAGTTCTTTCCAGCCGGAGCGGCCGGCGGCATTGCGATGCTCAAGTCATTCGCAGGACCTTTCCCCGATGCGCGCTTCTGCCCGACCGGCGGCATTACACAGGACACTGTCAGGTCGTATCTCGAGCTGCCCAATGTGCTGTGCGCGGGCGGCTCGTGGCTCAGCCCGGCCGACGCGCTGGCCGCGCGCGACTGGGCACGGATCGAGGCGCTGGCCTCGAAAGCGGCGGCTTCGCTCTGACCGGCGCGCATCGCGCGCCGCAAGGCCATGGTTATAAGTGGACTCGGAAAATGCAGCGCCCAGGCTCCTCGAGTTCCAACGGCTGATCCCCGACTCGGTCGGGATCGCCATGCGGGCCGCGGACCCGGCCGACTTTCTCGGCTGGGTACGCGAGCGGCTGCTCAACTACGCAGCGCCCGATTCGCCACTGCACAGCGACACCAAACTCGGACGTGCCATGGCGTTCGCATGGGCACGAGCCGTGTGGAACGGGCTGGTTCATTGCGCGCTGTCCGTAAATCCCGAGCGCCCGAAACGCAAGCCGATGCCCGAACCGGGGCGCAACGATCCCTGCCCGTGCGGCTCGGGAAAAAAATTCCAGGAGTGTTGCCTTCCCATTCCCCTGATGGCGCCACTGACGCAGGATGTGTTGTGGCCCTATGTGCTCGCCAACATCCCCCAGGCCGAGCGCGACGAGTTGCTTTCGAGCAGTCGTATTCCGCGCGCCGCGCTCATCGAGCTCGCGGCTCATCTTCTCGAGATGCGCCGCAGCGCCGAAGTCATCGCGGCTCTCGAGCCCAAGCTCGGCGCGCCTGAGCGCTACAACGACGAAGACACCGCCATCCTCCTTCACCTGCTGTGTGAGGCGTATGGCATGTCCGCGGACGGAGCGCGCCACAAGCTCAAACTGCTGCGCGAAACGACAGAACGGGCGCCGCGTTCGCCACTGCGCTCGGAAGCGTGGCAAAGGCTCGCCACCATTTATATGGACCGAGGAGACAGCGACGGCGCGTGGAGCGCATTCAGGAATGCGCAATACGACAACCCGCAAGCGGACGAGATCTGCGTGCTGGAGGTGGAGTTACTCGTTGCCGGACGCCGCATGGACGAGGCGAAGCAACGCGCGCGCGATTGGGTAAACACTCTCGCCAGCCACGGAGTTCCCGAGGATGACCCGCGAATCGAATTCTTGACGCGGATGGCCGTCAATCCGCTGGATCCGGTCACATACAAAGTACAGGGAGCGGGCGGACGCCTGCGCGAGTGGCTGCTGCGGGTTGCCGAGCGCAAACCGGTGCGCTACCAACTGAGGCCAACCGCCGCTCCTGCGCGCTTTGCGTTGGCAGCATCCCCGCAGCTGCTGAGAATCCAACAGCTGTGGCATGACGTGTTCCCGCTGGAGAAGCCGTTTTCCGCCCAGGATCAGCCTTTCGGCGGGGATCGCGTGTGGGAGCCGGAGATCGAGACGCAGTGGTGCGAGTTCCTGCAGGAGCACCCGCAAGCCTTCGACAGCCTGGATATTCTGGATGACCTCGCGACCGCAGTCGGCAGGCACGCGCAGGCGCAATCTGCCTGGGTCGATGCACTCCTGCTCTGCCCTCTGCTGGCACGCAGTGCCGAGCTGGTCGAGGCCACATGCCGCGAGGCAGGCGAGCTCCTGCTGCCCTGGAGCATCGAGGAAAACCGCCCGGCGCTGCGCAGCTTGTTTCGCTTGTTCCAACAGCAGCTGGGCGGTGGCAACCGCGCCGCCGCGATGGCTACGGCGAACCGCCTGCTACAGCTGAATCCCGCCGACGATCACCGGGTAGGATCGACGCTCGCGCATCTCAGTCATTCGTAGGCACGTCGCGCGGTACCGGGTGATCGGCCCGGTCGTAGACGCGTTTCAACTTCACTCCCGGAAATTCGCCGCCGCCCAGATGCAGCTCCTCGACCAGGTGTTTGCCATCCTCCGTGAGGCTGAATGATTCAACACTGGCCACGCCCATCTGCGGCTTGACGTGGATGACATACTCCCGGCCCTTCCAGCCGGAGCTTTGATCCGCTACGCCCCAGGATGCTGACACGACACTGACGGCTCCGGGCGTAAAGTTCCGCACCGCGCCGCCGTAGTCGAGAGTGAACCGGTCGGGATCCTGGCGAATCGTCAGGCTCTCCGCCCGCGCCAGATCCGCCAGCAACATCTTCATGACCGTCGAATGCGTGTAGGCATCGTTGTTGTTCCGGTAGGCCACCTGGGGCTGCCCCTGAGACTGAGACCCACCCCGGCGGGAGCCGCCACCGCCCCGCCCACCACCGCCACCACCGCCCTGCCGCCCTCCCCCCTCCGGAGGGCCGGTGTCATCCTCCAGCTCGTCATCGGGTGGCCTGTCCCAGCCGTGCTTGGCCGGCTGCGGCCGCAACTTCTCGATGAGCGGCTTCGGGTCATCGCTCAGCGTCCGATCCAGGGTCCAGCTTCCCGACAGATCAACGGTATGAGCCGGGCTCGGGTCGAACCTTCCCACGCTCCCGCACCCGGCCAGGGCCACCGAGGCCACGACGGCCAGTGTGATTTCTCGGGTGCCAACGATCGACATTCACTCAACCTTTCCGAAGCTTTCGCCGCAGCGCATGGGTCCGGCTGCAACAATATCAGAGCTTGATTCGCTGCCACGCCCCAGACAGCCACCGCAGGCACATCATCGTGCCCAGAAGCAGCACATAGATGACCAGCGCAGCCCACCCCCCGATGGCGCCATAGCCATACTGCGGCAGGAAATGCACCCACCCCTGCTCCGGCGTGAACGTCAGGGCGTGCGCCAGCGGCACGAACACAATCCACGAGACCGGTATCACCAAGGCCGCCGGTACCGCGACATCCCCGGCACCCCGCAGGCACATGCTGCTACCCATATTGAGTCCATCAAAGACCTGGTAGATCGCCGCGAGCCAGAGCAGGCGCTCGCCGAGGGCCACCGCGGACAAGGCCTCGGCATCGCCGCCTTGCGTGAACCACGGCAACAGCAGCGGACCGGCAGTTGCCACCAGGACTCCAATGCCGCCCATGTAGAGCGCCGTCATCAGGATACATCGCGAGCCGACGCGCATTCCCCAGGCACGGTCGCCGGCGCCAATGGACTGGCCCACGAGAGTGGTGCCCGCCTGGGCAATCCCGAAACCCGGCATGTAGGCGATGGATGTGAGGATCATGGCCAGCTGCGTCGCAGCTCCGCCCACCGTCCCCAAGCGAACCTGCATCATCTGAAAGATTGAGATGCCGAGCAGATCCGCAGCCGGCAGCAAGCCGGTCGGAAAACCCAACTTCAACTGCTGGCGCAGCTGCGGCCAGTGCGGATGCCAGGTGAGATGCGAATTGAACTTCACCCGGTAGGGAGCCCCCAGGAAGATCGCAATGCACAGCAGAAGGCCCAGCGCCTGGGCTACGGTCGTTGCCCACCCGGATCCTGCGACTCCCCACCCGAAGTGGAAGATGAACACCTCGTTGAAGAGGACATTGGCCAGGGTGGTCACGACAGTAATGAAGAGCGTGATGCGCGGGCGGCCAATGCCGTTGAAAAACCCGAGCATCCCCCATGCGGCAACCCCGAATGCCGCGCCCCCAACACGTGGAAACCAGAACGACGCGGCGAGCTGCTCAATATCGGGACTGAAGCCGAAGGGCGCAAGAATGAGGTGCCCCGAAGCGCCCACCGCCACAAACAGCGGTGCAGCACAAAGCGTTGCCCACAGAGCGACCCACACTGATTGTGATGCGCGCGTATAGCGCCGGGCCCCGTAACACTGGGCGGCAATCGTCTGAACCGCCGAAGCGACTCCGCCCAGAATCAACACGACGACCAGAACCAACCATTGCACAGCGGCGACCCCGGCCAGTGCGGTGGTGGAGATATGACCGATGAACCACATGTCGGTCAGGTTCAGGATGATCTGGATCGCAGCGTTGGCCATCAGGGGCAAGGCGAGCGCAAGCACCGCCCGCTGGTCAACGTGAGCGTGTCCAGCAGCGTCGATTCGTTGCGCTGGAAGATTTCCAGCAACGTTCATTGGAGCGAGGCGGGTATTCATGGCAGAGCCCGCTATTTTCGCACAGTGGTCAGAGCTGCGCCCCGGCGCGAAGCGCCGCTACTCTTCGCGGGTCGCCTTTGGCGATCCCGCTAAGGCGTGGGGCGCAGCCCCTGAAGAGTAGCGGCGCTTCGCGCCGAAAGAGATAAAATTGGCCGATGGCAACTCGAAAGGCGAAAAGCACGGCAGGCGGAGGCGGTGACGCCGACAAGGGAAAGCCTGGCAAGCGCGCGAAAAAGAGCGCGACCAGGCGTACGCGCGGCAAGCTGGCACCGGGCACCAGCGCCCGCGGTCTCGATGCCGCGGACGTCGCGATTGCGCTGGATAGTCCAGAGGTCGGTGAAGTCGCCGCGCTCGTACGAAACGCGGGAGGCGCACCGATCGGTGCCTACCGCGACCCGCTCGGTGGCAGGCCTTTAATGCTGGCTTCGCTTCCCCTGAACGCTGTTCAGCCGACACCTTTCCAGCGAGATCTCTCCCCCACGCATGCGAAGCGCCTCGCACTGAAAATAGACGAGACCGCCGCATTCCTCGATCCCCTGATCGTGGTCCGCGGGGAAGATGGGCGCTTGTGGACGCCCAATGGCCGACATCGTCTTGCAGCCGCGAAAGTACTCGGCCTCAAGCAGATCACTGCACTGATCTCTCCCGATGACAAGCTGGCGTATCGCATTCTCGCCCTCAACACCGAGAAGGCGCACAACCTGCGCGACCGCAGCCTCGAGGTGATTCGCATGGCCCGCAGCCTTGCGAAACATCAGGCCACTGCAAAGGAGTCGCAATTCACAGCTGAGTTCGAGTCCGCCGATCTGCTGACGCTCGGCATGGTGTACGAGAAGGCTTCGCGCTTCGCAGGAGGCGCCTACAGTGCGCTGCTGAAAAAAGTG
The DNA here is from genome assembly GCA_028293745.1 of Gammaproteobacteria bacterium. Classification (GTDB taxonomy): domain Bacteria; phylum Pseudomonadota; class Gammaproteobacteria; order Steroidobacterales; family Steroidobacteraceae; genus 13-2-20CM-66-19. Next base: position 2,060 of record JAQGOF010000168.1, on the reverse strand, counting down.
GACCGCTTCAGCGAGCGGACACTGCCGGTCAGCCTGCGCGAACGGGAAGGCTTCGCAGCCCGCCTGCTGGAAATCGACACCCAGGTCAAGAAGCTCATCGCGGCGCTGCAGGCACGCGGCTTCAAGTCTCCGTACCTGCGCAACTACGTCGTCGCGCGTATCAACCCGGTACGCTTCCACAAGGCAAAGAAGGGCGACACCCAGCCTCCAATGCCGCTTGCACAGGCACTCACGCGCATGGCCGCCTCAGCCAGGACGTTCAAGCTCGACACAGTGTCAAACTCGGACCTCGCGTGGGTGGCTGTTGGAGCCGGCGCGCAATCGGAGTAGGCGAGGTCTATCGCCTATGGCTATGGGTGCCCGGCTACACGATACACCGGGTACAGGTTCAGCCGTTCATCCCACGAGGGTGACAAACGGTAGAAGAAATCCAACCGCGCCTGCGGGTTGGCGGCAAACTCCGGATCGGATGCGAGCTTCTGGTTGAAGGCCGCGGCCACCTTGGGGTCCTTGGCCAACAGCTCGCGCGCCACCTGCTCCGCGACATACGGCTCCATATACTCCTTGGCCTCGAAGGCCGTGCTGAAGAAGCCCCACGCCCCAAGCGAATCTGGCGCCTGCGGCTCCAGCAGTGCAACCAACACGCGCGCATTGGGTTGTGCGATGGGCACGAACAGCGAGCCCGCAGGAACGGCACGGGTCTCCTGCTGCCACTGGCCCTCGAACGTCATGGTCATATGGCCCTCGAAAGTAGCCTTCGAGTAGGCCACCTTCGACGCCCGGAAGGTCTCGAGCTGGACATCGGCCTGCGCCTTCGGGATCCGCTCGAAGCGGATGCCGTGCAGCGCCAGCTTCGCGCCCACCCACGCCGCATCGGCGGCCGGGATCACGTAGCCGCCCGTGGGCGCTTTCACATGCGTCTTCGGCACAACCACGTCCTTGAGTGGGATGTGCCACACCTGCGGCTTCTTGTTGTCGTAGTGTGTCACCAACGAGCCCGAGATTGCCGATGGCTCCCGTGTGTAGGCGTACCCTTGGAAATCAATCATCGTGACGTGCGGCCCATTCCCGAAGTCCAGCGCGACATCCTGTCCACCGAGCTGCAACGCCCGCGAATCGGCCTCGTGTTGCTGTTCCCGCCACTGCGCGCCTTGCTTCGCCATCATTTGCGCGAGCGTCAGGATGATGTTATGTGTCACCCGCACGCGTGTTGGATAGTCCTTCCAGGAGTGCGTCTCCACCAATAGCGCGAACCGATTGTGCAAGGCCCAGTACCCGTGGGAGAAACGCGGTTGTGGCGGGCCCGCGGCGAAGCCGGACGCCGGGTCGTCGTCGACTACGAAGCTCGGATAGAAACCCAAGGGCATGGAGCCCATCTTCGCGATCTTTTCGTTGAGATCTTTGACCAGCGCACTGCCCGCCGGGTGCAGTCCCGGATCACCGGCGTAGACCGGCTCCAGCGTGTTGGACACGTCGTGCTGGAATTCGGCGCCATCGGTCACGTGCAGGTCCACGTACAGGACCGGGTCCCATGCGCCCAGCAGGTTCAGCATCGCCTGCATCTCCGGGGCATCTGCCTTCATGTAGTCGCGATTGAGATTGAAGTTCTGGCCGGTGGCGCGCCAGCCCATCTCTTCCGGTCCCACCTGGTTGGGGCGATTCCAATGCCCAAACCGCTCATGGCCATCGACATTGAACACGGGCACGAACACCAGCACGAACGATTTCAAGGCGTCCGCCGCCGCTCCCGACGCGGCCGAGCCGGTCTTGCTCAGCAACTCGCGCAAGGCTAGAAATCCTGCATCCTTGCCATCGATTTCACCGGCGTGGATGCCACCCTGCATCAACATCACCGGAAGGTTCTGCTTGCGCGCCTGTTCAGGGGTCAGCGCGCCGGTACGTGACACCGTGAGCACGAACATCGGCCGGTCTTCGGGTGTGCGGCCGAACTGGGTACAGCGAACCGCATCTGGCCATGTACGCTCGTACGCGGCGCAGAGTCGCACGACTTCGTCGTAACGACCGGTTCGCAAAAAGTGGGACTGCTCCGCGACCGTTTG
>JAQGOF010000085.1 GCA_028293745.1 Gammaproteobacteria bacterium | reverse complement strand
GCGGGTGATTCTGACCAGTGATTCCGGGTCCTGCGCGAACTGGTTCGCGCGGGATCTGAGGATCCGTCGGGGCATGATGGCCTCGCTGTCCGGCGGGCTCGCCTCGATGGGAGCCGCGGTTCCGTATGCCATCGCCGCGAAGTTCGCCCATCCGGACTGCCCGGTGATCGCGCTGGTCGGCGATGGCGCGATGCAGATGAACAACATGGCCGAGCTGATTACGGTCGCGAAGTACTGGCGGCGGTGGGCCGACCCGCGGTGGATCGTCTGCGTCTTCAACAACCAGGATCTCAATCAGGTCACCTGGGAGCAAAGGATCATGGAGGGTGACCCGAAGTTCAATGCATCGCAGCAAATCCCCGACGTGCCTTATCACCGTTTCGCAGAGTTGATCGGACTGAAAGGGATCTTCGTGGATCGGCCCAATGCCGTGGGTGCCGCGTGGGACGAGGCGTTGGCGGCCGATCGTCCGGTGGTACTGGAGTTCAAGACGGATCCCGAAGTGCCTCCTTTACCCCCGCACATCACTTTGAAGCAGGCGAGAAACTTCGCTCATGCGCTCCTGAAGGGTGATCCCAACGAAGGCAGTGTAATCCGGGGCACCGCGCGCCAGCTTCTGGGCAAACTGTTGCCCGGCTGGCGCAAACACGATGACGAATGAGGGGGCGGCGCCGAGGAGTTGCCTGGGGCAGAAGCCTGGGGGGGGAACCAAACACGGGGTTGTGAGTTGAAGCAATGACGGTTTGGTGGAGGCGATATGTCTACGACGACCATTCTGCTCATCGTGCTGATACTTCTGTTGGTGGGTGCTCTGCCAACGTGGCCCTACAGCGGCGGGTGGGGGTACTATCCCAGCGGGGGCTTGGGACTCGTGGTTCTGATTCTCATCGTCCTGCTATTGCTGGGGCGCATATAGCCGGGCGCACAAATGGGTCGCGAGTCGGTGTGCTGTATTGACGCGCAACTGTCCGCGCGGGCACAACCTGTCGTTGACGCACTTCGGCGCGCGAAGCTCTGCGTGGTGACCGCGGAGTCCTGCACCGGCGGATTGATCGCGGCGATCCTGTCGCACGGCATGCAGGCAAGCGATTGCCTGCATGGAGGCTATGTCGTCTACACAAAGGCGCACAAGACAGCGGCGCTTGGGGTCGATTCGACGTTGCTCCAAAGCCGGGGCAGTGTGAATGCCGAAGTGGCGCGCCAGATGGTACTCGGCGCGTTGGGCCGATCACCTGCGAACATCGCCATTTCGGTGACGGGGGTTCTGGGTCCCGATCCGGACGAGGACGGGAATCCGCCGGGACTCGTCTATCTGGCAGTTGGTCGCAGGGACCACGTTCCCGTCGTGGTACAACGGAACTACGATGCGTCCGACCCCGACGCTGTCAGGCGCGAAGTGATCATCGAGGCGCTCGGGATGTTGCAGCGGAGCGCGTCAGGTTAGGAGGTGTTGTCAGAATCTTGTCCAGGGTAATGGGCAATTCCCGGACGCGCTAAGAGCTCGCGGCGGCGGGATCGCGCCGCTAAGCCTTCCAACGCAGAGACATGCAGGACAGTCCGGCGTCGAGTTTGCCGATGTCGCTGACTAGCATGGGCCTGACTGTGTAGCCATCACACCGCAGCAGATCGAGAGTCAGAGGAAACTCTTCGCCCACGAGAATGGTGTCATTCAGTCGGAGCGAGTTGGCCGCGCGCTTTTCACTCTCGGGCACGATCAGCTTGCGGTAGTTGTCAAACAGGCCTGAGGCAGCCAGGGTTGCCGTGCAAAGGATGTGGTCTTCGCCGATCAGGGCGCAATCGGATTTCAGATGCAGGGTCTCGCTTGGGGTGTTGACTATCCGGGCGTTGATTCCAAGCTGCTGAAGGAGTCCGCGTAGCTCGGTGGCTCCGGCCTGGTTGGTTCGTCTTGAGAGTCCGATGAACATGCCCTGAGGGGTGAGGAGCATGTCGCCGCCGTCGGCGAAGCCTGCTTCCAATCGCAATACGCGGTCAAAATACCGGCCCAAGGCAGGCTCGATCCCGGCTACCTCGCCGAGGCGCGTCTGAGCACCTGGGCGCAATACGATTGCGCCGTGGCCAAACACGAGGGCCGGATCTTCTACGAAGATGGAGTCCGGATAGTCTTCGAGCGGCGGCAGGGTTTCGACGGTGAGTCCGCATTCCTCGAGTGCGCGGACGTACCCGGCGTGTTCTCGCTCGATCGCTTCAAACAGGGGCGGCGGGCCGGGCTGCGAGCTCAGCCCGTGGATCACGCTTCGTGCTGGCGCACGCACCAGTGCGCGGTCGAATTCGAAGATCATAGGAAGCGAAGATATCACGGGAGGAGGCAACTTACCGGCCGCCCTGAGCGTCAAGCGTACGCCAGGCACCAGCCGGAGCCGCGAACCCAACATCGATCCGGCGCAATGTCATCGCTTCGATAGAGGCGCCGGACCTTCTGCGCCTGCCCCTGGTCGAATGCGGCTGCCAGGGCGGCTTCCGAGGCAGGATCGTGGTTGCCGGCGCAAGGGAAGATTGCGACCGGTGAAATCCATTCGGCGAGGTAGTCGACTCCACGGCGTTCGATGCAAAAAACCGCGCCTCGGCGAGCCCTGACCTGCACTTCTTTGAGGTCCATTTCCGTGGTGAGCGGGAGAATCAGGCGCCCGCCGTCGGCAAGCCCATCGAGCCATGCTGGGGCAGGGTAGTTCGCGCCGGCGTTCACGTAGATGATGTTGGCGGCAGGAAAGGGAACTAACGCTCCGTCTCCCTGAATGATCTCGACGTTTGAAGCGCCTGAGAAGTTCGCTCGGGCACGCGCTGCGAGATCCGCCTCGAACTCGATGCCGGTGACGTGACCCGATGGGCCCACGAGATGAGCCAGGATTGCCGTGTAGTATCCAACGCCGGCTCCTACATGGACGACGTGGTCGCCCTCTCGTGGCGTCGCCTTGGCAATGAGCGCCGCGTGCAAAGAGGGTTGGCCGTTGTTGATACCCCGCTCCGGCGCGATTCCAATCACGTCGTCGGTATACAAATAGACCGGGTCTGCGTCTGGCGAGGGGATATAGGCGTTCACCCACCGGAAGAACTGCCATGGCCCGGGACCGAGAAAGTCCTCACGGCGGACAGTGGCATAGGCCGCTTCGATTCTCGCGTCCCTGACGCCAACAGCCGCGAGAATCTGCTTTGCATATGCGCGGCGTATGATGGCCAGCTCCGCTTCCCGATCCATGTAAATTGCTCTACTTCGTCAGTTTCGGGGCGGTTCGGTCCGGGACAGCTTCAGCAGCTCCATCGTCGTGATCAGACGAAGCGCGAGCGCTGACTCAGCAGGCCTTACGACCTTGGTATGGACGAGGGTTGGTATCTGGCGCATGTCCGGCACCGTGCCACTCGTTGAGTATGCGCACGGGATGGCCTGTCTCGGACAGCCGATGAAAAATATTCTGCACCCGGACAGATGCGGGTTGATCAGCCCCGGGGCTATTGCATACATTATCATGTATATGTATCATGGTGCATATGGACGCTTTTGAGACACTCGCTGACCAGACTCGCCGGCAGATCGTCGAGACGCTGCGGGGCGGCGAGCAGCAGGTGAATGACATCGTCAACGTGCTCGACATTCACCAGTCCGGTGTGTCGCGACATCTGCGCCTGCTGCTGGAGGCAGGGTTTGTACGAGTCCGACCTGAAGGGCAACACCGCTTCTATTCGCTGCGTCCCGAACCGTTCCGCGAGCTGGAGGCGTGGCTTGCGAGCTATCAGAAACTGTGGGACGCGAGACTCACACGCTTTGGCGAAGCGCTGGAGAAGAGGCAGACCATGACTGCAGCTAAAAAGAGCAAGGGTGCGCCGCATGCGGCGCAAAAGGAGAAGAAGGATGACGAATAAGACTGCTCAACCAACTCAAGCCCTCATCAGGCTCGAACGTCGCTACGAGGCGGCGGTGGAGGATCTGTGGTTTCTGTGGACCACCAAAGAGGGATTTGAATCCTGGTGGGGACCGGAGGGTTTCCGCGTCGAGGTACACAAACTCGATCTGCATGTCGGGGGCGACCTGGTGTACGACATGATTGCGGTCGACCCGGTGCAGATAGAGTTCATGAAGAAGGCGAACATGGCGATATCGCATGGAACCCGCGCCACCTTCGTGGAGATCGTGCCGCTGCAGCGCCTCGAGATCAGCCATTTGATCGACTTCATTCCGGGGCTGCGCCCGTACGAGAATCGAACTCGCGTGGAGTTTTTTCCTGAGGGACGCAACGTGCGCATGGTCATTAACACGGAGGAGCATCCCGACAAGGAGTGGACGCAACGCGCCACCGCGGGCTGGGAGAGCCAGCTGACCAAGCTGCCGGCGGCTCTCGCGGCGCGCAAATCTGGCAAATGAATATTCGCCTTCGTGTCGGGATTTATCCCAGGTAAACGATATAGAAGTGGTGGTTGGCGCACCGTGGAGTAATTTCATCCGGCGCCGGAGGTCACCATGCCTGACTGCCATGATATGGAAGCGCGTTACTCGCGCCGGGCGTTGCTCGAAGCCGGCCTCGGAATCGCGGCAGCCCTTGCCCTGTGCCGCTCCGCGACTGTGCATGCCGTGGCCACTGACGCGCACCGGAGCACCGAATGGCGTTTCTTCGGCGCAAGTGAGGCGCGCACGGTCGATGCGATCGTCGCCCAGATCATTCCGACCGATAAGACTCCCGGTGCACGTGAGATGGGGGTCGCCCGGTTCATTGACCATGGGCTCGCCGGATTCCTCGCGCCGCTGGCCGGAGCGTTCCGCGCCGGCCTTGCGGACTTTGAAACGCAATACCGTTCACGCAATCCGCACAGCGAGGAGTTCGCCTCACTGCCTCCTGCCCGGCAGATCGAATGGTTGCAGCAGGTTGATCACACGCCGTTCTTCGAATCCCTGCAACAGCTGACCGTGCTCGGAGCGCTGTCAACGCCGCAGTATGGGGGGAATCGCGATGGGTTGGGTTGGCAGTTGATCGGATTTGCGGATAGCCACGCGTTCACGCCGCCGTTTGGTTACTACGACCGCGACTACCCTGGGTTTGGCGCGCCGGAGCCGGTACGGTGACCGAGCGGCGTTACAAGGACTCGTCTCCCGTCAGCTCGCGTTTGAGCGCGGTGTTTGAACATGAGCTCAACGAGTTCAAGAGCGTCCAGGTGACACGCATCCTGCATGACTTCTATGATTCCGACCCGAAGCGCGGCTTCTATGGCGGCGGTGGCATGGACGCGCGCATTGGTCCCCAGCCTGCCTTCTGGGCGCAGCGGCTGTCTTTAGAAGGTCCCGGGTGGGGTGCCGCGTTCAAGGCGCGCCTGCGCGAGTTCCCACGCTCGATGGTATTGGCCTGTCATGGGACGTCACTGCCCGTCGCTACAAACAGTGTGAGCCTCGATCCGACACTCAAGGACGCGTGGGGAAGATCTGCTCTGCGTGTCACTTACAAGGACCATCCGGACGATCTCGCCAATGGTCGGTTCATGCAGGATCGCGGGGCGGAGATCATGGAGGCCGCCGGAGCACAGCGTGTCATACGCGCGCCGATCCGGGAACAGAACTTCTCGGTGCACTTGCTAGGCACGTGCCGAATGGGTAACGATCCGCGCACTTCAGTGGTTGACCGCTATCATCGAACTCATGACATCCGGAATCTCTTCCTGTGCGATGGCAGCAGCCTCGTCACCTCCGGACGGGGCCAACCCACCATGACCATTCAGGCACTGGCGTTTCGCGCTGCCGACCACATCGCGCGGTTCGCGCGCGCAGGTGACATTGAAACTGGTCATGGACCGGGTCAAGCGGACCGTGGAGTTAGCTGGACTGACGATGGACGATGTCGTGTCGATGCAGGTTTTCTGCACAGACCTCGCTCTGTTCGAACCTTTCAACTCCGTCTATCGGAGCTACTTTCCGCACGGGTTCCCTGCTCGAGCATTTCTCGGCGCAAGTGCGCTCCTTCGTGGCGCGCACTTCGAGGTCCTTGGTGTCGCTGTCCGGCGGCCGAACACGCGTTAGACGTCGAGAATTCCCCGTTTCACGGCGATCATCACGGCGTGAGTACGGTCGTGCGCACCGAGTTTCGGCAGAATGCTCTTCATGTGCGCCTTCACCGTGCCCTCGGAAATGGCGAGCTGGACTGCAATCTGCTTGTTGGAATTGCCGGAGCCTACCCTGCGCAGCACGTCGATTTCGCGCTCGGTGAGCGCATCATCCGCGGCATGCTCGGCAATTTCCGAGGCGATCTCCGGCGGAATGCGGCGCTTGCCGGCGTGGACCGTGCGGATGGTGTCCAGCAGGTCTTTGCGCAGCATGCTTTTGAGCAGATAGCCCGAGGCGCCGGCTTTTAACGCACCTAGGGCTTGAACGTCGCCCGCGTAGGTTGTCAGCACTACGATGCGTGCGGTCGGGAATTCGGTCCGGATGGCGCGGATGGCCTCGATACCGTTCATGTCCGGCATGCGCAGATCCATCAACGCCACATCGGGGCGGTGCTCGCGGAAGGATTCGATCGCCTCGTGGCCGTTCGTCGCTTCGGCAACCAACGTCATGTCCGGCTGACCTTCGATCACGGCAGCAATACCTTCGCGCAGCAGCGGATGGTCGTCCACTGTGAGTATGCGAATACGCGGTATGCCGGACATGTCGGAGCAAGTATGCCCAACGCAGTGCGAAGAATCATCATCACAAGGGGTACTTGATCCGGGCCGGATCAGCGATGCGAATCGCTCGAACCCCCCAAAAGGGAGGGGTCCGAATACCCTGACCTTGGGTACGGGTGCCGGGCGCGCAGGACTAGCCTTCCGCCCACCGTGCAAAGATTCTTTTCAATGTTCCCGGCCGGAGCGCCGGGCTGCGGTATGCTGATTCTGCGGATGGGTGTTGCCGCCTCGCTGCATATCGCGCCTTCCGGACAGTTTGCGGCCAACCCGAACATGCTGGTGTTCGTCGCCCTCGCCGCGCTCTCGGGCTCATTGGCCCTGGGACTTCTCACACCCCTCATTTCGCTATTGGCCGGGATCGTCGAGGTGGCCCTGCTGGTCGCTGGAGACAGCAGCGTCGTTGTCGCAGTCCTGCTCGGCCCTCTGGATGCGGCAGTGCTGTTGTTGCTGGGTCCAGGGGCCTACTCGCTGGACGCTCTGCTTTTCGGTCGGCGAGTTGTGGTCCTGCAGCCGACGCGGCCGACTACGGAGCGGCGCTGAAAGTGGCGGTTGCCGGCCGCGTTTCCTGTATCCAGGTTATTTCGCATTGCTTCAGTCAGAACTACCCGAAAGGGGGTGCTGCAGGCAGCACTTTGTGGAATACGGTAATCAACAGCTCGGGCTGAATATCGTGCCGCGCACTACCGCGTGGTACCAAGACGAATGGAGAATGGGTCATGTTAGAGCACAGCTCAGGGGAATTCGCAGTGGTGGCCGCGCAGCTCGTCGAGGCTGCCTGTGCCGCGTTGAACGGCGATGGCGAAATGACCGAGGCACGGATTGCGCGCGCGGTTGCACTGCTGCGGGGCAAATCCAACTCGGTCTGCACGATCGTGCGCCCGCGCGAGAACCCCGCGCGCAAGGTCTTTCGTGGCGGACTTGCGGGATGGCAGGCAAAACGAGTCGAGGCGCATATCGATGTGAACCTGGCACGCAAGGTGCTCATTGACGATCTCGCCCGCCTGGTCGGCCTGAGCAACGGGCAGTTCTGCCGTGCCTTCAAGTCCACGTTCGGCATGCCGGCGCACGTCTATCTGATGCATCGGCGGATCGAAGTGGCGCAGGGGCTGATGTTGCGATCGAGCGCGCCCTTGAGCGAGATCGCGCTGAGATGCGGAATGAGTGATCAGGCCCATTTCACGAGGACCTTCCGGCGGGTGGTGGGTGAGACGCCGTGTTTGTGGCGGCGGACCCGGCGTAACGCGATGTTGGATCAACAGACCGGCGTGGCCGGAATCCCGCAGCTCACGAATCTGACGGTGGCGCGATCCGGATCCGGGCATTCCGCCCTGGCTGCGGGTGCGTAACTGACTGGGCGCCACGGAACTCATGCGACTCGCGCTGCTGTCCGTGCTGCTTTTCGCGCCGGTGACGTTTGCGCTCGATGCGACTCGATCGATATCACAATACGGCCACTCAATGTGGACCTTGCAGGATGGGGGGCTCCCAGGGGCGCCGACGGCCATGGCGCAGACTACCGACGGCTATCTTTGGGTCGGAACTCTCTCAGGTCTCGTTCGCTTCGATGGCGTGCGCTTCGTGCCGTTTACAGCGCCGAGCGGTGAGGAACTCCTTACATCGAAGATCTTGTCGCTCCGAGCCGCCAGCGACGGCAGCCTCTGGATCGGTACGCGCTCTGACCTCGAGCACTGGCAGAACGGACATCTGACCCATTACGCGGATGCTCCTGGATCGATCATGTCGATCCTCGAGGATGCCGCCGGCAAGATCTGGTTCACGCGCATGCGCATCACGGGCGGCGAAGGTCCCCTGTGCGAAGTAGCCGGCGCAAAGGCGGTTTGTCACGGCGTCCAGGACGGCGTACCGCTGCATTACGCGCACCAGTTGGCTTCGGATGCACAAGGAAATTTTTGGACGTTCTCTGCCACCGAAATCCTCCGCTGGAAGCCCGGATCCACGCGCACTTATCTGCCGAATGAGCTGGGAGGCAAAGGCGCGGCCGACGATAACTTCGATGTATTTCAGACCCTGGCTCCTGCAGCCGATGGCTCGGTCTGGGTGGGAGCCTCGCAGCCCAGTCACGGCCTTGGACTGTTGCGGGTGGTTGACGACAAGTTGGAAGCTGTAGTCACGCCCGACCTCGATGGCCGCAAGCTTTCTGTGTCGGGCCTGCTCCTCGATCGTCAGAACGCGCTGTGGATAGGCACACCGGGACAGGGGCTTTATCGCTTAGCTGACGGGAAGATCAGCCGCTATCGAACCAGTGAGGGTCTGTCCAACGATACTGTGCAGGGCATATTCGAGGATCGCGAGGGGACGTTGTGGGTGCTGACTGCACGAGGCATCGACGCGTTTCGCGATCTGAGCGTGACCAGTGTGACGAGCCGCGAAGGCCTGAGTGCCGATCTCGCGAACGCCGTACTCGCGACGCGCGATGGCACGGTCTGGATCAACACCTGGCACTCACTCGACATCCTCCGCGACGGGAAAGTCAGGTCACTGAGCGCCCACAGGGGCTTGCCGGGAGAGGAAGTGACCGCGCTGCTCGAGGATCACGTGGGGACTGTCTGGCTGGGAATCGACAACGAGCTCACCACGTTCGAGGGCGACACGTTCAAACCGGTCAAGCGGCCCGATGGCCGCCCGATCGGATTCGTCGAGCAGATGACCGAGGATGCGGCGGGCGATATCTGGCTGATGGAGGCGAAAACCGATCAGTTGCTGCGCATTCACGACCGGCGGGTGGTGGAGGAGATTCCGCGCTCTGCCGTCCCGTTTGCTTACGCGCAAAGCATTGTTCCGGATATTCATGAAGGCATCTGGTTTGCGCTGACCAATGGCGATCTCGCGCGCTACCGGCGCGGGCAACTCCAGACAGTTGAGTTTCACCGCGCTGCGCACGCCGGGCTGATCTGGGGACTCATTTCAACTCGCGATGGCTCGATCATCGGCGGCACATCGCTCGGCCTGATCGGCTGGCACAACGGCAAGTCGCAGACGATGACCGCGGCGAACGATCTGCCCTGTCACGAGATCCACACGTTGCTGCGCGATCGTCGCGACAACCTGTGGCTCTATGCGGCTTGCGGGATCATTTTCATCGCCAGCGATCAAGTACAGGCTTGGTGGAGAGATCCGGCGGCGCGGCTGAGGTTCCGCCTGTTCGACGCGCTCGCTGGGGCGCACACGGCCCTCGGCGGACTTTTCCCCAGGTCATCCCTGGGACCTGACGGGCGGCTGTGGTTTGCGAACGGCAGTGTCGCCCAAGTGATCGATCCGGATCGTCTGAGCAGCAACACGCTGCCACCGCCGGTGCACATCGAGGGACTCGTCGCCGATCGCAAAGCGTTGTCGCCGCAGCCCGGTTTGCGGCTTACGCCGCATACGCGCGACCTCGAAGTCGACTACACAGCGCTCAGCCTGGTAGTTCCACGCAAAAACAACTTCCGCTACAGGCTCGTAGGGCACGACCCCGACTGGGAGGACGCCGGCACGCGCCGGCAGGCGTTCTATACGGATTTGCCGCCGGGTAACTACCGATTTCAGGTTATCGCCAGCAACAACGACGGGGTGTGGAACGGATCCGGCGCGAGTCTCGACTTTTCGATTGCACCGGCTTTCTATCAGACACGTTGGTTCGATGCGCTCTGTGTCGCTGCGGGCCTGGGCGTTCTGTGGCTGCTGTACGTGATACGCGTCAGGCAAATTGAGATGCGCATTCGTATGCGCCTCGAGGAGCGAGTGATCGAACGCGAACGAATTGCTCGCGATCTGCACGACACACTCCTGCAGAGTGTACAGGGACTGATACTGAGATTTCAGGCTGTCCTGGCACGCATTCCCGAGGGTGGCGAGCGCCCCATGCAGATGATGGAGCAGGCGCTCGAACGAGCGGATCAGGTGCTCGCTGAGGGCCGGGACCGCGTCTACGACTTGCGCAAGTCAACACATGCGAGCAGCGATTTGCCACAGGCTCTGCAGGCGTTTGCGGAGGAGCTCGCGCAGAGTGCAGACGACACTCAATTTCGCGTCACAGTTGAAGGGGCTCCGCGGACGCTGCATCCAGTGGTTCGTGAGGAGACTTATCGAATCGGCGCCGAAGCACTCACCAATGCGGCCCGGCATGCGGTAGCGACGTACGTGGACACCGAAATCAGCTATTCACGGAAGGGGCTGACGTTGCGGGTCGTTGACAACGGTCGTGGCTTCGATGCGGCCATGTTGAATGAGGGCGCGCCGCGCGGACACTTCGGAGTCACCGGGATGCGCGAACGGGCGCGCAGAATTCACGCTCGATTCGAAGTATCCACCCGTCCGGGATCCGGTTCGGCGGTGGAGGTCCGTGTTCCGGCATCGATTGCGTACCGGGTCGCCCGGCGGCTGCAAGCTACAGCCGCTTCTCCATGATGGCTGCTGGGCTAGCGATCGGGATGGCCGATCATGGCTGTGATGGCTCCAGGAGCGAACGAAACCTCTCTTTTGCTTGCGGCTCCAGATCACGGGTCTGTTCAGGTCCAGGGAACCGGCCCGCGATCACATCCTGTGTGTACTGGCGCGCCGCACTGGATATCTCCTTTGCAACATTCAGATACCTGCGGGTGTGGCGTGGCAGGAAGTCGGTGTAGAGTCCAAAGAGATCGTGAAAGACCTGGATCTCTCCATCGCAACCCGGACCCGAGCCAATACCAATGGTCGGAATGGAGATGCGATTAGAGACTTCCTGCGCAACAAATGCCGGAACGAGTTCCAGCACGATCGCGAACGCGCCGGCCAGCTCCAATGCTTTGGCATCGGCAACAAGAGAAACAGCGTCGGACGGCTCACGGACTTGGATGCTTGGCGCACCCAGCGCATGAGCTGATTGTGGTGTGAAGCCCAAGTGACCGCACACGGGGATGCCAGCGTTCACCATTCTCTTGACGGTGGGTGCTACGTCGGCACCTCCTTCGATCTTGACGGCACCCGCTCTGCCTTCGGTCATCAATCGCGCAGCGTTCCGCAACGCATCCTCCGGAGAAGTTTGATATGTCATGAACGGCATATCTGCAACGAGCAAGGCTCGTCGGGTTCCTCGTGCGACGCACCTCGTGTGGTAGATGATTTGGTCGAGGGTCACGGGAAGCGTCGTGTCCTCCCCTTGTACAACCATACCCAGCGAGTCGCCGACCAGGATCAGCGGCACACCCGCTGCGTCGATCATTTGCGCCGAGGTGTAGTCATATGCGGTAAGGGCGGCAATTCGTTGGTTTCCGTGCTTCATGGCAACGATATCCCGCGCCAGGAGCTGACCCGTTTTCATATCCAGCGGTTTCCAGTGACTGCTGAGCGGCCACGTGAGGATTCCACTATGCCTCACCATTAGTCAATGCTAAGGTTTTTTGCAATATCAGTAGGAAATGCTTATATGTACGCATGACTCTCGAAGACCTGCGGATCCTGGTCGCGGCCTGTGAATCCGGCAACCTCAGTTCGCTCGCCCGGGAGCTGCGCCGCACCCAGTCCTCCATCAGTCAACACATTGCCCGGCTCGAGGCGGAGTTGGGCGTGAGACTGTTCGAGCGCCATGCACGCGGGGTTGCGCCTACGGCCGCCGGTAAAATGCTCAAAGATTCTGCGCTCGAAGGTCTCGACGCCATTGAATTCGGTTTACGGCGTGTTCGGACGCTGAAGCAGGGAGAGTCAGACACTCTGACGATCACCACAGGAGGCACGACCGTCCGACACTTCATGCAGGGGGTTGTCGTGCGTTTCCGGCGGGACAACCCGACGGTGAATCTGCGCTTTCTGCCGGCCAATTCAACCAGGCGATGTGTTGAGATTCTGCGGCTCAGCCAGGCCGACCTCGGGTTCGTAACAACCGGCGAGCCGGCGCGCGGCATCAACGAACGGACGGTCGCACGTCAACGCTTGTTTCTGCTGGTCGCCAAGTCAGATCCGCTTGCGAAATGTAAACGCCTGCAAGTGAAGGATCTCCAGGGTATTCGTTATCTTGGACTGTCCGGAGGCACGACGCACCACAATGCAATCGAAGCCGCGGCGCTGGAACGGGGGGTGGAATTGAAGCCCGAGATCGTATTCGATGACTTCGATACGGCCAGGATCTTTGTAGAGCTCGATCTCGGTCAGGCCATCGTGCCGGCCGTTCACGCGTACAACTTCGCAAAGTCCGGCTCGGTCAAGGCCGTTCTCATCGGCGATCTGCCTCCGATCTCGATCGGTTGGGCATTCCGACAGTGGAAGCATCTGTCAGCCCCGGCGCGGGAGTTCGCGCGCCTCATGGAGCAGGATCTCAGGAAGATGCAGGGAATCGCGGGGCTCGAGCTGGTCTGAGCTGGAGCGCTTCGGCAGCCGAAGCAAAGGTTGTCTGGTATTGACAGGTGACCAAATGGTCACCTATAGTTTGCCATGTTCAACGACGATCCGGTATTCAAGGCCCTGGCGGATTCATCTCGCCGGTTTCTACTGGACCTGCTTTTCAAACGCGACGGCCAGACCTTGAGCGAGCTCGAGGCTGAATTGGCGATGACCCGCTTTGGTGTCATGAAGCACTTGCGGGTGTTGGAACGGGCCGGATTGGTCGTAACCCGGCGGGAGGGGCGCGAGAAGCTTCACTTTCTCAACGCCGTGCCCATCCGCCTGATTCATGATCGTTGGATTGACAAGTACACGGAGCGCCACGTCGCGGCGCTGGTTGATCTGAAGGCTTCCCTGGAGAGTCAGAAATGCAATCCCTCAAAAAAGACGGCGTGACCACCACTCAGATCCACGAGATCTACATCAGGGCGGCTCCTGAGGCGATCTGGGAGGCCCTCACCACCCCGGGATGGACGGCCAGGTACGGCTATCGCTCTGCAGCTGAGTATGACCTCAAGCCGGGTGGCAAATACCGCGCAAAGGCGACGCAGCAGATGCTTTCAATGGGACTGCCCGAAGTGATCATCGATGGTGAGGTCATAGAGGCGCGCCCACCACGCAAGCTGGTACAAACATTTCGCTTCTTGTTCTCCGAAGAGAATAAGGCCGAAGGGTTCACCCGCGTCACGTGGGAGATCGAGCCGACGACAGCAGGATTCTGCAGGCTCACCGTCACGCACGATCTGGAAGGTGCGCCGATCATGGCGTCCGCCACGTCGAGCAAGTTCGACCAACAAGGCGGCGGGGGATGGACGTGGATCATCAGCGATCTGAAGTCGCTCCTCGAAACGGGCAAGTCCCTTTCAGCGTAAGGCTGTAACGACGGCGATGCGTATCGCCGTGGGTGTGGTCGTCGAAGGTTTTGGACACGGCAGTTATGGCGGTGATCATTACCCCCGGGCAATCCTGAACGCGAAGGAAGCGTTCGTGCGCCTGATCGACCACGCCCCGGTGGGCCTGATCCTCATCGTGCGTCTGTACGGGAAGAACTACTATCTGCACGGCGCAATCCCGGTTGCGTTTCATTGGGTCCTGGCGCTGTTTGTCCTGGTATGGGCAGGGCGGACGTACGGCCGGTGGCTCCATCCGGCACGGGCTCACGGAGGTGATGTGCAAGCGCCGTGATCGCGAGAGCGAGTATGGCAAGGACACCCAAGGCCACACGCAAGCTGCTCGCCTGGGCAAGCCAGCCCACGAGCGGCGGGCCCACCAGGAAGCCGCCATAGCCCGCTGTGGCCATGGCCGCAATTCCATGTCCAGCACCATGGCGCGCGCGGCGCGCTGCCGCTCCGAAAACGAGCGGCGCTACGGTTGCCATGCCAAAGCCGATCAGAGCGAAGGCCAGCATGGTGAGGCCAACATGCTGAACCCACAACGCCGCAGCGAACGCGAGTGCGCCCACCACGTTCGTGCAACGGAGCAAGCGCACGGCACCCCACTGGATCACCAGGCGATCGCCGGCAAAACGCATGCTGGTCATCGCCAGTGAAAATGCGGCGTAGCCGAGCGCCGCACTGGCTGCTGACGTTTTCAGCGAGTCGTGCAGTAACACGGCGCTCCAGTCGGCCATGGCTCCTTCTATGAGGAAGGCGCAGAAAATGATTCCGCTCAATCCGAGCATTGCACGTTCCGGCAGGGCGAAGTGCGCAACGGACTCGGGCGAGGCATGAGGTTGACTGGGCGGCAGCCAATGCCTCGCGACAAGTAGCGCGACGGTCAGTACCGATGCAACGATGAGGAGATGCAGCTGCGGCGAAATATCCTGCTTTGCGAACAGTGCGCCGACTCCGGCACCCGTCAACCCACCTATGCTCCACATGCCATGGAAGGACGACATGATCGGTTTGCCGACGAACGTTTCCACTTCCACTGCCAACGCATTCATTGCAACATCCATCGCGCCATTGGCGGCGCCGAAAAGAAACAGCAGGAGAGCCAACATCAGGAAGCCACCCGCGAACGTTGGGCCCGGCAGCACCACGCAGTAGGCCAGGCCGGTAGCGATCGTCACCGAACGCGCGCCTCTGATGACGCTGCCGCGACCAGCGAGCGGAAATGCCACGAGCGCACCGACAGCGATTGCCAATAGCGCCGTACCCAAGGCTCCTTCGGTCAAATTCAAAGCTTGTCGCACGGCCGGGATGCGCGACACCCAGGTGGCGAAACCGAACCCGTTGAGGAAAAAGATGGCGGCGGTGGCCGCGCGTGCTTGGGACTTCGAGATTGCCATCACATTGGCGCGTGCGTGCAGATTCGAGCGTATTGGAGTATTATCGAGCATAAAGGAGCATTCGCGCAAGCGCGTTGCAGCAGCAAGCCCCATCGCGAGCTCTGATGGATGACGTGTGAGGGAATCAGTGACCGACAGAAGCTCTTCAAATTCCGATCTGCCGCGCTTTGCCGAGGAGCGCCGCGCGCGGCTTCTGGAGATACTCCGGCAGCGCGGGCGGATGGAAGTGCTTGCGCTCGCTCAAATGTTCGGCGTGTCTGAGCACACAGTTCGCCGTGACCTGAACCAGATGCATGCTCAAGGTGTGCTGCAAAAGACGCATGGGGGCGCGGTCATGCTCGATAGCGCTCGCTTGGGATTCGAGGCGCGTTCGGCACTGCTGGAACAGGCGAAAGGTGGCATCGGCAAAGCGGCCGCCGCGCTGATCGAGCCGGGAAGTACGGTGATCCTGGATGCGGGATCTACCACGCTTGCCTTGGCGCGCGCGCTTACGGCGCGACCACTGACCGTGGTGACCAATTCATTGGATATAGCGCTGTTGTTTGATCGCGATTCCGCGGTTCAACTCGTGCTCACCGGTGGGACGTGGGTGCCGGATGCGCGCGCGATGCGCGGCACGGCGGCGCGCGAGCTGCTTACCTTGTGTCGAGCGGACTGGGCGGTGCTTGGCGCTTGCGCCCTCGACGTTCGCGCGGGGATAACAGCGTCTGATGAAGATGATGCCGCGGTCAAACGCGTCATGGTGGCCGCAGCATCACGCACGATGGTGTTGGCTGATCACTCCAAACAGGGAAGTGTTGCTCCGTTTCATGTGGCGGGGTGGGATCAGGTGAGCTTGCTCATGACCGATGCTCACTGGGCGGATGTCGCACAGTTGGGTGTGGACGTGCGCCTGGCCTCGAACTGACTGGACGCCCACCGCGCGGCGCCATGAGCTCGCGCGGAAGCTGCAGATGCCGTTCGCGGAATCGGGGCCGCTGGAGGTAGAATCCGCCGGTCACTTGCAAGAGCGCTGCCGCCATGCTGTTCGAACAGATTGCTTCGGGTGGTTGCCGGTCTTATCTCATTGGTTGCGGCGAGAGTTGCGCGGCCGCGTTG
Organism: Gammaproteobacteria bacterium; assembly: GCA_028293745.1. GTDB lineage: Bacteria > Pseudomonadota > Gammaproteobacteria > Steroidobacterales > Steroidobacteraceae > 13-2-20CM-66-19. Next base: position 13,240 of record JAQGOF010000085.1, on the reverse strand, counting down.
ATCGATCCAGAGTTGAGCCAGATCGATCGGTACCTGGCGCTTGCTGCGCGCCACGGTCTGCGCATCCATTCTGTGATCGATACGCACACGCACGCGGATCACTTCTCCGCTACGCGCGAGCTCGCCCGCCGCCTCGATGTGCCCATCGTGATGCATCAGACGAGCCCCGCTCCTTTCGTCAACATGCGTTTGGGTGACGGGGAATCGATTGTCCTCGGGAAACTGCGGATCAACACGATGCATACGCCCGGTCACACGCGGGATTCAATGTGCTTAGCTGTGGAGAACCGGCTCTTCACGGGGGACACTCTCCTCATGGGTGCCACTGGGCGGACGGACTTGCCGACGGGTGACCCAGAGGCGCTGCACGACAGTCTCTTCAACCGCGTCCTCAAGCTCGATCCGGCGCTGGAAGTCTATCCCGCGCACGAATACAAAAACCGCAGCCACTCCACGATCGCACAGGAACTCGAGCAGAACCCCCGTCTGCAGAAGCGAGATCGCACGGAATTCGTGGAGATGATGCGCAATCTCAATCTGTCGATGCCCACGCATCTGACTGAGGCGTTGCGCACGAATCTGTCGGGCGGTAAGACGATCACGCAACTCCTGGCCGAAGCGGCGGCCGTGGTGCCGTTCATGTCGCTTACCGAACTCAAGGCCCGCATCGACGCGCACGATGCAGACCTCATCGTACTCGACGTGCGGGAGCGGGATGCATATACGGCGGGTCACGTAGCAGGCGCGCGTCTCTTACCACGTGGTCAGCTCGAACTGCGGGTCAACGAGGAACTCCCGGATCCCACAATCCGCATTCTCACGGTGTGCGAATTCGGTCGTGTGTCAACACTTGCGGCTGCGACGTTGCGCCAGATTGGCTTCCAACGCGCTATCGCGCTTGATGGTGGAATGAAAGCCTGGCGCGAAGCGGGTTATCCGCTGGTGTTGGGCTGAGCCCGCGCATCCTGTACCTTTCCGTAACCTTTCAAACTATCTGCGGGCTGCGAAGAATTCGCGCCTGACCGGTCAACGGCCGCTGCGCATCGTCGTTACAACCTGAAATAGGTTGGATAGGAACCTTTGCGTCCCGTGAGGCGACGCACGACCCGGTCTCACGGGCGAGTAGACAATCGCTCATCTCACGTGGCTCGAATCCGTTACCGGCGCTAATGCGCGATGATTTCAAATCGGGTTGTCCGATCAACCTCAAGCTCGAGGTCCTGGGCGACCGGTGGAGCCTGCTGATCATCCGCGACATGATGTTTGCCAATCGGCGTCATTACCGCGAACTGCTGGCGGGATCGGAGGAGGGAATTTCCTCAAACATCCTGGCGGCTCGCGTGAGGATGCTCACGGAGCGCGGGATCATTACCAAGGTTGATGACCCGACGCACAAGCAAAAGGCGATCTACAGCCTGACGGAACAGGGCATCGAGTTGGTGCCCGTGCTCGCGCAATTGGGCGCGTGGGGCGTCAGGTACCTGGCGGTCACAGAGGAGTTGCGCGTTCGAGCTGAGCTGCTGGCTAGGGGCGGTCCCGCGATGTGGAACGCCTTCATGAATGAGTTGCGCGAGCGGCATCTCGACGCACCGGTCTCTCGAAAAAAGCGCGGAGGTCTATCTGTTACCGAGCAGTTGGAGGCCGCGTACCAAGCGGCGCTCGGGCAGCGTGGCACGTAGCAGGCGCGAGATCCGGGCTGCGGTCAGCTCGGCGTCCGCGTGTCTAACACGTTGAGGCGGCGGGCTCACGTGGCGGCCGGCCATGTTGCCTGCGCTGCGCGTTTATTGGCTGGCCGCTCGCCAATCGTTTGTCGTAGTCGACCAGTGCACCGGAAGCCTCGGGAATCCGCCCGTTGAATAGGGCAATCGAAAGGCGCAGGTCGACCAGCGCCGGCCCACCACTCAGCCCATCGCATACGCCCTTCCGGTTGTCGAAACATTCGAGCCAGGCAGGCGCGCTCGCTCCATTGTCTATTGGCTGGACTGGTCTGTTGAGGGATCGCTCATGCATTTAAAACTGAGATCGCATGGACGCGGCGGCTCATTCTCAGCCACCTGCATTGCCGTCCTATTGGCTGTCCTTGGCCTTCCCGATGTTGGTGCAGCGACGCAGAGCGCCGGACCGCTGCGGGACCTCTGGTCCCGGGGCAGTGAGCGATTTGTCCGGAATTGGCTCGTGCTGGGCCCTGTTGCCGCCTCGGCGCATCTCGATGCGAATGCGCTGCATCCAACGCCAGGGGCTGCACAAACCCTTTCCGAAGGCGTTACCTCCAAATGGGCGGCGTACACGGCCTATCAAGATACAGCAGATCTGCTGGCGGTGTTTGACCGCCCTGTATCCAGGGGTCGCCACGCCGATCCGGAAGTGGCATACGCATGTACCACGATCATCCGAGAGCAGGATGGGGACGCAGTTGTGTCATTGGGAAGCGATAACGCGGTCCAACTTTGGGTCAACGGCAAGCTCGTTCACGAGCAACTGTCAGACCGCGCCTTCGAATTCGACGGGGATCAGATTCCTGTTCGACTCCCAAAGGGGGAGAACCGTGTCCTTCTAAGGGTCGTACGCATCAGCGGCCCTTCACGGTTTGCGCTGCGAGTGTTGGAGCCGGGGTTCGCAAAGCCCCGACCGACACAGATAGCGCCGTCAATCCTCCAAGGTGCGACTAACGAGCTGGCGGTAAAGACGCATTCGCATGCGGAACCGGGTGGTAGCGTTCAACTGGAAGTCTTGGCTGCTGGAGGAAGAATCGTCGCGCGCTCGGAGGCAGCCCGAGGCGAGGTGGTACGCTTTGAAACAGGCGATTGGCGGGATGGTGCATATGAAGTGCGCGTCACGACCCAATCCGCCGGCCGCCGCCGTGTTACGTCGTATCTGCGTTGGTACAAGGGTGACGCCATTACTGCGGCGCGGCGGCTCCGGGAACAAGCCCCCAAGGCCCCTCAGGACGCTGCGGGCATGACTGTACGTATGCTTGCTGACATGGTTAGCGACAGGCTCGGAACAAACCTGAGCGCCGCACCAGACGATGCGTGGCTGAGTATTCACTCGCCACTTCTCGAGTACGAAGAGATCGAGCAAGCGCGGGCCGGGGAGCCGGGTCCGCTACACCCCGGCGGTTTCGTGCGCCTTGCTTACGAGGATGAAGTCGACGGCTCCGCGCAATTTTGCCGCGCTTATCTGCCGCCGGATTACGCGCCATCGCGCCCCTGGCCGCTCATCATATTCCTCCACGGCTACAATCCCGCCAATCCACCCTATGTCAGGTGGTGGTCGGTCGATGAGCGTCACAGTTCTGTAGCAGAGAATCACGACGTCATCTATATCGAGACGCACGGACGGGGAAACAGTCAATATCTCGGAATCGGAGAGCAGGATGTATTGCGCCCGGACAACACTCCCGCAGAGCTCTTTGTGCAGGAAGTGCAGAGCTCGTTTTCAGGCGCGGAGGGGTTGTTGAATGTACCTGTCTTCGTCAGCCACGGTGATAGTGACCAGACAATCAACGTGGAGTTCTCTCGCCACGCCGTGCATTTGTTGCAGCGCTGGGGATATGACGTGCGGTTCGAGGAGCATCCTGGTCGAGGGCATGAAAGCCTCAACAACGCGGAGGAAGTCGCAGATTGGATGCTGGCACACCAACGTGTTGCCCTGCCAAATCGGGTTCGCCTGAGGTCAGGAGATCTGGCGGCAGCCAGAGCTTATTGGGTACAGGTAGAGGCCCGGCAGGAGCCATTTCGGATGATCGATGTAGACGCGGAGGTCGTAAAACCGGGTCTCATCCGCCTCGACACACGTAATGTGGCGCAGATCATCCTGTCGCCGCCGCCCGCTTCGAGTGGCGCGGGTACCTCCGTCCGAGTGGTGTGGAATGGAGTGCCGCGCGACATGGCGCTGCTACAAGGTCAGGCGAAACTCACCCTTGCCGAATTCTCCAGTGGTCCATTGAATAAGCGGCCGGGATTGGAGGGCGGGTTGTCCCGCCTGATCACCACACCTTTCGCGGTAGTTGTTGGCACTACTTCGCGGGATCCCGTAATGCAGCAACGCTGCCAGGCGAAAGCTGACGCATTCGTGAGGCTCTGGAGGCAATGGCAGCACGTATCGGCGCGTGTGTTCCGGGACGATCAAATCACGGATGAGGAACAGCGGCGCTATTCGTTGCTTCTCATCGGAGGGCCGAGCGACAACCGGATCACTCGGCAACTGTCGCCGCATCTGCCTCTCAAGGTGGCGCGAGACGGATTCACCATAGACGGGCGCAAATACGCTGCGACCAACTCCGTTGTGCAGATGATCTATCCCAACCCGCTGCAGCCAAACCGCTACGTCATGATTGTCGCAGGAACGTCCTCTGAGGGCTTGTACTTCTGGATTCCAGCACTATGGCACCCCTCTGCCGGATTCCCAACCTCGTATTGGGACTGGACGATTACTGACGGGCGACGGGTGACGTTGACATCCATTGCCTTGGGTGCCGAGCGGGGCTGGGTGGCTGCCGGCATGTTCGATCAGCATTGGCGGCGGGATGATCGATGGGTATATGTGGGGGATAGCAGCTTGAGACATAGCGGCGCGTTGCGCCGCGCACCGGTGGATGGGTTCACCATACCGGCAGAATTGCTGGACGCGTATGCTGGAGAGTACGAGCTCGCCCCCGGAGTTCCTGTCCGCGTTGCCCACCAGGCAGAGCATCTCACTTTCCAACCTCCATCGGGACGGCCGCTCCAGCTCGACGCTGAAAGCAAGACTGACTTTGTCGTGCACGATACGGGCGAGTCTGTCTTTTTCGTGGCGGATGAGCAGGGTAAGGTCACTGGCGCGGCCCTGAACACTGCGGGGCAGGAGCTCCGCGTCACACGGGTACAGAAGCACCCCTAGCTCCTTCCACGATACACTGGGACACCGGTGGCCACCGGAAAACGGTTGGGATTGCGAACATGCGGAAGTGCCGGGTCGGGTTTGCGCAAAAGAGCGCTGAAGAGAGGTCTGGCTGTCGGGACTCCGACTTCCCTCCTCGCCTCACACTCGATCCAATCGGATTTGTCCGCAGCCCCTTGGAGACCAAGGTGCAAGCCGCACGGCAACCGCGGGCCGCGGCCGGAATGCCTGCCCGAATCGAGCTGCTACGTGGTCGCAACTTCGAGCACGCGCTCGAGGACCTCGCGCACTGGAAATTGATTTGGGTGATCTTCTGGTTTCACCAGAACCCGGGGTGGCGGCCGAAGGTCCTTCCGCCCCGAAGCACAACCGGCCGCAAGGGGGTATTCGCGACTCGCTCGCCGCATCGGCCGAACCCGATCGGCATGTCTGTCGTGCGGCTGGATCGTGTGGACGGACTGATTCTGCACATCCGCGACGCCGATATGCTCGAGGGTACGCCGGTACTCGATCTTAAGCCCTATGTCGCATATACCGATTCGCATCCCGGCGCCGGGACAGGCTGGTTGGAGGATGCTGCGCGCTCGGACACGCCTTCACAACCTTCCGATCCTGTGCGCGCGTACCTCGTGGAGTTTGAGGCGCTGGCCGCGGAGCAGGCGGTGTGGATCGAGGCTCATACGGGGCTCGCAATCCGCGAGCGTATCCATTCCACGCTCGCCCTCGGTCCTACGCCGCATCCCTATCGCCGGATCCGGCGCGTCGATGGGTGGATGCAACTCTCCGTCAAAGAATGGCGCGTACGTTTCAGTGTTGTCGAACGCGACGTCCGTGTGCTCGAGATCTACTCGGGCTTCCGCGCCTCACAACTCGCCGCAGGCGGCGCAGATGAAACCCAGAGGCTGCATTGCGAATTCCTCGCGATATGGCCGCATGAACAGAAGGCGTAAGGCATGCGCGGGAGCTGTAAGTCGCGATCCAGCCATGGTCCATCAACACGTCGAGTCCGAGTATGTCGTGGTAGAAACGCCTGGCCGCTGCGACGTCCTGCGTATCTACATTGGCGACGATGCGTTTAACCTTCACTGCCGCCTTCAACCCTGTCTCTATGCTCGCCCGCCAACTCTGGCCGAGTGGCTGGGCCTGTTTCGATGCGAGGTGGTCGCGTTCTCAGCGCCCTTGCGTGCGCCGCGGACTGATTTACGGGCAGCTCTGCGCTTCGGCTTTTCCTCTGCCACATTTTCTTCGAGCGACACGTGACTGGTGTTGGTAATCTTCTGAATCGCATTGACCAGCGACCGCGCGCCGTCGTCGTAGTCTTCCCAGGGTTTGTTCTTGGAAAGCAAACTGGGCGCCGTTCGTATCGTGTACTTCAGCGGATCAAGCCCGCTTCGCACCTGCGACCAGTGAACGGGCATGGACACCGGCGCACCGTCCCGGGCACGCGGCGACAGCGGCCCAACGGCCGTCGAAAGGCGATCGTTGCGCAGGTAGTCGAGGAATATCCGTCCCTTGCGCTCGTTCTTCGACATATTCAACAGGTACTTGTCGGGAGCGGCTTCCGCCATCTGACGGCATACCTCACGCGCGAACGCTTTCGCGACGGGCCAGTCGAGCTCGGTATTCTTCTCCTGCGCAAGTGGCGTGACGACGTGCAATCCCTTGCCGCCCGTCGTCTTGCAGAAACTGACGAGGCCGACGGCGGCGAGCCGGTCTCGCATTTCAAGAGCGGCCTTGACCACGGCGTCGAAGCTGACATTGGGCGCCGGATCGAGGTCGAATACCAATCGCCCGGGGACATCCGGCTTGCCTGGCACGCAGCCTCCTGGATGCAACTCGAGGCCGGCTGTTTGTGCTACGGCGATCAGACCTTCAACACGGTTGATTGCGACGTACGGCTGGTGGTCGCCAGAGACTTTGATGAGATCGAGCAGGCTGGACATGCCTGGCATGGCGTGGCGCTGGAAGAACCGCTGGCCACCAATGCCATCCGGAGCGCGAATGATGGAGCACGGGCGGCCTTGGAGGTGTGGCAGCATCCAACCGCCGACGGCCGCAAAGTATTCGGCGAGGTCCTGTTTGGTCACAGGTTTGCCGTCACCGCCATCTGGCCATAGTACTTTGTCGGGCTTCGAGATGCTGACGCCCATGACGTTTGCCGAGTGTGCGGAGGTTGATCGCGAGCCGGAGGTAGTGGACTGGGTGCGCGCGGACTTCTTGCTGGCAGTTCTTCCGGGCCCGGCTTCACCGGCTGCCGCGGATTGCTTGCCGCGGCTCTTGGATGAGGTGCCCCGAGCGGTGGCGCCCTTTCGCACGGATGTGTCTGCCGCAACCTGTTGCGCCGGTGATTCTTCCAGCGGCGGGAGTGTCGGCTTCTCGGCCCGAACTTCGGAGGCCGGTTTGTCATCCCGCAGGCCTTTGAAAGCGGCTTGGCGTACGTTGCCTCCCTCGGTCCATCCGGCAAACTCGATTTCGGCAACCAACTCGGGGTTGACCCAGTGGATGTTGCGTCCGCTGGGCACTGCAACTTTACCTTGGAACGGGCTCGTCTTTGTTTCCAGTGACTTGAGCCGCTTCATCAGCGGACCAACGTTCCCGCGTCCGAATCCTGTCCCGACGCGACCGACGGGTACGAGCTCCTTCCCGCGATACACGCCGACAATTAGCGACCGCAGCGTGCCCTGGTCGGAGGACCAACCGCCGATGACGACTACGTGCCCGGCGCGACATTTGGACTTGAGCCAGGTGGCACTCCGGTCAGAAGAGTACGGCGCATCGAGGCGCTTGGAGACAATGCCCTCCATTTCGATCCGACAGGCGGAGCGCAGGACGGCGTCCCCGGCTGTTACGAAGTGATCGAGATACCGGATGCGCTCGCCGACGGTTTTCGGCTGCGATTCGAGCAGCGCTTTGAGCCTGGATTTACGGGCTGTCAGCGGCAGCCCGCGCAGATCCTCTTGTTCTGCAAACAACATATCGAATACAAAGAAGACGAGATCTTTCGAGTCGTCGTCGGCCAGGGCCGCTTGCAGGGCTGCGAAGTCGGGAACGCCACGGGCGTTCACCGCGCAGACTTCGCCGTCGATGATGCAATCGGGCAGGCTCTCGGCAGTCTTTGCGATTTCCGGGAATTTGTGTGTCCAGTCGAGGCCTTTGCGGGTCTTCAGTGACACCTCTGCCTCTTCAACTCGAAGTTGGAGGCGATAGCCGTCGAGTTTGATCTCGTGGCCCCACCCGTCACCATCGGGAGGCCGGTCTACCAGCTTGGCCAGTTGTGGGGGGATGAATTGGGGGAGCCGGCCGCGCGTACGTTTACCTACGGCCTTTTGCGCACTGTCATCGGACGCGGTCGTGTCGGAATCCGGCGCGGGTTCAGCGGAATTCTCATTTCTGTTGGAATGCCAGACTGCGTTGGCCTTCGCAGCCGGGGCCCCCTTCTTCGCCAACATGAACGGTTTGGGCGCGCGTCCCTTGCCGGCCTCGATCTGTGCCATCGGTCGCCCGGAGGCTACCGAGCGATCCTCGGCCAGGATCTGATCGTGGTCACCCTCGCGGGCGTACTCGTCACGATGTTTGATGAGAAGCCAGTTCGTTCGTTTGCCGCTGCCCCCGTAACGGTCATTTTTCATCCGTACGAGAACCCAGCTGCCGTGCAGACGCTCACCTTCCAGTCTGAATTTGAGCTCGCCTGATTTCAGGGCCTGCTCGGGAGGCTGGTCGCTTTCCGGAAACCAGTAGCCGCGGTCCCAGAGCTGCACCGTGCCGCCACCGTACTCGCCTTTGGGAATCGTGCCTTCGAAATCACCGTAATCAAGCGGATGATCTTCGACCTCAACGGCGAGCCGCTTGTCGGCGGGATCCACGGAGGGACCGCGGGTCACGGCCCATGACTTGAATACTCCACCGAGCTCAAGTCTAAGGTCGTAGTGCAACCGACGTGCGGCATGCTTCTGAATGACAAAGCGCAGACCTTTGGCAGGGGCTACCGGGCGCGCGCCGCTGGGCTCGGCAGTTTTCTTGAAGTCGCGCTTGGCGCGGTATTTAGAGAGTTTCCGGTTGGCCACGACACCCTCCGGGGGCATCCGCAAGGAATAGCCTTGACGCAAGAGTCGCGCCCGCGTCTTCGGCTGCCCAACGGCTATTTCTTGATCAACCCTTCGGCGGTCATCGCCTCGATGACTTGCGGCCGTGCCCGGACGCGATCTACGTAGCTCTTGAGTTTGGGCCCGATATCAACCCCGACATGGGCGCCCCAACCGAGAACTGTAAACAGATAGGCATCCGCAACTGTAAACTGATCGCCCATCACGTACTTGTTGTCTCCCAACGCGCCTTCGAGATACGCGAGACGCTTGGCCAGGTAGTTACGTGCGTAGGTTTTTGTTTCCTCGGTTGCTTCCGAGGAAAACAGGGGACTGAAGGCCTTGTGCACCTCGGAGTTGATGAAGCTCAGCCATTCCAGCAGCCGATATCGCTCCATGGTTCCGGCAGGGGGCGCGAGTTTTGCTGCGGGATTCAGGTCCGCGATGTACTGCAGCACGGCCACGTTCTCAGTCAACACCTGACCATCATCGAGTCGAAGCGTGGGAACATACCCCTTGGGATTGATCGTGACGAACTCGACCCCGTCTACACGCTTCGTGCGCTTGTCCACCTTGGACATCTCAAACGGGATGCCGGCCTCGCGTAGGGCGATGTTTGAGGCCATCGAGCAGGCGCCGGTGGTGTAGTACAGTTTCATCTTGTGCTCCCTTTTGTGCGAAGGGCCATGCTAACGTTGCATTATCGATTGGCAAGGGGTGAGACGCTCACGGGTTGCCCGCGAGGGTCCCCTGGCCCGACGTAAGCCCGTACCGGGCGCAACTGGCGGCGACGCATGCGTCTTAAGGGCTAGCCCCGAATGGACAACCGGGGCGACAGTAGGCAGGGGAAGACTACCTTGAGGAGAGCTTGCCCATGAGAACGCTATGGGTCGTGACCCTGGGACTGGTGGCATTGGCCGCCACGCAGGGCTGCAAGCGCAAAGAGCCCGAACCCATACCCGGCCCAAAGGCGGTTTCCGTCGCGATCGGTCATAACCGTGCCCCCGGGATTGCGTGGTTTCAGGGGGGTCTGGAAGAGGCCTTCACGAGGACGCCCATGATCTGCTCGATGGATCGGCGCTCCGTTGCACCGCCAGCCCCCGATCTGGCGCGCATGCGTAACCGGACGAACTCGCCGGCTCCGGCCGCTTGCCGTAGCGAGCCCTGCCCGCCCGTTGCCTACCCGCGGCGCCCGTTGGTCTAGCGAGTCCTGGGCGGGTATCGGTTCCGGCCCACCGCGCTGTGCTGCTTGGTACAATTCGCCCCGGTTGGGCCTGTAGCACAGCGGTTAGTGCAGGGGACTCATCTATAAAAGGTGCCTTCGCGCGGAAACGTGCGAAGTGGACGGGATGAATTCAGGGAAACCTTCGAGCGCAATGCGCTCATGGCAATCCTGAGCCGAGCCGCCGGTACACCGGCGGAAGGTGCAGAGACTACCTGGGGGCTCGAGTGCCCTTAATGACAGGCATGAGCATCCCGCACCCACACGCTTGGGTTCATGCACATCGCATGGGTCTGGCGCGGGTGAAGAGATAGTCCACTCCTGGCGGAAACGCCGGGGATCAGTGAATCCCTTGGTCGTAGGTTCGAATCCTACCGGGCCCAGTTTTGAACAGGGCGAGTTCGAAACTCGCTGCGGTCGTCTTCCGCTATTCAGGACACGGGAAGGGCACCACCCTCGCTGCGGCGCCGTGCAACGAATTCCGTGAGCGCCTCATGGATTCCCGCATCCAGGGCGGGCGGCTGAAAGGAAGCGAGAGTGCCGCGCCAAACGGAAGTGGCGCGCTCTGTCGCGGTCTTGGCGCCATCGTCCGACCATGCACCGAAGTTGCGCCAGTCCGATACGAGCGGAGTATAGAAAGCATCCCGGTAGCGTTGCATCGTATGAGCTGTTGCGAAGAAATGGCCGCCGATTCCAGCCTCCGCGACTGCCTCGATTGCAAGCTCATCCGGTGATGTGAGCACCGGTTGAAAAATCTCCGCGAACATCTGCAACATTTCGATGTCGAGGATGAACTTCTCGAACGATGCAGTCAGGCCGCCTTCGAGCCAGCCTGCGGCGTGCAGGACAAAGTTGCAACCACCTAACAAGGCACCCCAAAGGCTCATTTGGGACTCGTAGGCAGCTTGCGCATCGGGAGCGTTGCCTGCCGTCGCACTCGAGCAGCGCCAAGGCACACGAATGTGTCTGGCAAGTTGGCCGGCGCCGAAGGCCGCCTTTGTATACTCCGGTGTTCCGAATGCCGGGGATCCTGACTTCATGTCGACGTTTGAAGTGAAACTGCCGTACATGACTGGTGCGCCTGGTTGTACGACCTGGGTCAGTGTGATCCCAAACAGGGCTTCGGCGTGCGCCAGCGTCAAGGCGCCGGCGATCGTAATGGGGGCCATTGCGCCGGCCAGCGTAAACGGAGTGACGATCACCAGCTGACCATTTGCCGCGAAATCGATGATGCCGTCAGTCATCGGCACATCCAGCTGCAGAGGCGAATTCGTGTTGCAGATGGTGTAGCAGAGCGGTCGGCTGCGAAATGTCCCTTCGTCAATGCCGTGAGCGATTCGGGCCATCGCAAAGCAGTCGGAGAGCTGCGCTGTGCCCCGACAATAGAAATACGGCACTTTGTCTCCGAGCGTGAGCTGCGCGAGTGTCGTCTCGAGGTGCCGCTCCGACATGGGGACGTCTTGAGGCTCTACCATCTGCCCTAGTACGTGAATGACGTCGAAGGTCTGCGCTAGGCGTACAAAGTCACGGAAATCCTCAATCGTACCGGTGCGCTTGCCGCGTTGCAGATCGCTGACACTCGGCGGGCCCGCAACAGGTGCAAAGACGACGTGACGCCCTCCGACCCGGCAAGAACGCGCTGGATTGCGCGCAATCAGTTCGACCTCAGCGGGAACGGACGTCAACGCTTTGGCCACTAAGCCGCGGTCGAGGTGGACCATCTGGGTCGATTCGTCGACAGTCGCGCCGGCCGCAGCCAGTGCGGCGCGCCCACGCGCGGACAACACGCGCATACCTTGCCGTTCGAGCATCCCTAGTGCAGCGAGATGGATGCTCTCGACCTGGTCGTCCGAAAATATCCTGGTCGGCTCGAAGGGATTCACCAGGTTTCGGTAACGACTTGAACGGACCACTCGCTCGACGGTACCCGTCTTCTGCGAATCTCGCCTGCGAGATCTCATCGGGACGCCTCTTTGCCGCCATGAGTCGTCAGCCAGTATGGCGCAGGAGCACGCTGGTCACGATCTAATTTGCAGATAATCCTATAACCAAGTGTGAGGATCCGTTCTCGTCGGTGCGCGCGAGGCGTGAGGTCAGGCTCACGCGAGAAAAACTGGGCCTGAGCCAACCCGAGTTCGCCGCGCGTTTCCATATCGGTGTGGCTCGTCTGCGGGACTTCGAGCAGGCGCGCTCCGAACCGGACTTTATCGTTCGCGTGTTTCTGCGAATGATTTATGAGGATCCAGCGAAGGTGGATCGTCTGGTCAAGACTGTAGAGCGGCAAGGCGCCGTAACAGCGTGAAACACAACTTGCGCAAGGAACGACACCAAGGTCTGCGGCCGACGTCGTTGCAGCGAGCGAGCACGACGACGCATCAGTTCAGGTCTGCTCGACGAGTCGGCACGCAATGGGCCACACATATCGATCGCGCGGGTGCCCCATCGCCTCTACGGTATCCTCGTGCTGCAGTCCGAATCGGCGTGCAACACGCAAGGAGCGCATGTTGTCAGGATGTATAAGTGAAATGACCCGGGATAGACGCAGCACGTCACACGCATAGTCGAAAACGCGACGCGCCGCTTCACTGGCGTAACCGTGGCCCCAGCAACTGCGGTCGAGTGTGTATCCGAGCTCCCTCTCGAATGCGAGCTCGGCGTCAGCCGGCGCCTGACTACGGTCGTACCACGCCCTGGGAACTGCGCGCACGCTGGCTCTGGTTTTCACGGCGAGATCGCTTAACCCGCACCGTCCGATTAACATGCCATCCGACTTGCGTAGCACCGCCAGCTGCCCAAACGCGAGGTTCTCATACGTCCACAGGGTGGATCGAAGCCACGTAAGCGTCTCCTCGGATGAGCGAGGCCGTCCGAGGCCGAGATAGAGCGCTACATCCGGATCGGCATGAAGACGAGCGAAGAACTCGAGATCGTTCTCGGCGATTCTGCGGAGGATGAGTCGCTCCGATTCGATGCGATCGGTACCAGGCGCCAGAGTCATGCGGGTCCACATTTCGGAAGTTGGGTGTCATGCATTCTACCCCAACGTGCGGAATTG
>JAQGOF010000152.1 GCA_028293745.1 Gammaproteobacteria bacterium | reverse complement strand
CATGTTGTTTCCCACCCAGTCACTGAGCGATGCCATGCCCGCCTGGATGAGGTTCATGGGCAGCTGTGCCCAGCTGAATACCGCCTGGAACATGAGGAACAGGACAGTGGCCAGCAGCACGGGGCCTGTGACCGGATGCAGCACGATCGCGTCCAGCCGCGACAACATCGCAAGCCGTGCCGGTACGCGGTAACCGATCTCGTCCAGGATCCGGCGCACCTCGAATTGGGTGGCTTCGATCTCGGCCGCCGACCCCGTCGAGACGGGAGCCGCGCTACCGCCAACCCGCTCCCTGAAGTCATGCCGGTCGATGGCCTCGACGAGCTCGCGCTCGCCGCCGGCCCGAACCGCGACTGTCTCGATGACCGGCACGCCCAGAGCCCGCTCGAGCGCCGGCCGGTCGATCCGATACCCGCGCTGCTTGGCGACGTCGCTCATGTTCAGCGCAACGATCATCGGTCGCCCGATCCGCTTCAGGTCGAGGACGAGTCGCAGGTTCAGCCGCAAGTTCGTGGCATCAACGACGCACACCAGGAGGTCCGGCGGCGGCTCGGAAGCATGCCGGCCCAGCACTACGTCGCGCGCGATCGCTTCGTCCAGGCTCGTGGGTTCGAGGCTATAGGCCCCTGGCAGGTCGATGAGGCGGTAGGTTCGCCCAGTACGGGGGGCGATAAATCGGCCCTCCTTGCGCTCGACAGTGACGCCTGGGTAGTTCGCGACCTTCTGTCGGCTGCCGGTGAGGCGATTGAACAGGGCCGTCTTGCCGCAGTTTGGAACCCCGATCAGAGACAAGCTGGGCGGCTGGCTTGGGTGCAGGACCGGCACTACCGAGGCGTTCACAAGGGCTTCCCGGGACGGGAAATCTCCACCCAGATTTTTTCGGCTTCGACACGCCGGAGAGCCAGCGTCGTGTTCCCGACGCGGACAACGAAGGGATCACGGCCAGGTCGGGCTTCCGCAATGATTTCGACGTGCTCGCCACTGCAGAACCCCAGTTCCAGCAAACGGCGAGTGAGGGGAGTAAGGCTCCCAGCTGCTGCGCCCACGCTGACGATCACCCCTTTGCTTCCCGGTGATAGGGCACTCAGGCTGATGTAACCGGGATCTAGCGCGATTCCGCCCGGCGCTGCGACTGCGTCCATGGTCCCAGTATATGAGAACGGTTCGCATTTGCAATGAAGGTGTCACACGCGGGCGTTTCAGGCCATGGACTTTGACTTAATCATGGCAGCGGACCGGTCAACCCGTGGCGCTGCCAGACTTCCTTGCGGCGCCGATCTCCAGCAGCGGCCGAAGGTATTCGCCCGTGTGCGAACGGGGATTCGCGGCGATCTGCTCGGGCGTGCCACTGCCTACGACCTCTCCACCCGAGCTGCCCCCTTCCGGCCCGAGGTCGATCACCCAGTCTGACGTCTTGATCACGTCAAGGTTGTGCTCGATCACCACGATCGTGTTGCCCTCGTCACGCAGGCGATGGAGCACCTCGAGCAACTGCGCGACGTCGTGGAAATGCAGCCCCGTCGTCGGCTCATCGAGGATGTAGAGGGTCCGGCCTGTCGCGCGCTTCGCCAGCTCGCGAGCGAGCTTCACACGTTGCGCTTCGCCGCCTGAGAGCGTAGTCGCATTCTGTCCGAGCCGCACATACGACAAACCAACATCCGTCAGCGTCTGAAGCTTCCCAGCCACCCCAGGTATGTTCTGGAAGAAGCGCAGCGCATCTTCCACTGTCATGTCCAGCGCTTCGTGAATGTTCTTGCCGCGATAGCGGATCTCGAGGGTCTCGCGGTTGTAGCGCTGTCCTTTGCATACATCGCATGGCACATACACGTCCGGGAGGAAGTGCATTTCCACCTTGATGACGCCGTCGCCCTGGCACGCTTCGCACCGGCCACCCTTTACGTTGAAACTGAATCTGCCGGCGTCATAGCCGCGGGCGCGCGCTTCGGGTACTGCCGCGAAAATCTCGCGCAATGGGGCGAACAGTCCCGTGTACGTGGCTGGGTTTGATCGCGGTGTGCGTCCGATCGGGCTCTGATCGATATCAATCACGCGATCGATCTGCTCCAGGCCCTCGACGCGCTCGCACGGCGATGCTTCCAGCACGCTGCCATTCAACTTGGATGCGGCGTAGCCGAACAAGGTATCAATGATGAGAGTGGACTTGCCCGAGCCCGACACGCCGGTGACACAGGTAAAGAGACCGAGAGGGATCTCTGCTGTGACTTTGCGCAGGTTGTTGCCAGTCGCCCCGACAATTCGGATCTGTTTGTCGGCGCAGCGCGGTGTTCGCAGCCGCGGCAGCGCAATCTGCCGTTTGCCACTGAGGTATTGGCCGGTAATCGAAGCGGGATTCGCCTGAATCTCGCGGGGCGTGCCTTGCGCCACGATGTGGCCGCCATGCACCCCGGCGCCGGGCCCGAGATCAACGACGTAGTCGGCCTCGAGAATGGCCTCCTCATCATGCTCGACCACGATCACCGTGTTGCCGATGTCACGGAGCCGCTTGAGCGTTCCCAACAGGCGCTGGTTGTCACGCTGGTGCAGCCCGATCGAAGGCTCATCAAGAATGTACATGACACCGGTCAGGCCCGATCCAACCTGGCTCGCCAGCCGGATCCGCTGCGCTTCGCCACCGGACAAGGTCTCCGCGCTGCGGTCCAGTGTCAGGTAGTCGAGGCCCACATCCACGAGAAAGCGCAATCTCTGCGCCACATCTTTGACTATCTTGGAGGCAACCTCGCCGCGCCAGCCGGCGAGATTCAGCGAAGTGAAGAACTCGAGTGCTGAGCCCACTGTCATATGCGCCGTTTCGGGCAGGCTGCGCTCGGCGACAAAGACGAAACGTGCAGCGCGGCTGAGCCGCGTGCCGCCGCAGTCCGGACAGGGGCGCATGCCGAGGTACTTCGCCAGTTCCTCGCGTACCGTCAGCGATTCCGTCTCGCGATACCGCCGCTCGAGGTTGGGCAGGATGCCCTCGAACGGATGGCGCTTGCGCGAAGTCTTCCCCTTGCCTTCGGTGTAGCGGAATTCGATGGGCTCCTCGCCGCTGCCATACAACAGCACGGCGTGCACCTGCGCCGGCAGCTCGGTCCAGGGTGTTTCGATATCAAACGTGTAGTGCCGCGCGAGCGACTGGATCAGCTGGAAGTAGTGCGCATTGCGGCGATCCCAGCCGCGCACGGCGCCGCTCGCGAGCGACAGGTCGGGATTCACGACGACGCGGTTGGGATCGAAGAATTCCTTCGTACCGAGGCCATCGCAAGTCGGGCACGCTCCGG
>JAQGOF010000149.1 GCA_028293745.1 Gammaproteobacteria bacterium | reverse complement strand
CCGGTGACCAAGGCATGCTTGCCGGACAGATCGAGTCCGTTTCGTGACACACCATTCGCGACTGCTTTGCTCACCGTGGCCCCCTCATTCTGTTTTTGAAATAAACACTGACCCGATTCTCACCTTGATCTCTGTGCGAGGCAGATGGCCTGCGCCGAAGTTCTCAATGACGATTGCGCTCGATCACCCGTGCCTGCGGCAACGGCGCAGTCACGCTGGCTGGCGGCAATCTTTACGACCGTCAGCCGCTATCCTTCTTTGCGGGAACTCTGCGAATGCCGTCGTGGAAGGTACCGAACAGCCTGTCCAGGGGAATCAGCAAGGAGTCGCCGAAGTTCACCCTGAAGAACTTGTGGTGCAGGTAGTGATAGTAGTTGTCGGTGGTGAAGTTGCGGCCGCCGACGACGACTTTTCCAAAACCGCAATGCCCTTCCGCCGGCGCGAGACCAACTACGGTAACGAAGTAAAGGACGTGTATGGGTGTGGCCGGGACCATCCACAGCAGCAAAACGCCGGAAAAATAGAATAGGTGCTCGACCGGATGCATCGCAAGGCCGGTCCATGGACTGGGATTCACATTCGCGTGATGCAGGTAGTGAACAGCATCGTAGAGCCGCTGCCAGTGGAGGAGCCGATGCGTCATGTAGAAGTGCACGGCGTGCCAGAAGACCAGGCCGAACAGCAATAGCGAGCAGTACACGGGCGACTGGGACCAGCTCGTCACCCGAATGACTCCCGTCGCTTGTGCCCAGAGCGTGAGGACGAGGTAGGCCGTCCAAATCGGGACGCCCGATGCGAGGCTCCAGAAGATGTTGCTAGCCAGTGGTTTGCCGAACAAGAACAGATTGCTCTGTTCTTTCGGCCAGCTCGAGTTGTACTTGAACTGGAGCACTTGGAACCGGCGTCCATAGAGCACGTAGTGCCACGCGCCGTAGAAACCGAGGGCGATCACTTCGTTGCACGCGAGGAGCAGCGCGATCCAGCCGACGGACAGGTGAGTCAGGTCGGATCCCGTCGCCTGAAGAACTTGCCAGAGGCCCACCGCGATCCCCGCATAAATGGCAAGCCACGGGAAGAAAAGTCCCGGAAACCCGAAGAGATACTTGAGAAGCGCCATCGGCCGCAGCGGCCACAGCAGCGGGGCCGGAACGGTTAGCGGCAGGTCCGGCGCCCATCCACCGGTCTTTGAACTGGGTGGGTCAATTGGAGAGCTCATGCGCTTCTTTCCTACGGTTCGGCGTATCCGACTGAAAGCGCGACGCGCGGCGCTTCAAGGTCGGCCAACGACCGGCAGATTGGATTCTATCGCGTGTCCGAAGCCGATTCCAATGGCAGGGATTTATGTCCCACGGTGTGGGATGACATAGCATCCGCTGCCGCGCGCCGGACTTCAGCGCTGGCGATACACCCCGGTACCGGGTCCGGCCGAAAGTGATTCGCGACGCTTTCAGCGCGTCGCGGCTCCGCCGGAGAGCATCAGCGACAACCCTCGATCGGCGAGTGCCATGGTCGGAGCGTTCGTGTTCGCGCTGACGATGTTTGGCATGATGGACGCGTCGATGACCCTGAGGCCCTCGACGCCACGAACCGCAAGTGTTTCGCTCACGACCGTCATGGGGTCATCGTTGCGGCCCATCCTGCAGGTCCCGACTGGATGCCAGTCGGTGCGCACGGTCGAGCGGATGTAGTCGGCAATGGCGCGGTCGTCAGAGACGGCAGCGCCAGGCTGCAATTCGCCCGTCAGCTCCTGACGCAATGGCGCCGTCGCCGCAATTTCCCGTGCGATCCTCATGCCCTCGATCAGGTTCTGCAGATCCCGGCCATCGGCCAGGTAATTGGGATCGACCAGTGGCAGGTCTGCGGGGTCCGCGGATCGAAGCGACAACGATCCGCGTGAATGTGGCCGCAGCAGGGTGACGTGAAGTTTAATGCCATCAACTGCGGGTACCGCGTCGGCACCGGTGTTGGCGTAGGCGATCATCGGGACACAATAGATTTGCACCGTCGGAGTCGACGACTCGCGGGTGGTATGGAAGGACGTCGCCTCGCCTCCAACCGTGGTCAGTCGGCCCCTGCGGAAGAGCGCGTACTCCAGGAGGTTCCAGATCAACCTCCACCCACGATCCTGACGGAAGTATCCGTAGCCCCGCGTATTTCCTGCGAGCACGAGCGGCGAGCCGGCGTGATCGTGAAGATTCTGTCCCACGCCCGGCAGATCGGCGAGCACTGGGATGTCGAACCGTCGTAGCTGTGCGGCGGGGCCAATACCCGACAGCATCAGCAGTTTCGGCGATGCCAGCGCTCCCGCCGCCAGCAAGACTTCCCCGCCGCACCTCAGCACGTGCCGCCGCCCACCCTGTACGTATTCGATGCCGACGGCCCGCTGGTTCTCGAACACGACGCGGTTCACCTGCGCTCGCGTGACGACGCGAAGTCGGGGATTCGACCGGACCTTTCCCAGGAATGCCTGTGCCGCACTGCAACGTAGACCGCCTCGGGCAGTGAACTGCAGGAAGCCGGTCCCAACAGGGGCGCCTACGTTGAAGTCGGCGGTGAATGGCAGACCAAGCGATTGGGCTGCCTTGACGAACAGATGGCTGTACTCGCAGAAGAACCCGGGATCGGCGACCGTCAGGGGGCCTGCACTGCCATGAAATTCGCCATCGAACTTTTGGTTACCCTCGAGCCTGCGGAAATGAGGCAACAGGGTTGACCAGTTCCAGAGGCTGCTGCCGGCCGACAATCCCCATTGGTCATAGTCGGCGCGGTAGCCTCGCATGTAGACCTGGGCATTGACGCTGCTACCCCCACCGACTACACGGCCGGTAGCGATTTCCAATACTCGATTGCCGGCGTGCATCTGTGGGACTGTCTGGTGAAGCGTGCAGTGAATCCCCTTCGGAACCAACCTCGAGTAGCCGGGACTGAGCTTGAGGTACGGGCTGGTATAGTCGCTCCCGCTCTCTAGCAGAATTACTCGCGCATCGGTTTCGGTTAGCAGCCTCCACGCGGCCACGCACCCAGCGGTCCCCCCGCCGACGACTACGTATTCGCAGTCCGTGCCTTCAGCTAAAGACCTTGAACTGGCCGCGCCGTTTGTCTTCATGAAACCGACCCCTTCCAACACTGTGCGCGGAGCGGGGCGATGACGACGGTCATTGCGCTCCTTGCTGCCACACGCTCCGGATCCACCGTCTCACGTAAGAGGCAAACGCCGCGACCCCGATCGAAAGCCCGTCGTGACATCGCAGACGCCCTTCATAAGGATCCCACAATACGGGACAGTGGTTCCACGTCTGTGATGCTATCCTGCGCCGGTCGCCCTCGCAACATAGTGGCAGGAATGCGGACGCCGCTTCGCCACGAGCGATGTCGCTGCACTAGTAACTCGAGGCTTTGCGCAAACCAACGGGCTGTTCTCGCAGCCGGCGCAACTTCGCCCGGCAGCGGTCCCACGTCGTTGACACACTGCGACGGGCTGCCAATAATGGGACGGACGTTCCATGCTTTGCTGAACGATGAACGCCATTCAAGGCGACGGCGCACAAAGTTCATGACTTCAAAAGGCGGCTCAGGGTGAAGATCACCGCGCTCGAGACGATCCTGCTCGACGAGTTCCCGAACCTGCTTTGGGTCCAGATTCACACCGACGCCGGCCACGTGGGGATCGGCGAGACATTCTACGGTGCCCGCGCCGTTGAAGCGCACATCCATGAAACGCTGGCGCCGCGCCTGCTCGCAGCCGATCCGCTGCGCATCGAACACCTCAACGCGGTCATGACGACGCTTCCGATCGCCCAGTCCTCGACAGGGGTCGAGTATCGGGCAGCCTCCGCGATCGACATCGCCCTCTGGGACCTCTTCGGAAAATACTGCGGACAACCCGTGCACCAGATGCTTGGCGGCACCTGTTTCGACCGCCTTCCCGTCTACAACACCTGTGCGGGATACAGGTACGTGCGATCCGGAGACTTTCGGGCACTCGCGAACTGGAAAACGAGCGACACGGGTGGGCCGTATGAGGACCTCGACGCATTCATGCACCGGGCGGACGCGCTCGCCGAGAGTCTGCTCGAGAACGGCATCACCGCAATGAAGATCTGGCCGTTCGACGTCGCGGCGCGGGAGACCGGGGGTCGCTACATCACAAGCGCGCAACTCAAAACGTGCCTCGAGCCATTCGAGAAGATCCGCAAGGCCGTAGGTGATCGGATCGAGATCATGGTCGAGTTCCACAGCCTCTGGAATCTACCGACGGCGCGAAAGATCGCCCTCGAAGTCGAGGCCTTCAAGCCGATGTGGTTCGAGGACCCCATCATCATGAACTCCCCTCAGGCGCTCGCCGAGTACGCGCGATCCACCAACGTGTGGGTGTGTGCGAGCGAGACGCTCGGCAGCCGCTGGCCGTTCAAGGATTTTCTCGACCGCGATGCCATGAGTGTCGTCATGGTGGATCTGTCGTGGGCAGGCGGACTCACCGAGGGCCGGAAGATCGCCAGCATGGCGGCCACCTATCACCGGCCGTTCGCCGCGCACGACTGCATCGGTCCCATCAGCTATGCGGCGGCGATACACATGGCATTCAGCCAGCCGAACACGCTCATCCAGGAGAGCGTCCGAGCGTTCTATACCGGGTACTACCGGGAACTCGTGACGGTTGTCCCAGACGTTGTCAACGGATTCATCCGGCCGATGGAGGGTGCCGGGCTTGGCACCGAGCTCTTGCCAAGTGTGTTCAACCGGAAGGACGTGCACCGCCGTCGTGTGGATCTGTAGAGCATTTGTTCATCGTGTCGCTCCCGCCAGGGCATGTGTACCGTAACCTCTTCCTCCACACCCGCGCTTCCGACCAACACCTCGATGACCCGCCCTTTCTTCGATGTCGCATTACGTAACGGCCTGGTCGTGGATGGCACCGGCGGACCTGCCTTCGCCGCCGATGTCGCCATCGCCGGCGATCGCATCACGAGAATCGGCAGCCTCCACGGAGAATCCGCGGTCCTGGACATCGACGTTCGCGGCCTCGTCGTAAGCCCGGGATTCATCGACGTGCACACACATGATGACGCGGCGCTGATCGTCCGCCCACAAATGACCGCCAAGGTTACCCAGGGCGTCACGACAGTCATCGGCGGTAACTGCGGGATCAGCGGTGCGCCATACGATCGACAGAGTGCCCCACCCGGACTGCTTCGGCTGGTGTTCAAGTCCGACCACTGCACAGCTTCGACCTTCGCCGAATACGTCGCGAAGGTGCGCCAGGCAGCGCCTGCGGTCAACGCCGGCTTTCTCACCGGGCACTGCACCCTGCGGATGCAAGTGATGGGAGACGATTTGAGTCGGTCCGCGACGCCGGACGAAACAAAGCAAATGAAGCAGCTGCTGTCCGATTCCCTCCAACAGGGGTCGCTCGGGCTATCCACGGGGCTCTACTATCCGCCGGCGCGCGCCGCCGCGACTAGTGAAGTCGTCGAGATCGCCGCAGCACTCCGCGAACATGGCGGCATCTACACGAGCCACATCCGGGACGAAGCCGATCGTGTGATGGAAAGCCTCGAGGAGGCGCTGCTGATAGGACGAGAAGCCGGTGTCGCCACGATCGTCTCGCACCACAAGTGCATGGGGCAACGCAACTTCGGCCGGAGCGTCGAGACATTGGCGCTTC
>JAQGOF010000135.1 GCA_028293745.1 Gammaproteobacteria bacterium | reverse complement strand
GTATGTAAGCCTATGCGGTATGAATTTCTTGCTTGCCACCGCGAGTCTCCCGCTGCGAACTTCGTCGGCGGCGAGACTCCATCGCACCAGGGCTAGCCCACCGCCGGCCTCTGCAGCGCGTACGATGGCCGCGGAATCCTCAACGCTGATGCGCGAAGTCACATCATCGTGCGGCCCACCGAGTAACCAGATGCTCCACGGTTCGGCGGAACTGTGTATCAAACGATAGCGTTTGAGGTCGGCGTGATCGCTCACGGGCCCGAGTTTTGCCAGCAAAGCCGGCTGGCATACCGGTACCAACCATTCGTCCATGAGTTTGTCGGTGTACAGACCTGGCCAGGTGCCAGCGCCCATGCGAATCGCGGCATGCACCTCGGATCGCTGAAAATCGACCAGTGAGGTCGAGTTTTCGATGCGCAGATCAATGCCCGGATGCAGCGCTTCGAACTGAGCCAGACGGGGCATGAGCCATTGAGTCAGAAATGAACCCAACATACTGATGCGCAGTGGTCCGTGGCCCTGAACCGCACGTGTGTTGTCGATTGCAGTCTGCAGCGCATCCAATCCGTCCCTGATCTTCGGCAACAATTGCACACCGTGCTCAGACAGCTCAATGAGCCGTCCTTGCCGCCGAAACAGAGACACGCCGAGGTATTGCTCCAGTGCCTGCACCTGCATGCTCGCGGCGCTCACTGTAACGCCCAGCGCCGCGGCGGCGCGCGTAAAGTGCAAGTGATCAGCAACGGCGACAAATACACGAAGACTGCCTAGTGGCAGTCTTCGAAATGCGTCCCGAGGCGCGGTCGGCCTACGTCGCGACCGTTGCCGCTTCGGCGATTTTGCTTTTGCAGGCAACGGTACCCTCCTCATGCCTTTCGTGATGGTCGGTTACCGCATCGCCGCAACCGCCGGCGCCCCGACCCAGGGGTGTTTCGAGCGGCGGATGCGCTCCCAGTGATATTCGCTCAGCCTGTCGTTGTGCACGGTCTGCACAGCATTGGCAATCGCCTGCGTAAAACACTCATTCCAGGCCTTCCAGAACACTCGGTTCACGAGCTGAGGACCTTCCGCCGGCTTGCAGGCCTCGTCCGCGGCGTTGCTGATACGTTGGTACAAACTGGCGATAGCCTTCGGATCGTTCAGATTCAGATCGTGATATTGCACTCTTACCGAGGGCGCTTCCACGGAGGGGACACCCGCGACGGCTGATTCCGCGATGAACAGCGCCGGCAGCGCGAGCAGCGCAACCATACGAACGATGATTTTATGAGACTCGGACATGGGACAACTCCTTTGATATTTCCTATCTACTAACTGTGGATAGGCAAAGAGTACCGACGTCCGGGGCCCCTGGATTTCGAAGTGCTGCGCCTTGCTTCAGTTTTTCTTAACGTCCGGAACGTGATGGCGCGAAATCGATCGACCAAGCTACCGCCTTGCGCCCCGGCTGGCGGAAGCGCTAATCCATTCTAGCCGAGCCTACCGGTCATTCAGCTAAGTCTGTTGCTCCCCAGGCTTTGGCTGCTGCTGCTGCTGCTGCTGCGGCGGCGGCGGCGGCGACTGCTGCTGTTGTTGCTGCTGCTGTTGCTTCTTTTTTGCGAGATGGTGCCCGACAGCGCAACCGGCCGCCGC
The DNA here is from genome assembly GCA_028293745.1 of Gammaproteobacteria bacterium. GTDB lineage: Bacteria > Pseudomonadota > Gammaproteobacteria > Steroidobacterales > Steroidobacteraceae > 13-2-20CM-66-19. Next base: position 25,663 of record JAQGOF010000135.1, on the reverse strand, counting down.
GCCAATGACGCCATGATGGCCAGCCACGTGCCCTGCTACGCCGCCTACAACGGCACCCTTGATGCAACCTTTCGCCTCGGCACCGTTCGAGCCGATCACGAGCACCAGGCCCAGCAGGGTTGCGGCAAGCACTTGCCTGTTTACTGCAATAATCCGCGACATACGATCACTCCTTCCCTCAGGACGCCCTTAAGAACACCGTAGTTCGTCTAAAGTTGCAGAATCTTCCGTACCCCCTGCCGTGACCCTTGACTTCGCAGTACCCTGGCTCACGCACGCTTCGGGATGAGCGGCAACACCACGTGGGAAGGGCGATTCGCATCCACGAACACCGTGTTTCTTGCTGCTCGCCGCGTGAGGCCCTTCCCCTCCGCGGCACCCGTATTTGGGTTGACATCGAAATGCGGGAAATTGCTCGATGAGACATCCAGGCGGATACGGTGGCCCCGCTTGAACAAGTTGGACGTGGCGAACGCCTCTACCTTCACAGCATAGACCTGACCTGAGGTCAGCGGAGTTGGGCTCTCCCACGAGTCACGGTAACGGCAGCGCAAGATCCCATCCGTGAGGTTCAAAGCGAAGCCCTCCGGGTAGTCCTCGCTTGGTGGATAGACATCGATCAGCTTGATAGTGAAGTCCGTGTCCGGAGCATCGGAGCTGATCCAAAGATTCGCTTCGATGGCTCCGGTCACTTCGAGCTCATCGGCCAGAGGCTCTGTTTCGAATACAAGCACATCGGGCCGCGCCGCAACCGGAAGATAGGGCTGGCGCGAGCCATAGAAATCCGGGCCCTCACGCTGATCGTAGCCACCGCCTCGCATGAGAGGCTCGCCGGAAGTCACTGTACCGCCCATCGTGGGAACTGGATGCCGAGGGTCGAAATCGTATGTGAGCGCCTCCGCGCCCACAGGGGGCCGGGCGACCGTAAGTCCGCCATTCGCGGTCAGGAAGTAAGGCGTGAGTTGGGCATCCGGTATCGGCCAGTCGGCCTCGCTCCGCCAGTGGCCACCATGATCGAGTCTGCCCTCAGGCGTCTTGCGGCCGCTGCCCCCGCCCATGACAAACAACCGCACAGGCGGTTCGTGCGCGGCTGCGGTACCGGCACCCTTCAAGTGTTGGTCGAACCATTTGAGCCGTGTAGCGAAGTAGTCGGCCCCCGTATCGGCATCCAGCGTCGCCGCCTGCCCGAACGCAATGTCACCGGCGTATGGAGTCGACCGGCCACCATGCGTCCATGGCCCCATGATCAGCTTCACCGGTCCGCGCTTCCGCTTCGAGAGACCCACATAGTTGTCAGTGGCCGTGCGGGCGTAGGGATCGTACCAACCTGACAGGTGGACCATTGCGGCGTCAGCGAACTGGGGATAAAAACCCGCGGCGTAGATGCCGAGTTGTTTCCAGAACCCGTCAAAGTTTCCGTGCTCCCACTGGTCGTAGACGTAGTCCTCGTAATCCGGGAGCAGGCTGATGGGCGTATGCCCGCGCTTCCACGGCATGCTCGCGAACCAGGCCTTCAAGTCCACCGCCTTCAATGCCGCCAGGCGCCGCGGATCACGCTGCACTTCAGGGCTTTCGAGGCCCAGGTTATAGGCCCAGGTGACCTGCTTCAGCTCAAACGCACCGCCCTGGCGGATCCCCCCTTGATAGGCGTTGGAAAAGCCGCCGCAATCGACATACATCGCCTTCAGACCTGGGGGATTCAGACACGCGAGCGCAACCTGGGTGTGAGCAGCGTACGAAAGACCTATCGTGCCGATACGGCCGTTACTCCACCGCTGCGCAACAATCCAACGGCAAGTGTCGAACCCATCCGCTCCCTCGTTCAGATACTTGATGAACTGGCCTTCCGATTCGTGGCGTCCGCGGCAATCCTGGAAAATCACCACATACCCGTGCCGAACGTAGTACGCAGCCACTTCGAGGCGCGTTTTCGGTTTGGGATCCGCGGCAGTGATGTCACGAAAGCTGGTGATATTCCGACCGTAAGGCGTTCGCTCCAGGATGACCGGGAATCGCGCCGCCACCGCTTTGCCGCCCCGCGCGGGCCGATAGACATCCGTCGCCAGCCGCACGCCGTCGCGCATTCCGACACGGACGTTGCTCTCCAGGGCCACATCGAATGGAGCCGCCGTTTCATCGCCTGCGCCTGCCTCTCCGGACCCGATAAGACCGAGCGAAGCTGCCAGTACAGAGAAGGTGCGGCGACTGATACGGTTGCTATCGAACATTGACCTGCCTCATGGATAGACGAATTTCAAGGACCAAGGAGCGCGAAAACTTGTGGTCGCTTTCGCGGCTATCTGATCATATGCATTGCACGCTCGTCGGCGCCCAGAGGGTTTGCCGCCGCGCCAACCCGAGCGTGAGCCAGTTTCCCGCCATTTCCGGCTTCTTCTTCCTAGACACGGAACAGGAGCGATTCGGATGAGCATAACCACAGCGTCCCCGGTATTTCAGCGGTCAAAACCACAAATACCCTGCCTTTCAGACCAGTTACTGGCGCGCTGCGCGGCGCGCGCCCCCGGCTACGATCACGAGCACCGCTTCTTCACCGAGGATTTAGTAGAGCTGCGCGAAGCGGGCTACCTGCGGATTGCTGTTCCCAAAGAGCTGGGCGGTCAGGGCCTATCACTCGCCCAAGTGGTACGTGAGCAGCGGCGCCTGGGTTACCACGCAGCGCCGACCGCCCTTGCGGTCAATATGCATCTTTACTGGACGGGCATTGCTGCAGACCTGTGGCGCTCGGGTGACGCATCGCTCCAGTGGCTTCTCGAGGAAGCTAGCGAAGGCGCCATATTCGCCGCAGGACACGCTGAAAGCGGCAACGACATCCCGGTACTCCTCTCTACCACTAAGGCGGAACGCGTCGCCGGTGGATATAGATTCACAGGACGAAAGTCCTTCGGAAGTCTCGCGCCTGTATGGACCTATCTCGGCCTTCACGGCATGGATACAAGCGATCCCAACGCACCGAAGATCGTGCATGCGTTCGTGCCGCGTAGCTCCGAGGGCTATCGCATTGAAGAGACGTGGGATGTGCTCGGCATGCGCGCCACGCGGAGCGAGGACACGATTTTGGATGGTGTCTTTGTGCCGGACCGCTATGTGTCGCGCGTTGTGCCGGCTGGCGCGGCTGGCCTCGATCATTTTGTGCTCGCAATATTCGCCTGGGCGCTACTCGGCTTTGGCAACATTTATTGCGGCCTCGCACGACGCGCACTTGACCTCACGCTCGAGGCGGTGAAGACGCGACGATCGATTGCTGTATCGCGGCCGATGTCATATCACCCCGGGGTGCAGCATGCCGTGGCCGAGATGGGCCTGGCGTTCGATCCCATCGAACCACACCTCGACCGCATCGCTGCGGATTGGTCAGACGGCGTCGATCACGGAGCGCACTGGCCGGCGAAAATTCTTTCCGCGAAGTACCACGCAGTAGAGAGTTCGTGGCGGATCGTCGATCTTGCGCTGGAAGTCAGCGGTGGGTTTGGCATCTTCAGGCGAAGCGGAATCGAGCGCATTTTTCGCGACGCACGACTCGGCCGCTTTCACCCGGCCAACTCCATGCTGACACACGAGCTCGTCGCAAAGACGCTTCTCGGCATCAGTCCGGATGAAATGCCAAGATGGGGATGAGCCATTTGCCTACATAAACATTGCCGGGCTGATCTCAAGAGATACCAGGGAGATGCGGTCGACGGGTACCCCGGCGCGCCGGGCGTGCTCGTAAATGGCTTCCGGGCTCGGCGCGTCATACTCGCAGTAGATCTTGCCTTCAACGTCGGAAACGTAGCTACGTATCCAGCGCACCTCCGGCATGTCTGCGAGAACCGCCACCGAGCGCCGGCCGGCGGCGTCGAGATCGTCCCGCGAGAGCACCCCAACCGTCCGTTCGATGATGTAGCGTGGCATAGACTACTCCTCCATCATTGTTAGTACTTCTTCTAGACGCTGCTGCATGCGCTGTTCGCCAGGCGCGTCCGCGAGGAGGCGACGCAGCTCTAGTGACTGACCGAAGCACTCGACGGCAGCGGCGAACCGTCGGCCTGCGACGTGGACGTTGCCCAATGCAGCCAGCGCATGAGCCTCGAGAAGCCGCTCACCGGTCTCGCGGTTGAGACGAACGCTCTCTTCGAGCACTGTTCGTGCTTCATCGTGACGATTGAGACGGGCCAACGTGACGGCGAGGCTGTTTAACGCGAGACCCTCGTGTACACGATCTCCGACGCGCCTGAGCTGTGCGAGGGCAATCTCGTAATGTTGAAGTGCCTGCGCATAGTGGCAGCTTTCCCACTCCAAGATGCCGAGCGTGTTCCGCAGGCCTGCCTCCCGCCGTTCCTCTCCCAATTTGGACGCCAGAGCGAGGGCGGCCTCCGCTCGCGGGATGACTTCACGTGGTGGGGCCGAGCGTGCGCGCGCGCAACGCGCGATCCCCTCGAGCGAATCGAGCTCACCGCGCGCATCGCCGAGGTACGCGCGCAGCGCGCGCACTTTTTCCCAGGCCATCTCAGCGTCTGAAGTGCACGCTGCGTGCTCAAGAACTGTAGCGAGCCGGGTACACATCTCTGCTTCTCCCGCTCGATCTTCCAGCTGCGAAAACAGTGTCGCGGCTTCCTCCAGGTACGGCTGGGCTTCGGCATGTCGTCCGAGACCGAACAGGACTTCTGCCAGGGCACGCAACGACTGCACCAGTCCATCGGCATGATGCGCCCGCCTGGAAAGTGCAACGGCCTCCTCATAGGTCCGCAGCGACTCTGGGATGCGGTCCTGCTGCAGAAATATGTGCGCGATAGCCATGAGATGAAACGACCGCTGGATCGGCAGCAGATGGGTACGGGAGATATCGTCGGCTCGCTGCAGCAGCTCCAGCGCGCGCTCCAGATTTCCCTGCGCTCGATGGACGTTCGCGAGATTTTGCAGGGCGTACACCAGCGTGGTTGGATCCTGTGCGAGTGCTGGTATAGCAAGCGCCTCTTCGAGGCTCGCCAGTGCGCGGGAATATTCGCCCATGCTCTTCAGGATGACGCCGAGATTAGCCAGGTCGCCCGCGACGGCAAGCTGATCATTTCGTTCGCGATCGATCGCTAGCGCGTTCTCCGTGATCGTGAGGGCTTCCGCGTGCCGCTGCTCATGCCAACGCAGCAGTCCAAGGCTGCGCAGCGCATGACGCTCGAGCGTCACGTCCCCACGTTCCCGACAGATACGGAGCGCCGTCGTCAACATGCGATCGGCCGCATCGAAGCGCTTGAGTAGGGTCGAGAGATCGCCCTGCCGCAGATACGCTTGCGAGAGGCGTTCCGACGCGCCTCGCGGAGCAAGCAGCGAGATCAACTCGTCGACGAGATGTTGCTGCCGACCGCGCAGCCCCAATGTTTCGCACTGTCGCTCTTGCTGCAGCAGCACGTCTGTCAGCAGTTCGAATCGTTCTTCGCCTTCAGGCAGACGCAACACCCATTCCCGCACACGATCGAGTGTGGCGAGAGCATCGGCAAACTGACCGAGTGCGTTCGCGCGGCATGCAGCACGCCGGCCATGGTGGACAGCCGGCGTCCATGTTTCGGCGAGCGCGAAATGGTGCGCGAGGAGCGAAGCCTGATCCTCGCTGCGACCTCCAGGAGCCCGTTCGATGGCACAGCCGATGAGATGGTGAAGTGATCGTCGCTGGTGCCCGAGCAGACTGTCGTAAGTGACCTCTTGCGTAAGCACGTGTTTGAATCGATAGCCACGCTCCGGCGGCAGTTCAGACTGCTGAATGAGTCCGGCTGCATTGAGCTGTTCAATGGCACGCTCCGGACTGCGTTCCGCGCCGAGCACCTCGACCAGCACGTCGTTGCTGAACTCCCTGCCGATGACGGAAGCGATGCGCAATACTTCGAGTGCGTCCGGGTCCAGACTGTCCAGGCGAGTGCGGATGACCGCCTGCACGGTATCGGGCAGCCGCAGCGTACCGACTTCCTTCGCCGGTATGGCCTCGCCATCGCGCTCCGCCACGGCACCCTGCTCGAGGAGCGCACGACAGACTTCTTCGAGAAAAAATGGATTGCCACCGGTGCGTTCGTAAACACGACGCGCGAGCTCGTCCGACACACGCTGGACCTGCAAGACACCTTTAACAATGGCAACCGAGTCGTCGAAGTCGAGCGGCCCGATATCCAGACGCAACCCACCGTATGCCGAATCGGCCCGATCCTGAGCATCCGGACGGGTGGTGACGATGACGAGCAGAGAATGTTTCGCGATGACTTCCGCCAACCGCCGCAAAGCTTCCCGGGAACCGGAATCGCTCCAATGCCAGTCCTCCAGGAGGAACACGGTCGGCGCCTGCCGGCCGAAAGCCGTGAGGAATGCCGCGAGCGCTTCTGGCACCGCGGCTTGCAGGTGATCACCTCGCAGCTGACGCTGCAACGGGTACGCATCGTTCGGAATCGACAACACGTTGAGATATAGCGGCACGAAAAGCTGCAGTGAAGGGTCCAGATTGCAGATGCGCGCGATGACATTCTCGGCCGGGAAACCGTGCGCCTCGTGTCTCGGAAGACCGAGGGCCGCTCTTAGAATTTCCGCAAATGGCAGATACGGTCCGCCGCCATCGTATGAGCTGCACCTGGCTTGCAGGATGCGCACGTTGGTTGCGTCGATGCGCGCCCGGAACTCATGCAGCAAACGGCTTTTGCCGACTCCTGCCTCACCCGCGACGAGAACTACCTGGCCCTGACCTGCTCGCGCCTGCGCGAGATGACCCTCCAGTGTCGTAAGCTCCTTCCGACGGCCCGAGTACGGCGTTAACCCCTCACGTTCGGCAGCCTCGAGCCTCGTCTGCAATCCTGACTCGCCGATCACGCGGTGTGGTGTGACGGGCGCTGACTCGGAGTAACACACGAGGGATTGATGCGGAATCGTGCGCACGAACGGCGCAATGAGGCGCTGGCACTCCGGGCTTAGCAAAATGGCATCCCGGGCGGCGGCGGACGCGAGCATGCCAGCGAGCTGCACCGCGGCTCCGGTGACTTCATAGCGACGCGGCCCGTCATTCAATTTGCGGGCAAGGAGCAGGCCAGCATGAACGCCGGACCGGAGTTGGAATGTCGGCGAAAGCTCGTTGTTGAGCCCCGTACTCATTTCGCGCACTCGCGCATGCAGCTCTACTGCCGCGCGCACGGCACGAAGGTCGTCGTCCTCGTGTCCGATTGGAACACCGAAAAGGCAAACGATCTCCTCGCCGAATGCATGGTTCACGAGCCCGCCATGCCGCTGCGCTACGTCCGCCGCAACCGCGCCGATCCGGCGCATGAATTCCTCCAGCTTCGGAGGGGTGAGGTGTTCGACCAGCGACCCATAGTCCGGCAGCAGCGACACGAGCACCGCGGCCCGCCGGCGCTCTCCACCAGAGGAAAAGTCATCGACAGCTGACAATCGCTCAGCCGACTCGGCTCGAGAGACCGCATACGTGACCGCCCGCGCGCACTCAATGCACGCCGCAAGTTCCGCTGCCATTTGAGCCATGGAGGTATGTCGCTGCTCGGGCGCTTTCGCGAGAGCCTTACGTAGCAGAGTGTCCAGCGCGCCCGGTAGATTCGACCGCAACGCGGGGGCTGGTAACGGCTCCGCTTTGAGCACCGCCTGCCTGAGGGCTAGCGTGTTATCGCCGGCAAAAGGCCGCGCACCCGCGATCATTTCGTACAGCACGACGCCCAGTGACCAGACATCGGTGCGGGGATCTACGGGGTCGCCACGCGCCTGCTCGGGGCTCATGTACGCCGCCGTACCGACCGCGCTTCCTTCGTTCAACGCCGCATCCGCGTCAGCGACCCACGCCACGCCAAAGTCTAGAATCTTCACTGTGCCGTCGGCGAGCAGCATGATGTTCGAGGGCTTCACATCACGGTGAATGACGCCGTACTCATGCGCTTTAGCGAGCCCGTTCGCAATCTGCTGTGCAATCGCAAGTGCGTCGTAGACACCAAGCGACGCGCGCGCGAGACGCGCCTGTAGCGTTTCGGCATCGTATAAAGCCATGGCGATGAACGGCTGGCCGTCTGTTGTCGAGCCGATTTCGTGGATCGTGCAGATGTTGGGATGGTCCAACGCGGCAGCTGCGCGAGCCTCGAGCAGGAAACGCTGCTTGGCATCGGGTTGCGCAGCGAGATGCTGCGGAAGAAACTTCAACGCGACATGGCGTCCGAGACGCTCGTCCCGGGCTTTATGGACGAGCCCCATAGCGCCCGCCCCTAACGCTTCGAGCACTGTGTACTGCGCCACTCTGCGCCCGCGCAAGTCCATGGCAGACACGTGCGCTCGCAACAGTGCGGGTGCGGTAATCTTCTCGGCAAGTTGGTCCCGAAGTCCGCCACGCTCGTGGCTGTTGAGCAGCGACTGCACTTCGCGGCTCAATTCCGCATCACCTTCACAGAGCCGATCGACAAGTTCGCCGCGGGTCGCCGGTTCACAATCGAGCGCCGCACTGAACACATCCTGCACACGCACCCATCGTTCCGCGGACATCACTGGGCCGAGATCGTTCACGTGCACAATTCCCGATTGAGCCACGCGCGCGCCACCGCCCAGTCACGCTTCACGGTTGCCGAGGACGAGCCGAGCACGTCAGCGGTCTCTTCGATACTCATTCCTCCGAAGAAGCGGCACTCGACAATGCGGGCCTGCCGCTCGTTGATCACCGCCAGGCGCTGGAGAGCCTCGTCGAGAGCGATGAAATCCTCGGGCCGCTCCGTGACCGCAACGAGCGCATCGACCTCTAGTGGCTCGTGCGAACAACTGCCACCCCGCTTCTGGCTGCGACGCGCCACGGCATAGTCGATGAGAACCCTGCGCATTGCCTGGGCGGCCAGGGCGAGGAAATGCGAGCGGCTTTGCCAGCGGATGCGTTCGAGTTTCGCGAGTTCGAACCAGGCTTCGTGCACGAGCGCAGTCGTGCATAACGTGTGGCCGAAGCGCTCGCCCCGGAGCTGGCGCCCCGCAATCCGGCGCAACTCTGCGTACACCAGCGTAAATAGGTCGTCCACGGGTCCACCTCCCCGCAATCTTACGGCGTCTCACTCCAACGTCTCAATGTTCCCCATGTATTTAATAAGATTGCAGCGCGGGATGAGCCGATTGGGCCGCGCTTTCGGCTTCTTCTGGACATCGGGCATCTCGCCCGCCACAGGGGAAGTTAGCCGATGAAAGTCAGACGATTCGCCAGGCAATTGCAGTTTTCCACGGTCGCCCTCGCTCTCATGAGCGTTGGTCCCTTGCCCGCCCTGGCGCAAGATGGCCACTCGCACATGGTGACACCGCAAACTAACGCATTGACGCCGGACCAGAAGAGCAAGGCGAGCGCCCTTCTCACGAAGGTCCGGGAATCGACCGAGCGCTTCAAGAATGTGGAGGTAGCTGAGGCAGAAGGGTATGAGCTTCAATTCGGCTGCGTGAGCGGAGACAGCGCAGGCGCAATGGGACTCCACTATGTCAACGGGGGCTTAGTCGGCAAAGGTGTAATAGACGCCGCGCATCCCCAGATCGTGATCTACGAGCCGACGTCGGACGGACGCCTGCGTCTGATCGGCGCTGACTATCTGATTCTCGTCGAACAGTGGAAGGCGGACAAGAAACACACGGCTCCGCCGGAGCTCATGGGACAGCTCTTTCACTTGTTTGACGAGCCTAATCGCTTCGGACTGAAGGCGTTCTACTCGCTGCACGTCTGGGCGTGGAAGGACAATCCCAACGGTTCGTTCGTGAACTGGCACCCCAACGTTTCGTGCGAGCCATTCACAGGCAAGGACGACCCCGACCCACGGCGCTAGTTGCACGAGCAACAACAGCCCTTTTCAATCTGCTCGCCGGATCGAAGGGGCTGTTTCTCGACGCCCCTATCGCTCGCTCATCTGAGCGCCCCTCAATCCATCTGGAAATGTTCCATGCTGCCACCCCTCGAGAACCGGCCGATCAACGCGCGGATCTCACCGCACACGGGGGCCTTGTTGTAGGCCATGTGTGCCTCCATGTTTTCCCATTCGACCAACAACATGAACTTGCCCGGGTTCTCGACGCCCCTGCCCAGGGCCACTGACATAACACCCGCTACGGAAGCCAGCATCCCGACGCCTTCGTTCTTCATGGCAGCAGAGAATGCCTCTTCCTGGCCCTCTCTTATCAGTAATTCGGCACGCTCCAGAAGCATCTTATCTCCCTCCAGATTGCGACATTGGATTGATCCTGGCTTACCTTTTCCATGGAAATCACCGGCCTACCCGCCGGAGAGTCCGGCACGTCGCTTAAATTAATCGAATTAATAGAGCTCGTCCGCCGAGGTAGATTGCCTTGCCTGGATTCTACATCATTTACTGAGTACGCTTAGTACCTGAGTGTTCCGGTTTCGTACCTCAGCAAGGAACTTATCATGAGCACCGCTCGCATCGAGCCGATCAAGCCGCACATGGGCGGCATCGTCCACGTTGCCAAGGAACATCTGCTTGAAGACCAGACCATCGCCGCTGTGCGCGAGGCGCTGGAAGATCGCGGGGTTCTCGTATTCCCCCGGATGAACTTGACTGATGCCGAGCAATTGTCCTTCACCGACAAGCTCGGCAAGCGGGTCAACTACAACCGCAAGGCCCCGGGCAGGGGCGACGACGAGGACGTTTACGCGATTACGCTCGACAAGAAGGTCAACACCCAACCCGAATATGTGCTGGGCACCTTCTTCTGGCACATCGATGGCGTCACCATCGACCAGCCGCTGCCGAAAGCGACGCTTCTCACGGCGCGCAAGCTGTCACCCACGGGCGGTCAGACCGAGTTTGCCAGCATGTATGCGGCCTACGAAAACCTGCCCGAGACGGAGAAGCAGGCGTTGGAAGGAGTCAAGGTCGTTCACAGGATGGAGGCCTCAATGCGTCCCGTATTCGACCAGATACCCGAGGAGGACCTCGCCCGCTGGCGCGCCATGTCGGCGGTCATGACCCATCCGCTTGTCTGGACGCACAACTCGGGTCGCAAGTCGCTCCTGGTCGGCTCACACGCGGACAGTGTCGTTGGGCGTCCGATTCCCCACGGCCGTTCGCTGCTGGTGCGGCTCCTGGAATGGGCAGGCCAGCCCGCCTTCTCTTACCGTCATGAATGGCAGGAAGGTGACCTCGTCATATGGGACAACTGCGGCTGCATGCACCGCGTCGTCCCCTACGACGAAAATTCGGGCCGCAGGATGCATCGCACGACCATCATGGGTGAGGAGCGCGTGGCCGGATCTGCTCGTCATGGCTGAAGACAACTACAAGATCCTGCTCTTCATGAAGCGCCGCCCAGGAATGACGTTCGAGGCGTTTCAAGACTACTATGAAAATCAACACGCACCGCTGTGCGTGAAGTATGCCTCGGGCATCAGTCGCTATGTGCGGCGCTTTCTCACCCCTCATCCGAATCCCGAAACCGGCGCAAGCGAGGAGCTGCCATTCGACGTCATCACCGAACTGTGGTTCGCGGATGAGGCCATCTTTCGCGGCACGGTCGAGTACCTCGCCACGAGCATAATGCCGGATGAAGTCGTCGAAGATGAAAAACGGCTGTTTGATCGTTCAAAGACGAGGATGGCTACGGTCGTTGAGTGCGAGTCGGCGTTAACTGAAAAGAACATGTCGCGAGATCCGCGGAGTTAGTCCCGCACGGTCAAGACACCTGAAAGCTTCCCCGATCTGATGTTGCAAGCCCGCTCCCCGGGCAGCCCGTCTGTCAGGATGCGCAACCATCCTCATGGGCCATCCAGTGCACGAAGCGATGAAGTGGATACATCGCGTCGTGCGGATTGCCGATGGTGCTGGGGCCGGCCTCCCCGAGGTGGACGATGCGCTGCGCGCCGCCGCTTGCCAGCCGGTCTCGATAGTCGGCCATGCGATTAAACGGGTAGAAGCCCACCGTCTGCGTCGCGACGTTGATAAATTTCACTGCCTCATCGAGCGACGGCACACAGACGACGTTGGCCGTCTTGTTGACCGGATGGAACTCCACCGGCTCGTCCGAGCGGATGACGCAGCCCCGCCCGTCAGCCTTGCCCCATACGCGATAATCATCGTCCATCATCATCATGGTCTCGATCTGCTCGCGCAGGTCCATGTCGAGCGGACGGGCATCGCCAGATGCAGCGGCGCGTTCGATGATGCGCTTGTGCAGCCTTTCGCAAAAACGGTCGACTTGGGTCTGGCCGCCCTCGACATAAATGAATCGGCTTGCGACGCATGCCTCCTGGTTGAGCACCATGACATCGGCGCTCGCCAGGTCCGCCGCAACATCAATCGTTTCGTCCGAAGCGAAGGCCTGCTTGCCGACCATGGAGATCGAAGTTTTGGGATCGAACGAAACGAGCTGAAAGCCGGGCCCAAGATACTTGATGACATTGTTGATTGCATCGCCGCCGCCCCAAGCGACAATCTTGTCGAAGTACTGCGGGCGATACAGCACCCGCTCCACCGAATCGTCGCCGCCGCGCCAATACACGGCCGACATCGACTTTACGATCGCGTGGTTGGGATCGATGTCTGCCATGGTTCGCAGAATGGCGACCGTGGTGAAAGGGTCGCTCGATGACATCTTGAAGAGGTTGATCGCCTTCACCATCGCGCCCTGCGCGATAGACTTCACCGCAACCCCCGGCGAGTTGCCCGGCAGGACGTGAACGAGGCGCGGCGCGAACGCGCGCACGAAGCTCCGCCGGCCCGTGTAGTCCTGGTGGGGAATCCACTCGTCCAGCGCTTTGGGGTTGGCGAAGTTCTGTTCCACCACTGTGTTGAGCAGCCGCTTGTCGAGGTAAGCGGCCGCACCCTTGACCTGGTTCTCCAGCACGCCGCGCGGCAGAACATGAGTGGAGGTCATGCGATCGACGCAGTCCTGCATAACGAGGTTGTTCGGATCCCTCATCCGTTGGCCGGTCTCGACCAGGAAGTCGATGATCTCTGCCAGCGGAACGTTGAGCAGCGGCGGTACTTCGCTGCGCGGATGCACAACGCGGTCGAGGTTGATCCTGGGTGTCGCGAAATTGACTCCAAGATCGCGCGACCGGTGTACAGCATCATTTCCCTCAATCAGCTCTCCGCGCGCAAAAAACGGAGCGGAAACCGCGGCTGTCGCATCGCTCGCCGCATCCTTCTTGAGATCAACTACGGAGTTCATGCCACACCTCTCACATATGCGTCCACAGTCCCCGCACAGCCGATCTTGTCGTCGCCTTCGAGGTCAGCGTACCGGACAATATTGTCGCGGATCGACGCTCCTTCGCTGCCGCAGGCGCAAGGGCGAAAGTCGATCGAGATTTTGTCGCCGGAGATGACGCCGCCCCAGCGGCCATCAAGGGACAGGTCGAAGAACGCTGCACGCCCTTCATACTCGCCGTCAATCATGGGCAGGAGGTTGTCACCTGCCTTGTCGAGGATCAGCGGCACCACCCACGGCGGCACGTGATAACGGCCACCCTGACGGCAGCGCGGCATGCCGGAATGCAACTCCTGCATGCTGTAGTTCTGATAGCTGCGCTCCGGCCGGATGTTGAACGTCTCATAGACGAACTCGCGATAGTCGTCCGGCAGCTTGGCGCGCTTGAGCCCGCCACCAACATAGATCGAGTTCTCCGGGTGAAAATCCTGGGCGCTGTAGCCCATTTCACGTACAGCCTTTGCCACGTTGTAGAGACCTGCCCATAGGCCTGTGACGTGGATCTTGCTATGACGCGCGGCCACGACGGCCTGCGCGGTGATGCCGACCGCGTCATCGACAGCCTTCTGGCGCGCCGCCGAGATTTGCTCGAAGGCGGCGATGTCTCCCGGCTTCGCCGTACCATCCGCGATCGCCTTGCGCATCACGACCATCTGCGTCAGTCCACCGACGGTGATGGGCGGCACGGGATAGGCGAAACGCTCGTAATTCGGGTCCTGCAGGGCCGCCGTATAAGCTTCGCCAGTGGCGAGATTGCGGGCCACGTGCGCGACCGCTGCCATGCCAAACATGCGTCGGTCCTGCACGGGCTTTACGCCCGATCCCCAGGAGTAAGCGGCGACGGCCTCCTTCTTGCACCAATTCATGTCCTTCTGGGACGCGACGAGCATGGCGGACTTGCCGGTCGTGCCGCTGGAGCAGGACACGAAGAAGCCATTGTCAGCGAGCTTATCGATCCAGCCGTCAACCTCGACGGCATCCGATACCGAGTCCACCGGCACGCGATGGGTAGAGACAGTGTCCAGCCACTTCGACAGGCGGTCCCACCGCTTCGCGCGGAGCCAGTTTTCGGGATAGCTCTTATAGGCGGTGTGCGGCAGCAGAAGCTTGACCACATCCTCATGACTGCGCACTTCGGTGATGCCCGCTTCCCTCGCGCGGTGCCCCACCAGCTTGATCTGGCCCTTACGCTCCTGAAAGCGCTCGTTCATCGCTCCGATCTGCGCGCCGCGCAGATCCGCAAAAGGAATGTTGTAGCGATCCTCTGCCTCCACGAGGCGGGTCAGCCGCTCGACAGCTTCGCCCATATGAATCTCTTTTGGCGTTGCACTCGCCGATCTATATAATGGTACTGGTGCGTTCCATTATGAGCACTTTCCGCTGGAGGGCAAGAAAATTCGCAATGATGCAAATCTGACGATCCGCCCTGGCGTCGGACGACCGACAGCTGCGCAGCAGGAGCAACGCCATGAGGAGCTCCTGAACATCGCGCTCGATATATTTCTGGAAAGAGGCTTCGAGCAAGCCACGATGGAGGAGATCGCCACACATGTTGGAATGTCGAAGCGCACCGTCTATGCCCGATACGAAGACAAGGGCGCTCTGTTCAAAGCCGCAGTGAGGCGAGCGATCGAACGGTACACCGTGCCACGGGCCGCGCTCGAGGCGGTCGCAACAGATGATCTGGAAGAAACGCTGGCTGCGATCGCGCGCCTGCGAATCGCGAATGTGGCGACCCCCGTCGCAACAAAGCTGCAACGCATTCTCAGCGCCCAGTCTTACCGCTTCCCGGAACTCTTCAAGGCCGCCTTCGAAGAAGGCGCCGGACCCACCATCAGTTTTCTCAGTGATCTGTTCGTGCGTTACAGCAGGCTCGGGGAAATCAACGTGACCGAACCGCGACGCGCAGCGACTGCCTTTCTGAGCCTCGTGGTGGGCGGCCCGGCACGCATCATCGTGTCCGGAAATGTGCTGGATGGCGCCGAGATGGAGAGGCACATCCGCTTCGCCGTGGGTCTTTTTCTGGGTGGCGTCGGCCGCCGGTAAATTCAATCGCGAATGCCCGCGGGCACGCCCTGCTGCCAACTATATACTACAACCGGGTCATCAATGCCCCGACATCGCGGTTATCAGTAACCCCCATTCCCGCCACCCGCAGGAGGTTATTATCAATGAGCTGGAATCCCCAAGTAGCTGTGCTGATTCCGTGCCTCAACGAGGAGTCCGCAATCGCGAAAGTCATCGCTGATTTTCGTGCCTCCCTGCCGGACGCATTGATCTTCGTATACGACAACGGTTCCACGGATCGCACCGTCGAGATCGCCAGGGTTGCTGGAGCAATCGTTCGCAAGGAACCGCTCAAGGGCAAGGGGAACGTCATGCGACGTATGTTTGCTGATATCGAAGCGGACATCTACGTACTGGTCGACGGCGACGACACCTACGATGCGAAAAGCGCGCCCATGTTGATTGAACAGTTAGTCTCCAACAATCTCGATATGGTCAATGGGGCCCGCGCAGAGAGTTCGCAACTCGCTTATCGCGCGGGTCATCGGTTCGGCAATCGTTTGTTGACCGGCCTGGTCGCCTGGTTTTTTGGCGCCCGCTTCAATGACATGCTGTCAGGCTACAGAGTCATGTCGCACCGCTTCATAAAATCCTTCCCCGCGCTGGCCGGTGGGTTTGAGATCGAGACCGAGCTGACCGTACATGCCTTGCAATTGAACCTGCCGATCGCCGAGGTGACAACACCCTATCGAGAGCGGCCGCCCGCCTCTGCCAGCAAGCTGAGGACGATTCCCGACGGGATTCGAATCATGCGAATGATCATGCGATTGGTCCGCGAAGAGCGTCCGCTGGAATTCTTTTCATCGGTGGCGTTCGTCCTTGCGATCACTGCGATAGTCCTGTCCACACCCTTGCTGTTCGAGTATTTGAAGACGGGGCTGGTACCGCGGTTGCCGACGGCCGTTCTATCGATGGGACTGATGGTCATGAGCTTGCTGAGTCTGACGTGTGGTCTGGTGCTGGCCACGGTCACTCGCGGCCGCATAGAGGTAAAGCGCTTGCAATATCTGACCTTCTCGAGCCGATTGAGTTGAATCGGTCGGAACTTCGGCGCCCGCCCCGGGTGTTGAGCGCTTCCAGGCTGCAGTTTCTGCGCTTCGCAGTTGTCGGGGCGGCCGGTTTCGTCGTCGATGCGGCCAGCCTGCATCTGGTTGTTCACGGGATCGGAGCGGGCCTCTATGTCGGTAGACTGGTGTCCTATCTGACGGCCGCCACCTTCACTTGGGCATTGAACCGCCGCTATACATTCCGCGATCAGCGCGATCACAACTTGACCCGTGAATGGCTCAGATTTCTTGCGGCAAATGCGGGCGGAGGTCTGATCAACTATACAGTCTATGCCGTGCTGATCAACGCTTTCGAGATGGTTTCGAGGTGGCCGGTCATCGGTGTCGCCGCAGGGTCGATGGCGGGACTCATTGCCAATTTCATCCTGAGCAGACGCTGGGTCTTTAACGGCCGTTGACGACGCGCTGCAAGCACGGAAGTTGGGTTATCTCGGTTGAGCCGATGGCGCGGATGCAGCCGGAAATGCCAGCTTCAAGTCTGCGGACTTACCCGGCTCGCGCTCGTAGAGCCAGATGGAACGGTTGGGGAACCTGCGGCGTAGCTCTGACATCGACGCTTCAGAGCGCGCGTACAAGACTGGAGTCTCGAGATCCGGATCATTGCGCGCCAGATCGTCACCTTCCAAGCCACGCGCGCTCGGCGACTCGATTACCACGATCGCATTCTCGAGCTGGCGGGCGGCTGCGAGGCGGTATGGCTCTTGCCGCCTGACGACTTGAGCATGATAGTCCTTGAACGCGAACGGTAGCGAGCTGAGAAGATACACGGCGCTGATCGCAATTGCGTTGATGGCCAGCACACGCAAATTCAGGCCCTTGGCAAACAAAGCAAGCTGCGATGTCGAGGACACGATCGTCACGATCATCAACGGAAACGCATCGAAGTAGTACCGGGGACCGTAGCGATTTCCACCCAGGTCCGGAAAGAACACGTAGCCCAGGATGAAGCATGGGAAAATCAAGTCATAGAAGGCTAGAGAGCGGCTTTTTGCCTTGCTCCAGAAGCAAAATAGATAGGCCGGCAGCAACAGCGGCGAAGCCCAGACACTCAGTTCCGCGAGCCGATAAAGGGTGAGCTGCGCGCCGTAGATGACGGCATGAGGTTTCAACGATAAGGTCACATCGTCCGGGTCCGCAGTGATGAGGGAATAGGTGTCGCGTAGCGGACTTCCTGTTACCCAGTACTGATAAGCCATCAAGCACGCAAGGAACGGGAGTGCGGCCAGGATCAGGACTACGATCACGCGCAGGCGGCCGCTGCGGTTTTCAACGAACAACCAGTAGGCAAGCGCGGGGAACAAAAGTACCAGGCTGAAGTAGCGCGTCAGGCCGATGAGTCCGAGGAGCGCGCCGCACGTCACAAGGGCCACGACCCGGCGGTCGCGTTGGTACCAAAGGCATGCCAGACATACGAGCAGAATCAGAAGCGCCGACAGCGTATGCGAGAAGAGGGATGCGGCATTCAAGATATAGAATGCCGTGAGCAGGTATAACGCGGCGCCGGCAAACAATACCGCACGATCCTTGAAATGCCACAGAGGCGAAACGAGGCTGGCCACGCCACCAGCGCCGAGTACTGCGTTGACAGACCAGGTTGGTATGCCCGCGACGATGGCCGTCGCAAGGACCAAAGGCCAACCGGGTGGATATTGGCTGAGCCACTTGTCACCCACGATCCAAGTCCGGTAAGCCACGAAGCTGTCACCGAGCGGCGGTGCCTTGGCCCACAAGTGTCCCTTTGCGAATTGCTCGGCTTGGAAAAGATACGCATATTCATCGCCGGAATTCGGGAAACGGTCGAGCACGCCGCAGGCAACGATAATGGGTACTAGCGCGGCGGACGCAACCAGCAACGCCAGCGCGATGCGGCGTCGTGGCAGCATCCAATCCGACAACAGTGTGGCAATCTTCTCGCTTGCTGTTGGTGTGACGTAGGTGCTGAGCGCAAGCGCACCGAACGCGGCTACGAACAACCCGAGTAACAGCGTACCGCTCACCGGCCTATCTGCCACGAGCGACGCCCATATCCTGCGCTGTAAGGGCAGGTTGGCAAAGAAATAACCTGCCAGGATCGCTGCGAGAGTCCAGCGATTATCGAAGAGTTTCCCAAGTTGAATGTGGTCCTGCCTTGGCTTGGTGCCGCAAAGGAAACACAGTAGCACGCACCCCGGTGCATCGTTGAGAACCTCGGCGCACTCGCCGCCCGCCCAGATCCAGATAAAGCTCGCACAGGGATTCCGTCAGCGGAGACTTGGCAAGAAACCGTTATGCCAACACCTCAGTGAACGCTCGTGCCAGGAGCTCGAGCCCGAGATCGATCTCGTCATCGCTGACCGTCAACGGCGGAGCGATGCGGAATACGCCGCCCATTCCCGGCAACTGCACAACATTCATGCTAAGACCCAGTTCCATGCATCGCCGGGTCAGGGCTGCTCCAAGCTCCGGCGCCGGTGTCTTCGATTGTCGGTCGGCAACAATTTCCACCCCCAGCAGCAGTCCTCGGCCACGTACGTCGCCGATGCAATCGAAGCGCTGTTGCAGCGTACGCAACCCTGACTCGAGCCGGGCCCCCGCGTTCTGTGCCCGCTGCACCAGTCCGTCGCGGCGGACGATGTCGAGCACTTTGAGCCCGACGGCTGCTGGTAGCGGGTCCGAGACATGCGTGGTGTAGAACAGAAAACCCCGTTCGTGGCACTTCTCCTCGATGTCTGCCGTGGTTGTCACGGCAGCCAGAGGCAAGCCCGCGCCAAGGGTCTTCGACAAAGTCAGAAAATCCGGCGTCACGCCATCCCGCTCGCACGCGAACATCAATCCGGTGCGCCCGACTCCGGTCTGGGCCTCGTCCAGGATCAACAGCATTCCGCGCTCGCTACATTTGTGCTTGAGCGCCGCCAGATAGCCGACAGGCAGATCGATCAAGCCCCCGGAGCTCAAAATAGGCTCGGCAATAAACGCCGCCAGGCTGCCATTTGACTGCCGATCGAGCAGATTGAATGCATCGTCGAGCTCGGCTTGCCAATCGCAAACGCCGTCGCGCGCGAAGCGGGGCCGGTACGCGTACGGCGCAGGTATCGCGAACGAACCAACGGCCGACGGCCCATAGCCTTTTCGGCCAGCGCTGTACGTCGCCGATGCGGCGGCTGAAGTCATGCCATGCCACGATTGAGCGAAACTCACGATTTCGTAGCGCCCGGTGACGAGTTTGGCCATTTTGATGGCCGCCTCGTTCGCTTCCCCGCCCGTGCTGAGAAGCATGCTGCGCTCGAGCGCGCCGGGTGCAATCTCGGCTAGCCGGCTTGCCAGATCGACCACCGGGCGCGAAAGCATTGCGCTGAAGAGATGATCGAGATGGCCGGCGTGATGTGCAATCACCTCGCGGATCTCGGGGTGTCCGTGACCCAGGATCGCACTCATCTGACCGGAGGTGAAATCCAGAATGGCACGATCATCGGCGTCGTACACGTAGCTGCCCCGCGCACGATCGATGATCACCGGTTCGAAGCGCCCCCCGTAACGAATCAGGTGTTGGTGCGCTCGGTTCCAGAATTGGGGATCTGCATTTCTCGACATGCGCGCAACCATAGCTGGCCCCCGGCGTTAACGGCAGCTAATATCTTTGATGAAAAGCATAACTGTCAACGTCGGCCGCGAAGGATTGCCGACCGCCCTCGTGACTATGAGGAATTGCTCGATGCAGATCATTAAGCACAACCCGGCTGGCCTGTTTCCACAGTACCGATGCTATACCCACGCCGTGGAGATACGCGGCGATTCGCGACTGCTGATCATCAGTGGCCTGAACGGCTATCTGAAGGATGGCAGGACAATGCCTGAGTCGTTTGAGGAGCAGGCGGACATTATCTGGACGCATATTGGAACACTGCTGCGCTCGGCAGGCATGGAATTCAACAATTTGGTGTCGTTGCGCACCTATCTCGCCGAACCCGGGTACGACGAGGCCAACGTGCGCATGCGCGTCAAGTATTTAGGTGAGCATGAGACATCCTCTACCGTAGTATGTTGCCGATTGCTGGATCCAAAGTGGAAGCTGGAGATCGAAGCCATGGCTGCTGGCTAGAGACGAGTCATTTCAGGGCATCCAGCCGTCTGATCTGAATCCGATGGCGGAGGTAATACTCGTGGTCAAGGCTCTCGATTGCGACTGCTCTGCCGGTGGAAGGTGCATGAATGAAGCGCTGGCCGCCCAGATATATTCCAACATGCCAGGCTCTCTTGCTCATCCTGAAGAACACGAGATCACCCGGCAGCGCCTGGTCAACATCGAGCGGCTGCGAGGCGCGCAGCTGTTCCCGGGAGGTCCGTGCCACCAGGACGCCCGCTTCACGGTAGGCATAAAACACGAGACCGCTACAGTCAAAACCCCGCGGGTCAGTCCCGCCGTAGTGATAGGGAATGCCGACCATCCGTCGAGCCGTGAGCGCAACGTGTTCAAGAATGAAGGGGTCACTCGGCGCGGCAGTAGCTGGAGCACCGGGAACGACACCAGGTGAAGAAGCCAAGCCGTCAGGCAGCAGCGGTGCGAGCGGCGGGGCTATCTCGGCTGCCTCGGCTACCTCGACCGCCGGGGCAGGGACGGTGCGCTCGATCGGTTGCGTCGGGTGATAGGGACTGACGGAGCAGGCTCCGAACATGAGCGGAAGAGACATCAGACCGGTTCGCACAACAGCGTATCGTTGGAACATCGTGGCGCACTTCCCGGAGACTGGCATCACGCTACCAAGATGGGCTGAACTGGGGATGAACGCTTTGAGGAAATCACAACGCGTGGGCCGCAAATTTGCGACCTGTGGGCGGCGCTAAGCGGGGCTCGCGGCCCCAATCCGGACAGTCGTGCTTGACCTTTCGTGATCGATGGTGATGTTCGACCATGGTCGAATGCCCCAACGCGGTCAAATACCGCCCCCTGTTGCGACGCCACATCCGCGCACCTGCCCGGCCACGACGCGGCGCGGGTATCACCAGCGTATAATGTAGAACTAGTAAGCGCTGCGATGGGAGGGATACAACGTAAGCAACGCGGATTCTGCGGCGATATCTGCGACTATAAGAGCCGCCCAAGTGCTACTCGTTCCTGGGAGGCACAACATGAAACCTCGTGATTTTTTTAAAACTGCTGGAATCGGATCAGCGCCGATGCTGTCTCTTCCGGCCCTGACTGGCGTCTTGGCGGAACCGGCGTGGGCGCGTTCAGAGTTCGATGGGCCACCCGCCGACACGTTTAGCGTCCTGCAGTCAGAACTCCTCAGACGGGCTGTAACGCGCCGGTTTCGTCGTGGGGATGCGGCTGTATGCGCGCAGCTTGCTTGGCAACGCGCTCTTTGACCATTTCAAGGTCGTAGTGCCCTTGAAGGTTCATCCAGTACCCGTCCGACGTACCAAAGTACGCCGACAGCAACACTGCCATCTCAGGCGAAATCGCAGGCTTCTCCCGCACGATGTCATTTACCCGCGGCAGCGGCACATCGAGCGCCTTAGCAAGCGCATACGCCGAAAGACCCACGGGCTCCATGAATTCTTCCCGTAGAATTTTGCCCGGACGGGAATCAAAAGATCTTTTAGACATCTTCCGCCGCATGCAATTGCTGCAGCTTCATCAGAGCGATTATAGCTATCTTAGCGAAATTATAAATCGGAGATAAACTCGCTAAGAATTGTATAAGCCTGTCGGCCGAAGTTTGCCCCTTCGGCCGACCGCCGCGGGACCTGCGCACCCCTCGCCCACCGTCTACGTTTTGTGGCGCGACGTAAACAGGGACTCCGTGTCATCAAACAGGCCGCTCCCAACGCCGGGGATACCGGGAAATTTCGTGAATATGGTTTGCACGTTGAACAAAGAATGAAAGATGGGGTCTTCAGGATCGATGTTGGCGACAAGATCTCGGCCGAATTGGTTCCGACACTGGTCAGTTTCGTGCAGAAAGGGGCACCTGTCTGTATAGACCGTTGAAGACGCCGCGCCGCCCTGGCGTGCAGGCGCGTCGTTCCAATCCGCCATCAAACGTGGCAACCTTCAGGCGATCGAATCGTTCCAAGCCCGCCAGCCCATGCAAGCCAAATCAAAGTCCAATTTGACGTTTTGCGTCTGTCAGATAACCTGGGCCTGATTGCAGGATAGCGAGAGTCGTTGCAAGAGGACTTCAGAATGTTTCAAGTTATGATAGTTGCAAAAATATCCACGGGTACGCACTTGGCGGTCACTTCGCAACTGGCCCAGTGCGACACAAGAGAGCAGGCGGATGCTTTATGTGACGGCGTGGAAAAGCAGAACAAAGACTCCAGGGCTCTCCCCGGATTCTCCGCCGCAACCATCAAGCTGTACAAAACCTAGAGAACTTCCGTTCCTGGTTGACGGTCTGTGCCCCCCCCCCAGACGCCACGCACGGGAAGGGGCTCGAACCGCCCAGAAGGATGCTCCGCGGCAACGTCAACGCTTTGGCGGAGCTCCTTCAATACCATTGCTCGAACGCAAGCGTTTACTGGCACTACAGCGAACAACTTCAATTCGATGGCTCTGAGCTCACACGCTACAGATAGCCTGATCGAGACACATTTTGCCGTAAGTAAATTTCACTAGTAACTTCTCTATGCAGGACTACACTCGCCCATTGAGGACAAATAAGAACGGTGGGGGTGTGTGCTCGGAAACCTCCGCCGGTTGTTGCGAAACACGTGGAACCCTCAAGCGACACACGTGGAGAAGAAGCGATGACAGGCGCAACCCGGCAGTGTGCCAGGCGAGTATCTCTGCGCACCGCCGCCCTACTCTCGATACCGGTGGCACAAGCGCAGCAACGTGCTGGTGCCTTGACCTCAAGTCGAATTGAATTCGTAGAGTGCGTCCACCCAATGCCGAACGCAAGCCGGAGGAGTCAGATGTCCAAAGCCCAACAGGGGAATTGTGAGCAAGCCGCCCTTTGGAACGGACCCTCGGGCAGCGCGTGGGTGGAAATGCAGGATGTGCTCGATCGCATGCTTGCCCCATTCGAGATGCTCGTCTCCCAGGAAGCTTTCCCTGGTGAAGGCGGCCGCGTGCTCGACGTCGGCTGCGGCGCGGGTGCTACAACAATTTCGATGGCGCGGCGCGTTGGACCGACGGGCCACTGCGTTGGAGTGGACATCTCCGAACCCTTGGTCAGAGTTGCGAAGGAGCGCGCGATCAACGAGAAACTCGGCGCTGTGCAGTTCGTGCAGGCCGACGCGCAAACCTACCCCTTCGAACCGGGCCGCTTCGACTCAGTCATGTCACGGTTCGGCGTAATGTTCTTCGACGATCCAGAGGCAGCGTTCGTCAATATCAGGTGCGCTGCACAACCGGACGCAAAACTTGCATTCGTGGCGTGGCGGAGCCCTGCGGAGAATCCCTTCATGACGACGGCTGCGCGCGCCGCCGAGCCCTTACTACCGAACCTGTCGACTCCTGATGTTGGTGCACCTGGTCAGTTTGCGTTCGCAGATGAAGGTCGCGTACGGCGAATCCTGAAGGCGAGCGACTGGAAAAATATTGACGTTCGTCCGATCGACGTCACGGGGAACATGGCGGAGCAAGAGCTGCTGACCTATGTCACGAAGCTCGGGCCCGTGGGCGCCGCCTTACGAGACGCGAACGTGGATGAGGCGACGCGCGCGCGCACGGTCAGCGTGGTACGCGCAGCGTTCGAGCCATACATCCAGAATGGCATCGCGCGTTTCACGATGGCGTGCTGGCTCGTGAGCGCACATGCGTGACAGTCACCCCCACCGCCCCAGCCGGTGAGGGTCATCGCTCCAGGTAGCGAGCCATGCTTCCCAGGGAACCCTCCTGGCCGGCTTTCGTATTTTGGATCATGCTGACGCCCACAAATGAGGTTACTTGAACTGTGACCTTCAGCCGCGTGCGTTGGCCATGAGGCATAAATTCAAGCGTTGTAATGTTAGTCGCTAGCAGCTTATCCGGGTCGCGGATCGTCTCTGTCCACACGACACGCCGCTCATCCACGATGTTGATATAGCGAACCTCAACACGATAGCGGGGGTCATCCTTCGCGCCGCATCGAATTAGATCCATACCTCCAACCCTGAAGTCCACTGCATCGTAGATGAATGCAGCGGTATCGGAAGGCGCACCCCAACGAACTCGCTCCTTCGGGTCGGCGAACGCGCTATACGCGCGCGAAACCGGGATGTTGATCATCTGCTCGACAACGATCGTGCCGTGATCTGTCGAGATGTCGGTCACGGTCCTGTCTCCCATGTGATTGCATATTGCAACTGGTTGTGAATATAGATCAGATTATGGTAGAGTGCAAGTGCCCCCCCTGGACCGAAGCACCATGACTGAGCCGCACCGTTCTGGCTGTCCAATCAACTTGACCCTCGAGCTGCTCGGGGACCGCTGGAGCCTGATCGTCATCCGCGACATTATTTTCGGGAACAGGCGATATTTTCGCGAGCTGCTTACCCAGTCCGAGGAAGGCATCGCCTCGAACATTCTCGCTGACCGCCTGAAACGTTTCGTGGAAAACGGATTACTGACGCGAACCGACGACCCTGACCATCGGCAGAAGGCGCTCTACAGCTTGACCGAGCCTGCGATCCAGCTGGTACCGCTGTTGGCGCAGATAGGAGCGTGGGGACGTCGCTACACGCCCGCCACGCACGAACTATCGGTGCGCGCTCAATTGCTCGAAGAGGGTGGACCCAAGCTATGGGCAGCATTCATGCAAGAGTTGCGTTCGATACATCTGGGCGCGCCGTCCAAAGGACGATCTGTCATCGCGACGCTCCAGAGCGCGTTCGAGCGGGCCGTGGGTGAGTCGGCACGACCCAAAGCGCGACAATAGCGAATACGGTCAGGGCTGGTAGAGGATTCGCCTCCCGCGCGCAGCGGTACCACGCCGCGACGCGAGAGAGGGCGTCACAACGCGAATCAGTGATGAAGTTGTCTGAAGCCCGAGCGAACCTCCTGTGAAAAGAGTTGCGGCTGTTCCCAGGCCGCAAAGTGCCCGCCCTTCTCAACCTTGTTGTAATGGATCAGTTTGGGATACGCCCGCTCCGCCCAGCTCCGTGGAGCAGGATAGAGCTCGTCAGGGAAGACGCTCACGGCCGTCGGGACCACGACGCCTTTGACGGCGAAGAACGACGCCCCCTTGTTCTCCCAATAGAGACGGGCCCCTGAGAGTGCCGTATTCGTGAACCAGGTGAGCGTGATGTTGTCCAGGACGTCGTCTCGTGTGAGACCTTCGCTCCCTCCGGCAAAGACCCGTGCGATCAGCTCGTAGCTGCGTGCGTCGTGATCAAGGAAATAAGCAGCCAGCCCGACCGGCGAATCC
>JAQGOF010000133.1 GCA_028293745.1 Gammaproteobacteria bacterium | reverse complement strand
GGGCCATAGGTCTGGCGCGTGAAGTTCTCGGGCTGCCACAGCTTCCCGTTGACCAACTTGATACTGACCGGCTGGTCCTGCACGACCGTAGCCGCGTTGTAGAGCCCAGTCTCCAGAGCGGTCAGATAGATGAACGGCTTGACCAACGACCCGAAGGGTCGCCGCGCATCCAACGCCCTGTTGAACCCGTAATACCCAACATTGCGGATACCGACGATCGCAATGACGTCGCCGCTCTGTGACGAGGTGACGACGACGGCACCTTCCAGCTTCGCGTCAGGATATTTGTGCGTGTGATCGAGTCGCTCCAGCTCGCGTTCCAGAGCGCGCTCGGCCTGATCCTGTGCGCGAGGCTCGAGACTGGTGTATATCCGCAAACCTTCCTGCGTCAGGTCTTCATTCCGATAATCCCGACGCAAAGTCCGCCGCACGAAATCGAGATACGCAGGGTAATAACCTCCGGCGGCCTTAGCCGTGACCCCCAACGGCTTGCGTGAGGCGGCCTGCGCCTCCGCAGGCTTTATCATGTTCCGCTCTGCCATGAGTTTCAGCACGAGGTCACGCCGCACCCGAGCCCGGTCAGGATGCCGCCGCGGATCGTAATAAGAGGGACCCCGCACGATCGAGACCAGCAGTGCGACTTCCGAAAGATCCAATTCAGCCAGCGGCTTGCCGAAATAGAACTGGCTGGCAAGCCCAAACCCGTGGATGGCCCGGTCGCCATCCTGGCCCAGGAAGATCTCATTGATATAGGCGTTCATGAGATCGGCCTTGCTGAAGTGCGCTTCGAGCGCCAGTGCCATGCCCGCCTCGCGCAGCTTGCGTCCCGCCGTCCGCCGCGAATCCAGGAAGTAGCTCTTGACCAGCTGTTGGGTCAGCGTACTGCCCCCTTGCTCAATCTGCCCCGCGCGCACGTTGACCCAGATGGCGCGTGCGATACCTGCGGGATCCACGCCGTGGTGCGAATCGAAGTTACGATCTTCGACCGCTTTCAAAGCGGCGGGCAGAAGCGGCGGCACTTCCTGCGGCGTGACCACGATCCGGTCTTCGCCGTGAATCGGAAAGATGCTTCCGATCAGGAGCGGCTCGAGGCGAACGATGGCGACATCCTTGCCGGAACTGTCGTGCAGGTTTTGGATCCCGCTGGCATCCACATTGATAGAAAGGATTGAGGCGGGACGCGTCTCGTCAGCAAAACGAGCCGGGCGTAACGCGATATCGACCCGGGCACCCTGTTCACGATACGTGCCCGGCCGCTCGAGGCGATCCACACGGCGATATTGCAATCGCTGCAGCTCATGCTCGAGATCGGCCTGTGGCAGCGGCAGCCCGGCATACAGTTCGAGCGGCGCTGCGTAGATCTGCGCCGGCAGAGTCCACCTGCGCCCTTCGAACTGATGCGTCACCACGCGATCGAGGTAGATGCCGAAGACAACCGCAGCCAACACCACCATGGCCACCGCGCTCAACACGGTCCGCCAGAGCACCTTTAGAAACATTCCGCGTTTCAGATGTAGAGCTCCACCGCCGGGTCGCGAAGATTGTAGTGCGAGCTCATTGCATGACCATATGCGCCCGTATTTGCGATCAGGAGCACGTCGCCCTCGCGCGTGGGCGGCAGCAGGCGGTCATGCCCGAGCACATCCGCGCTCTCGCAGATCGGCCCCACGACGTTGACCAGTTCAGTCGGTGCTTCGTCCGCACGCGTAAGATTCACGATCTCGTGATATGCACCATAGAGCGCCGGACGTATCAAAGAGTTCATCCCGGTGGTAACGCCCACGTAGCGCACTTCGCCCTTGGACTTCAACTGGGTCACCCGCGCGAGCAGTACGCCCCCCGCCGCCACGAGGTAGCGGCCTGGCTCCATCCAGAATTCGAGCCGGGGATACTCCGCACGCACGGCAGTCAACAGGGTGTCCAGCTTCTGCAGATCCACGCCGGGCTGATCGCTGCGCTCCGGCACACCCAGGCCGCCGCCGACGTCAATCACTTTCACGTCGGTGAAATGCTGCGCGATTTCAGCGAGCTGACGCGCCGTGTGCTCCCAGTTCGTGACATCGAAAATGCCGCTGCCCACATGCGCCTGCAGCCCGATGATCCGCACGCCGAGCTCCTGGGAGTGGCGTGAGAATTGTTTGAGCTCGGCCACCGGCACGCCAAACTTCGAATGGGCACCGGCTGTGCGTACGTGATGATGATGCCCGCGGCCGACGCCCGTATCGATTCGCGCAAAAATCTCGCGATTACGGAATAGATCCGGCCACGCGGTCAATGCATACAGGTTGTCCACGGTCACCCGTACACCGCGTTCGAACGCCCAGGCGTATTCGGCGCGCGGCGCGAAGTTGGGTGTAAAGAGAATCCTCTGTGGCTCCAGATCGGGGAACAGCTGCAGTGCCCGCTCCACTTCGCCGCGCGCCACACACTCGAATTCCACGCCCTGTGCCCGAATGACCTGCAGGATGCGGGGGCTCGAGTTGGCTTTCATCGAATAGTGGACACGTCCCACGGACTGGATGCCGCGCAGTGCGCGTGCGGCAGCGCTGATCGTATCCAGGTCATATACGAATGCCGACCCATGCTCGCTGAGAGTCTCGAGCAGCTCAGCGCGTTTCTGCCTCCACCAGGGTATTGTCCGCGCGCCGGCGCTCTTCGGCCTGAGGAATAACTGCTCCCAGGTCGGTCCCAACACCGGATCACCCGGCACCGGCCGGATCAGCAGCTCGTGCAGCTGCTCGACGAGCCGGTCACCCTGGTTCTCGTCCACGACGAAGGTGAAATTCAAATCGTTGGCGGCCTGGCTCACCAGGTAGATCTTCTGCTCTTCGAAGAATTCGAACGCATCGCCCAACTGATGCAGGATGGCGCGAATATTGCGCCCCACCAGGCTGACCGAGGCGCAAGGGCCGATGACCTGCACGCGGCACAGTCGCGACAAGTCGGTCACGAGCGCGCTGAGCAGCGTGTTGTCCAGCGAGTTGGCAGCGGGATCGAGCGATACGGTGACGTTGGTTTCCGAGGTCGACACGAGGTCGATCGACATGCCATGGGCCTTGAAGATCTGGAAGGCATCCGCCAGGAAGCCGACCTGATGCCACATGCCAGGGCTTTCCAGGGAGACGAGCGTGATGCCCTTCTTCGTGCAGACGGCCTTGACCTGCGCGCTCCCTTCCGCACCCTCGGCGCTGAGGATGGTGCCCTCGAGCTGCGGCGCATGTGTGGCATACACGTGCAATGGAATTCGATATTGCCGTGCCGGCAGGATGCACCGCGGATGCAACACCTTCGCGCCGCTGGTGGCGATCTCCTGTGCCTCATCGTAGTGCAGGTTTCTGAGCAGCCGGGCAGTCGGGGTCGAACGCGGATTGGCGCTGAACATGCCCGGGACGTCGGTCCAGATCTCCAGCCGCTGGGCACGGATTTTCGCCGCGAAATAGGCGCCCGACGTATCTGAACCGCCGCGGCCCAACAACACGGTGTTGCCGTCGTCATCGCTGGCAATGAAGCCTTGCGTAATCACGACAGGCGCCAGCGAGTCGAGGCGGCCCTCGAGCTCGCCGTCCGGACCAAAAGCACATGTGGCCGACAGGATGCTGGACTTGCTGTTGGCGCCACGACGCTCTTCGGCCTTCAACATCGTGCGGGCATCGGCCCAATCGACTTCGAGGCCCTGGGTACGCAGGTAGCGGGCGCCGAGCTGGGTCGCGATGAGCTCGCCAGCCGACATCACGCGTGCGCGCGTCCGATCGCTGACTTCCCCAATGAGTGCAACACCCGCGGCGATCTGCCGCAGCTCCGCGAGATACTGCTCAACTTCGGTGCCAAGCGGAATACCAAGCTCACCGGCGAGCTGTGCGTGACGCTCTTCGATCGCACGCAGATCCACCTCGTGCGTCTGCGCGAGCGCGGCATCGAGGAGTTTCTCCAGGCGATCGGTGATACCGGTGACGGCAGAGTGCACGATCAACACGCGTGCGCCACCGTCGAGGCGGCTGCGGGTGACCATCGCGATGTTGCGCCAGTTGGTGAGCGACGAAACGCTCGTACCGCCGAACTTGAGAACTATCCACGCTGAGGGCGTGCGCGTCACGACTCTTTACCTCGCGGCGCACGCACCACGGCGGCAGCCGCCGAAGCTGTCGCCTCGTATGTTGACTTGCGTTGGGTTGGACCTCGAGCTGATCAGAGCTCGTCGTCGTCGAAGTCCAGCAGGTCCTTCTCGAGCTTTTTATCTGCCAGTACTTCCTCGAGCTTGCTCCACGCGGCCTTACCGCGCTTACCCTGGTTGCGCACTCGTTTGTCGACCCTGTCGAGCAGCCGGTCGTAGTCGGTGCCGTCTTCGGTGGGCCCGCTCAGGAATTCATCGTCGAGATCGAAGCTCTCGTTGTCTCGTTCCGACATTGCTTGGGGACTAAATTCGTAAGATTATCAATGACTAACATGGCGCACGCATGCGCCGCAAGGCTGCGAACTATAACGGATTCGCGCGCCGGATCAACTCCAATTGCGGCTAATTGCGCCGAGTGCCCTCCCGGACCACTATGGGGGCGCCCCGGCTCAGGCCCAAGCCCTCAGCCGCACTTTGCTCCGCCCGGGCGATTTCCAGGACCCCGAATGAATTGACCAGGGCCAGGTAGTCGCCTGGCTGGGCATCCCCGTAGGTGCGCAGCAGCGGGAAGGTGTGGTTGCCTGCCTGCACCAGGGGCTGGCGGAAGCGGCTCACCAGGGGTCCATCGATATTGCTGATGAGGTTGCCGAAGTGATCGATCGTAATGACCACACCCGTCACTCCCGTTGAGTCCACGGTGGGCTCGTCCACCCAGGCCGGCACGAGCTGCCCTGCGGGGGGGCCCAGATCGGCGGGTGTGCATCTTCCGGCGGCCAGCTCAGCCGCAATCGGCGCAAAGATATCCCGTCCATGGAAAGTGGCACTGGGCCGGTGCAGGCCAAACCGCGCAAGGTGCCCCGCATCGAACCGGATCACGGCTGCCTCAGGATGGCGTGCCACAATGGGTGCGAGCAGCCCGTTGTCAGGCGCAAGGAAGACGTGGTCCTGGGCCGCCACCGCCACGATGTCCCGGGAAGTGCCGACGCCCGGATCGACCACGGCAATGTGCACGGTCCCGGCTGGAAAGTACTCGAAAGCGCGCGCCAGCCAGAAGCCGGCTTCGGCGGGCCAATGCACGACAATCTCGTGGGTGAGATCAACGATCCGGGCTTCGGGGAAGCGCGTCAGTATGCATCCCTTCATGACCCCGACGTACGGGCCCTGGTGGCCGAAGTCGGTGGTGATGGTAATGACACCTGAAGGCTTTGCCGGACCGCTCATTGAGTGAAAACCTTGTTCGCATCCCGGCCGACTGTCAACTCCAGCGCCTCGAGCCCCTGGGCCGTCCTGGTCCTGCCGGTCTGTTTTGCCTTGAGTGGCTTTGCCGGCATCGTCTATCAGATCGCCTGGACGCGCCAGTTTGCATTGGTGTTCGGTACGACGGAAACCGCCATTACCCTGGTCCTTGCGGCCTACATGGCAGGACTGGGACTGGGCGCCTGGCTGGTCCAACGGACCCTGCCCTTCATCGACCGCCCGGTCCTGGCGTACGCAACCCTCGAGCTGATCATAGCTGCAAGCGCAGTCGTGCTCGTGCCAACCCTCATCGCGGCCAGCGACTGGCTGTTGCTCAGTCTCAATGGACATCATGGCAGCCCTCCGGGGGCTGATCAGCTCGCCTGGACCTCGTTTGTCTACGCAGGCGGGGCGTTCGCTGCGCTTGCGATCCCGACCCTCTGCATGGGAGCCACGCTGCCGCTCCTGACGCGGCAGGTCGTCGAGAATGACCGTCAGACGGGGCATCGTGTTGGTCTGCTGTTCACGTTCAATACGGCGGGCGCTGTGGCAGGCGCCCTGGCAGGAATCAATTGGATGCTGCCGGCCATGGGGTTGACCCGGACCGTGTGGTCGGCTGCCGCCGCCAACGTTCTCGCAGCTGGGCTCGCCCTGACAGTCGCACGCCATCCAACCCGCCGACGCGCAGGTTTCTCGGCGGCCTGGGCAGCCGCCAGCAGAGCCTCTTTTACACTTCCGCCCGCGCCCGTCTGGGTTCTCCCCCTGATGTTCATTTCGGGTGGCGTGGCGCTGTTTCACGAAGTTCTCTGGACCCGGTTGCTGAGTCACGTGTTGGGCAGCAGCCTGCACGCCTTTGCCATCATGCTCGCCAGTTTCCTGGGAGGACTCGCCTTGGGCGCTGCGGTCGGCGCGGCATTGGCGGGCGACCGGCGCTCGGCCGTGCCTGGTTTGGCAATCAGCCAGATTGCCTGTGCCTTGGCTGCAGCGTCCGCGTACATCCTCGTCAACCGCCTCCTGCCCGACACCTCGGGAATGGTGAACAACACACTGCTCGCGGCCGCCATCCTGGTCCCCATTGCATTCTTCAGCGGCGCAACCTTCCCGCTGGCCGTGCGAATTCTGGCCCGCCGTGCCGAGGATGCGGCACCCGCAGCGGCGCGTGTCTATGCCTGGAACACCTTCGGCGCCCTCCTCGGTGCACTGGCAGGCGGCTTTGTTCTGATCCCCTCCCTGCGCTTCGAGGGATCAATCCAATTGGCGGTCGCGGCGAGTGCCGCGTTGGCCCTCGCCGCGGCTGTGCTGCTGGAGCGCACGTCCCGCGGTTTATCCATCGCGGTGGGTGTCATCGCGCTGGCGACGATCGCAACCTTTTGGCCATCCCCACCGATGGCTCTGCTGAGGGCCTCGCCCCTGCAAATCAACAATGCAGGCGGCATGCTCTACTACGGGATCGGAAGAAGCGCGAGCGTCGTGGTCCTGGAACAGAATGGCGCATTGGCGTTCCGAACCAACGGACTGCCCGAGGCCCTGGTGGAAATGCAGGGTGCGGCGCCGAAGGTGAGCGGAGAAAAGTGGCTCGTGCCGTTGGCAATCCTGGCGCGGCCGGACACCGGCAGCCTCCTGCTGGTCGGATATGGCGGCGGTGTTGTCCTTGACGATGTGCCGGAGGGCGTCAAGCGCATCGACGTGATCGAGATAGAACCCCGTGTAATCGATGCAAATATTGCGACGCGCAGCCTTCGCAAGCACGATCCACTGACCGATCAACGTCTCAACATCATCATCAACGATGCGCGTGCGGCCCTCAATCTCACCAATCGCCGATACGACGCCATCGTCTCGCAACCGTCACACCCATGGACGGCCGCTGCTTCCCATCTGTATACACGGGAGTTCCTGCTCCAGTCGCGGGCTCATCTGACTGACAACGGCGTGTTCGTCCAGTGGATGAATCTGAGTTTCATCGACGAATCGCTACTGCGGTCCTTCGCCGCAACCGTACTCGACGTGTTCGGTGAGGCGCGGCTCTATCGCCCGGACCCCTTCACCCTCGTCTTCGTCGCCCACAAGGGACCCGATCGCAACGGCCCGCCCCCGGGGCAAACATTTCCACGATTCGGCATCAATACCCCGGAAGACGTCTTGGTCGCGTTGGCAGCCGACGGGCAAGCTCTCCGCCAGCTCTCGCAGGGTGCCCCGCTCATCACCGATGACCGCAACCGTATGGCCACCGCAATTGTGGGCCAAGCGATGACGCCGGAGGCGGCCGATCGGATGCTGGCGCCGTACGATCCGTTGCGGCTCGTGAACAGCGCGGGTTTCGGTTTGCAACCCGGCTACGTGGCCCGGCGGCTGGCAAGCCTGAGCGGCACGCATCCGGGCGCGCGAGCTCGCCTGGACATCCTGGCGAGCGGCCTCGACCCCGCCTCGCAGAGCGGTTACGAAGTGAATGCCGAGCGGCTCATCGTGGGCGATGATCGCGATGCTGCCCAGGATTTGATCCAACAAGGGCTGGCCCGCTATCCGGACGACGACCAACTGCGGTTCGAATACATCAAGCCGTGGCTGGCCCGCCTCGCCCGGGGAACGGCAACGAAGGAAGTGGCGGCGCAGGCGTCGAAGCTGACAGGCTCTGCCGATGCAGTCGTGCGAGGCACAGTGCTGGCCTCGCAACGCCGCTGGGCGGATTTGCGAGCGCTGGATGATTCGCTGGGTCAAGCGGGATGGCGCGACGCCTGGAAACTCGACGCAATAGTGTTACAGGTTCAATGGCGGTGCCAGGAAGAAGGCGTCGGCGAGGTTCGCCACCAGCGTGGTGAGGAAGCGCTCGCCATGATCGACGAAGCCGTCGCCGCGCGGCCCGCGATCGTCCTATACGCGCTGCGGGTCCAAAGCGCCCTCGCCGCTCGTCGCAGTGACGCTATTGTCGAGTCCCTCTGGGAGTATGGCCACGGCTTGTTTGCCGATGCGGCGCCCGGACAGCCCGAGCGGGGTCAGACGAAAGCTGCCCTGAATGAGCTGCTGCAACTGTTGGACAAGCAGACCGGTACCGCCGACAGCGCGCGACTCGGGGAAGTGCGCGGCCGGCTGCTGGACGATGTTCGCGACCTGTCGTATGAGTGATTCCAAGTGAACTCCGCCTATGACCGCCTGCCCCTGAACGCGCTTCGGGTTTTCGAAGCCGTGGCGAGCCGCCTCAATTTCAGCGAGGCCGCCGAAGCGCTGCACGTCACGCCGGCGGCCGTCAGTCAGCAAATCAAATCACTCGAGGATTACCTGCAGACTCCGCTGTTCAGGCGTGAGGGCCGCAAGGTTCAGCTCACTCCGGAGGGCACTCAGCTATTACCAGGCATACGGCACGGTCTGGACGAGCTGGAAGCGGCCCTGCAACGCCTTCGCCAGGAGCGGCAGACGGGAAGAATCAACGTCAGCCTGCTGGCGTCATTCCTGCAGCGGTGGCTGATGCCACGTCTCGGAGATCTCCGCACGAAACATCCGGAGATCGAGCTTCGGCTTCACACATCACCCACGGCTGTGGACTTTGCCCGTACCGACTTCCATGCCGCCCTGCGATTTGGACTGGGTCGATATGGTGAGCTGCGGACCGAGAAGTTTCTGAACGAGTGGCTCGTGGCAGTTGCCGCGCCGCGCTTGATTGACAAGCATGGACCGCTTCCAGGCACAGGAGATCTCGCCCAGTACCCGCTGCTCCACGGCGACGAGCTGGACTGGGCGGACTGGTCAACCGGTGACACCCGGTCGATGAGCGCGCTGCGCGGGGCGTTCATCGATGACTCGGTCAGCCTGATGAGCGCCACCATCGAGGGGCTGGGATTCGGGTTGCTGCGATGGACCCTCGCCGCCAGTGAGTTGAAGGCGGGACGCATCGTGCTCGCGAGCGAGCACATTGTGCCGCATCGGTTCAGCTACTACTTTGTGTGCCCGCAGGACTACGCCAGTTTTCCCAAAGTCGCGGCCCTGCGTGAATGGCTCCTCCAACAGGGGCGCGAGTTCGAGCCTCCACCGCGGCCGTTGAGCGCATCCGTTAAACGCAAACGGTAGGAACACTTCTTGCGATTCTCGCGGGCTCGAATTTCAACCCAGAATGCACGCCATGAATTCCAGGAATGTCACTGACGGGGATCTGACAGCCGAGACTTTTGCACTCGTGCTGGCGGGCGGCAACGGTACCCGACTCGGCGGGCTCACACGCTGGCAGTGCAAGCCCGCCATTGCGTTTGGCGGACACTTCCGCAACATCGACTTCACGTTGTCAAACTGCGTCAACTCCGGTCTACGCCGCATCGCGGTGCTCACCCAGTACAAAGCGCAGACACTCATCAATCACATCACGGCTGGCTGGAGTTTTCTCGCCAAACCTCTTGGGGAGTTTGTAGACGTATGGCCTGCGCAGCAACGACTGCACAAAGGGTGGTACGCGGGTACCGCTGATGCCGTGCACCAGAATCTCGATCTCGTGCTTGCACAACGTAGTCGTTACACGTTGGTGCTTGCGGGCGATCACATTTACAAGATGGATTACCGCAAACTCGTCGAGCGACATGCCAGGAGTGGCGCCGATGTAACGGTGGCCTGCGTTCCGGTACCCATGGAGGAGGCAAGCTCGTTCGGAGTGCTCGGCGTCGACACGGGTCATCGCGTGCGCAGCTTCATCGAGAAGCCAGCGCCCGAAACCCTGGGATCCACCCACGATACTGTGCTCGCTTCGATGGGTGTCTACGTGTTCACGACCGGGTATCTCGCCGATCGCTTGCGGCTCGATGCGTGCAACCTCGACTCGGCCCATGACTTCGGGCGCGACATTCTTCCGGCCGCAGTGCGTGAAGATCATGTTGTAGCGCATCCCTTCGTCGATGCCAGCGGCCGGCCAAGCTACTGGCGGGATGTCGGTACGCTGCAGGCATACTGGCAGGCGCACATGGAGCTGCTCGTCCCCGAGCCGCCCATCGATCTCTACGACCCGGCGTGGCCCATCATGACTTTGCCTGAGCCGTTGCCACCGGCCCGACTGCTGTTCGATTCGGCGCGCCAGGGCTCGGTGGCCAACTCTCTATTGGCAGGCGGCGTCGTCATCCGCGGTGCGGCGGTAACCAACAGCGTGCTGTCGAGTAATGTGCAGATTGGCGCAGGCTCGACCCTTGACGAAGCTGTTGTATTGCCGGGCGCACGCATCGGCTCAAACTGCCGGTTGCGGCGCGTGATCATTGATGCAGGGATGCAGATTCCCGACGGCACGGTTGTGGGCGCATACACCAACGTCGTAGGCGCCGCGACCGACGTCACGGGCCCGGCGACGGACCTCATGGGTCCGCGGACCGATCTCATGCGCGCAGCGAGCGACGCTGGCGAGGAGCGCACAGTGACCCTCCTCGCGGGCGACGCGTTCCTGACACCCAAGCCCGCCGGCGATCTGCGCTCGGTGGCCTAGGACGCGCGCCGCTCTTCCAGCCATCCCTGCAGCTTGTCGAACGGCTCGACGAATTTGCGCACGGCCTCGTTCTCCAACTCCTGCGCCACGTCTTCCAGATCGATGCCGAGCTTGTTGAGCCCATCGCGGATGCGGCTGGAATCGGCGAGATGGCGCTTGAGACTCTCCTCAGGGTGGCCCATCTGCCGATAGGCGTTGATCGTTTCCAGCGGCGCCGTGTTCACGGTCTCGGGGGCAATGAGCTCCTCCACGTACTTGATCGGGCTGTAGGCCTTGTCCTTGGCCGAAGTGGATGCCCACAGCAGGCGTTGCGGGCGGGCGCCGGCATTTGCCAGAGCCTGCCAGCGGGGTGAGGCGATGAGCTCTTCGTAGATCTGGTAGGCATGCGCGGCATTCGCGATGGCCGCCTGGCCCCGCAGCGCCTTTGCGGCCGACTGCCCGGCGGCGGCCAGCTTGTCCAACTTGGGATCGACGTTACTGTCGATCCGGCTGAGGAAGAAGCTCGCAACCGAGGCGACGCGATCGATGGGCTTCTTCGCGGCGAGCCGCGCCTCCAACCCATCACAATACGCATGGGCTACCGCCCGATACCGCTCGGGGGAAAACAACAGTGTCACATTGACATTGATGCCGTCGGTGATGAGCTGGCGAATGGCAGCGATGCCCGGCTCCGTCCCCGGAATCTTGATGAAAGCATTGACGCGGTCGAGGCGGCCCCACAGCCGCCGTCCCTCCTCGATGCTACCGGCAGTGTCATAGGCGAGATGCGGCGAGACCTCGAGGCTCACGAAACCGTCGCGGCCCTGCACCGAGTCGTAGAGCGGCCGGAACAGATCGGCCGCGGCGCGCAGGTCGTCGATCGCCAGCGCTTCGTACAACGCCATGCTGCCCGAGACCTTGGGCAAGAGCTCCTTGATTGCCTGGGCATATAGAGGGTCGCTGGTGATGGAATGGGCGAGGATGGCCGGATTGGAGGTCACGCCCGCAATCGCATCTTCCCGGATGAGCCTGGCGAGACTGCCGTCGGCCAGCATCTTGCGGCCAATATCATCCAGCCAGATGCTCTGACCCAGTTTGTGCAGCTCCAGGAGCGGATTGGTTGCCACGGTACTCACCTGCAGTATTGAGGACAATTCGAAGCTCAGATTGTCCTACTTGGCCATTGCAGATGCGAGACTCCTTTGGGGTAGTCGCACCCGGTGGGCGGGATTACCTTGCCCCACTTTCGTCACGAGCCTCCTGCCAGACCCAGTCCCGCACCTCCGGCATGTCCTCTCCGCGCTGGACGATGTAGTGCTTGTGGTCGGTGAGCTTCCCGCGCATCAGCTGGCGCAGATACGCTGCCCGATAGCCTAGCTTCGGAACACGGTCCACGACGTCCATGACGAGGTGGAATCGATCCAGGTCGTTGCGCACGACCATGTCAAAAGGAGTCGTGGTCGTACCCTCCTCCTTGTAGCCACGCACGTGCAGATTGTCGTGGTTCTTACGACGGTACGTGAGCCGATGGATCAGCCAGGGATAGCCATGGAACGCAAACAGGACCGGCTTGTCCGTCGTGAACAAAGCATCGAACTCGCCGTTGGTCAATCCGTGTGGGTGCTCTTCCCTGGGCTGCAAGGTCATCAGGTCTACGACATTGACTACCCGCACCTTCAGTTCCGGAGCGTGTTGTCGCAACAGGCTCACGGCAGCCAGAGTCTCCATCGTTGGAACATCGCCCGCACAGGCCATTACGACGTCCGGGTCGCCATCCGAATCGTTGCTCGCCCAGTCGAAGATACCGATGCCCACGGCGCAATGCCTGTAAGCCGAATCAAGGTCCAGCCACTGCGCCTCGGGCTGTTTGCCGGCGATAATCACGTTCACGAGGTCACGGCTGCGCAGACATTGATCGGCAACGCACAGCAGAGTGTTGCCATCGGGGGGCAGATAGACGCGAACGACGTCCGCCTTCTTGTTGCACACGACATCGATGAAGCCCGGGTCCTGATGCGAGAAGCCATTGTGATCCTGGCGCCAGACGTGCGATGTCAGCAGATAATTGAGTGAAGCCACGCTGCGGCGCCAGGGAATCCGCCTGCAGGCCTCCAACCACTTCGCGTGCTGGTTGAACATCGAGTCCACGATGTGGATGAAAGCCTCATAGCAACTGAACAGCCCATGCCGCCCCGACAGCAGGTAGCCCTCGAGCCACCCCTGGCACTGGTGCTCGGACAGCACCTCCATGACGCGTCCGTCCACGGCAAGATGCGTGTCCCCAGGCTCGAGTTCCGCCATCCAGGTGCGTTGCGTCGTTTCAAACACCGCATCCAGGCGGTTTGAGCTGGTCTCATCGGGTCCCCACATGCGGAAGTTGCTCGCCTCGGCATTGAGCCTGAAGACATCGCGCAGCCAGGCGCCGAGCAGCCTGGTGGACTCGGCCATATCGGCGCCGGGGCGCGTCACGCGGGCCGCATATTTGCGAATGTCCGGCAGGTCCAGGTCCCGCAGCAGCGTACCGCCATTTGCGTGCGGGTTTGCTCCCATTCGACGCGCTCCCGCGGGGCTGGATTCGCGTACGAGCGGTACTGGCGCGCCCTCGTCATCGAACAGCTCCTCGGGGTGATAGCTGCGCAGCCATTGCTCCAACATGCGCAAGTGCTCCGGGTTGGATGCAAGACCTGCGAGGGGTACCTGGTGCGCGCGCCACGTGCCCTCGACTTTCTGGCCGTCCACGACTTTCGGGCCTGTCCAGCCCTTCGGGCTCTCGAGAACGATCATCGGCCAGCGCGGGCGTACGGGCGTTGCGCCGGGCGACCGGGCTTCGCGTTGAATGCGGTCGATCCGGTCGAGGATGCGGTCCAGGGTAGCCGCCATCTGCTGGTGCATGGAATCGGGCTCGTGGCCCGAGACAAAAAAGGGCTCCCAGCCATAGCCGCTCAGCAGGCTCTCGAGCTCGCTGCGCGGAATTCGCGCCAACACGGTTGGGTTGGCAATCTTGTAGCCGTTCAGGTGCAGGATGGGCAGCACGGCGCCGTCGCGCGCCGGGTTGAGAAACTTGTTTGAATGCCACGCGGTGGCGAGCGGCCCGGTCTCGGCCTCCCCGTCCCCGATGATGCAGGCAACCAGCAGGCTGGGGTTGTCGAAGGCGGCGCCGAAGGCATGCGACAGCGAATATCCGAGCTCGCCGCCTTCGTTGATCGAGCCGGGTACATCCGGTGCGCAGTGGCTGGGAATCCCGCCGGGAAACGAGAATTGCTTGAACAGGCGTTTCAAGCCCGCCTCGTTCTGCCTGATGTCCGGATACATCTCGGTGTAGCTGCCCTCCAGGTAGGTGTTGGCCACCAGGGCGGGCCCGCCATGCCCGGGACCGATGATTGCGAGTACATTGCGGTCGCGGGCGACAATGATTCTATTCAGATGCGCGTAGACGAAATTGATGCCGGGAGTTGTTCCCCAGTGTCCCAGCAATCTCGGCTTCACGTGCTCGAGCGTCAGCGGCTCGCGCAGCAGCGGGTTGTCGAGCAGATAGATCTGGCCTGCCGCCACGTAGTTGGCCGCCCGCCACCAGGCATGGATACGTTTCAGCTCTACGGCCGACAATGGCCCAGCATGGGAGTCACTTGCGGCGGACATGGCGGGTCCCTCGTGAATTGCTCGACGCAGACAAGGAAACGTGGTGTGTAGCACGAAACATTCCGATCGGCCTTGCATCGTCGTGACGGTCAATAGTGGCAGCACGTCCGTGAAGCTCGCAGCCTTCGAGGCCCGCTCGCAGGACGATGTCACACAAATTTCACACGATCATGTGACGGGCGAGCATCTCGTGCCGCGCGAGGTACTAACCCAGTTTCTCGCGAAACTTCGGGCGGCACCTGCTGCAATGGCGCATCGCGTGGTGCATGGCGGGAGGCGTTTCACAGCTCCGGTCAGGATCGATTCGAGCGTATTGAGAGGCATCCAGGCGCTGTCCGAGCTCGCGCCGCTGCATAATCCGAAAGCCGTGGAGTGGATCGAAGCCGCTTGCAGTGTTGCTGGCCCGGATGTCGCGCAGGTTGCAGCGTTCGACACCGTGTTCTTTTCCTCTCTGCCGCGCGTGGCCGGTGAATACGCACTTGCAAGCCGTTATGGAGTCGATGAGGGAGTCCGCCGGTACGGGTTTCATGGACTTGCACACGAGGCACTTTGGAGGCGCTGGTCACAGTTAAATCCCGACCTGCCACTCGGCGGCAGAGTCATTACTTTACAGATGGGTGGAGGCGTTTCCGCGGCAGCGATCGAGCGCGGTAAACCGTTGGATACCTCCATGGGCTTCTCGCCGCTGGAAGGCTTGGTGATGGGAACACGGTCCGGCGACATCGACCCCGCGGTCGTGCCCTATCTGGAGAAACGGCTGCGGAAGAGTTCAGACGAGATTATTGCGCTGCTGAATCACGAATCCGGTGTCTTCGGCCTGTCAGGTGGGGCCACTGAGCTGGGCAAGTTGGCGGCCGACCCCGCGCCGCAAGCGCAATTTGCCGTGGACCTGTACTGTTACCGGGCCCGCAAGTACATCGGCGCCTACCTTGCTGTCCTGGGCGGCTGCGATGGGATCGTCTTTGGCGGGGGCGTCGGTGAGCACGTTCCGGCGGTCCGGCAGCGTATGCTTGCGGGCATGGGCTGGGCAGGAATCGAACTGGATGCGACGGCTAATGATGCCGCGCGGGGGCAGGAGGCCCGCATCGATACCTCGAGACAGCCAGTCAGGGTATACGTGATCCCCGCAGAAGAAGAACGCGTCCTGGCTGGAGCGGCACTGGCAATAATGACTACATAGCAGCTTGTCCGGGAACGATGCTTGCCTTCAGGACTTACGTGTATACCGATTATCAGGAGCGATGAAATGAGCGAGCTCAATGTTGGCAGACTGGCCGATGACCTGCAGTCCCTCGTCAGCGACGCCGAAGAGTTGTTGCGCGCCACGGCAGGCGTCGCGGGTGAAAAGGCCTCCGAAGCGCGCGACCGTGCCGAGGAATCGCTGCGGGCGGTGCGCAGCCGGCTGAAATCCGTGGAGCGCGATCTGACGGGGCGCGCCCGCGTGGTCGGCGAGTATGTCGAAGACAACCCCTGGAAGGCGATTGCCGTTGTGGGGGGAATCGCGTTGTTCGTCGGGCTTCTCATGGGACGCAAATGACGGAGGAGACCGCCACCGATCACGAGACGGAGCACAGGGGTCAATCCGGCCACGCCGGTTACACCGGAATATTCCGTGGTTTGTTCGAGAGCGTGATCGAGGCGGTTCGGACTCGACTGGATCTCGCGGCGGTCGAGGCCGAGATCTTTGTGCTGCGGACCATCCGGATGGTGCTGTGGGCTCTGGCGGCATTGGCGTGCGCCTTGTTGGCGCTTGCCTTCGCGGTCGTGGCGGTGGTCGCCGCGTTGTGGGATACCCATAGGATGGCGGGAGTCCTGTCCGGCGCCGGGCTGTTTGTCGTGCTGGCCGTAGTGTTCGGTTATATCGCCAGCCGCACGTTCAAAGGGCGGCCCGCCATGCTGGAGGGCACGCTCCAGCAGCTCGAGACTGATCAACGTCGTGTGAGTGGAAACCCATGAGCGGCCGCTTGGAAGTGTTGGAAGCGCGCCGCCGGGCTCTGCTGAACAAGTGTGAAGAGCAGCGGTTGGAGCTTGCGTACCGGGTGGCGCAGATCAGGCCCGCGGAACAGCTCACCGCGTGGACGCGGCGTTCCAGGGGCGGGCGGGGACAGAGTCCGCTTACCTGGATCGCAGGTTTGGTTGGGTTGTTGCTGATGCTTCGCCGCCGCCGGTTGCTGTCGGGTGTGGGGTGGATTACGGGACTGGTTGCGCTCGCCTCGAAGGCGACGACTGTGCTCCGGATGCTTGCGCAACTGCGGGCCGTCTATCGCAGCCTCAAGACCCCGCGACGCGGGTGACTAACGCCTGCCGCTGGGCGGCGAGGGCACTGAAGCGACAGGCGCAGCTGCAGGAGGCGGCGGCGCGCCCGCCGCCGCGGCCGGTGGCGGTGTCGCGTTCGGTGGGCTCGGCGGCGCTCCATCCGGCGCCGGCGGTTGGTCGAGCTGGGCCTGCAAACCCACTACCGCGGGAATTCCATTCGCAGCCTGCAGGGTCGCGCGCGCCAGGTCCCAATGTATGGCCGCGGTATCCTGGCCCAAAGCCTTGTCCAGAAGCTGCGACAGCAAGTCCAGATTCGGCTCCGTGGTCTGCCCTTCACTGTCGACCGGCGGATGCGCTTCGAGCAGCAACTCGCCATCGACATATGCAACCTTCACCGGATCGTTGATCAACCACACCTTCGTGCCCACCGGCACCAGCGGGAACAGCGCTGCAACGTCCTCCGGGTACATACGGATGCAGCCGTGCGTGATGGCCATTCCAACCGCCATCGGGTTGTTGGTCCCGTGAAGCATGTAAGAGCCGCCCCCTACCGCGAGCCGCATGGCGAAGTCGCCGAGGGGATTGTCAGGACCCGCCGGGACCACCTTCGGCAACGGATCGCCGTTCGCCAGGTGCTCCTTGCGGACCGACTCCGGGGGATACCAGGATGGATGTTTCTGCTTGGAGATGACGTGCGTCTCGCCAAGCGGTGTGCTCCAGTCCATCTTGCCTATGCTCACCGGGTAGGTGATCACGACGGGCTTTTCGCCCTTCTTGGCTCTCGGAAAGTAGTACAGCCGGTGCTCGGGCAAATTGACCACCACGCCCTCATGAGGACCGGGCGGCAGGATTCGTCTGCCCGGCAGGAGAACGTCGGTGCCTTCACCGGGCAGCCACATGTCAACGCCCGGATTGGCGCGGATGATCTCCTCATATCCCAGGCTGTAGCGTCGCGCGATGTCGAGCAACGTGTCCTGGTAGGTCGACTTGACCCGCTCATCGGTGCCGAAAACCGCTGACCCATTCTCGGGCAGCTCGAACACCGTGGCTCCCGCAGGGCCGCAAAGCCCGGCGAGCACCCAGACCATTACAATCCAGCGCTTCATGTTAATTCTTCGAATACCGCATAACTCATTGATTTGACGAGGGCATGGCTTCACCCCTCCTCCCGCGTACGCATTTTAGACAAAAGCACGGCCGAGCGGTTCGAATCATGGGCATTGCTCTTGCTGAGTACAAGCCAGACCGGATGCAAACCAACTAACGAGTTGCGGGAGAGGATGTATGCGCAGTTCCATGAAGATAGTCGCCGTTATGGCAGTGACCCTGCTTGCTACGGGCTGTAATCTGATCAAGGGCAAGGAGACGAGCGGGCAATACGTCGATGACACTACTATAGCCACTCGCGCGAAGGCAGCACTGGTGAAGGACAACACCGTGTCCGCGAGCGATTTCAACATCGATGTCTACAAGGGCAACGTGACTCTCACCGGAGTGGCCAAGAACTCCGCCGAAGTCAGTCGCGCCATCGACGATATCAAGCGCGTGCCAGGGGTCGTGGGCGTCAAGAACGCAACCCGCGTAGCCACGGCCGACCGCGGCGAGAGCAAGCCGGAGTAGTTCGCTAAAGACTCTTCATGGCCTGCGGCCAACTTTCCTGGCGGATCGCGCAAAGCCGCGACCCCCGAGGAGGAGCCGGCGCTGCGCGCCGGATGAAGACTTTTGGAGTGTGTCACACGACAATTCGTGTGACATGCCTAAAAAGCTACCCCGCACCTTTTACGCCCGCGAGGACACTCTCCTTGTCGCCCGCGAACTCATCGGCATGCATCTCGTCCACGACGACGGCGGTTCAAGGAGCGTCGGCCGGATCGTAGAGACTGAAGCCTACATGGGCCCCGAGGATCTGGCAGCACACTCGGCCCGTGGGCGCACGCAACGCACGGAAGTCATGTTCGGCCCGCCCGGACATGCGTACGTTTATTTCATTTATGGTTTCTGGAATTGCATGAACATCGTAACGGCGCGTAAAGGCGTGCCGCACGCGGTGCTCCTGCGCGCCCTTGAACCCGTCGAGGGCATCACAGACAAGACCTGGGGCCCCGGCCTGCTGTGCCGCGCAATGAGAATCGATCGCACGCTCAATGGCGCCGATCTGTGCAGCGAGCGTCTCTGGCTCGAGCGCCCAGCTGATCCTGTCCCCCGCGTGCACATCGGGCGCGGCCCGCGAATCGGCGTGGATTACGCGGGAGCCTGGGCCAAACGTCCGTGGCGCTTCTTTGACAGCACTTCACCGTACGTTTCCACCGCTTCAGCCCGATTGCGACGCGGGCGAAGCGATCCTTCGACCCGCGCTGAGCGCGCTGAGTGATAATGGTGAATTCGTATTTCGTCCAGGGAGTGCGCATGGGTTCAAGGGTT
Organism: Gammaproteobacteria bacterium; assembly: GCA_028293745.1. Classification (GTDB taxonomy): domain Bacteria; phylum Pseudomonadota; class Gammaproteobacteria; order Steroidobacterales; family Steroidobacteraceae; genus 13-2-20CM-66-19. The sequence goes on along the minus strand of JAQGOF010000133.1, from coordinate 14,231 downwards.
TTCATCCGGCCACAGGCCGTGGCAACCATGATCGTTTCGGCCGTTCTAGTAACGGCCTGCGCCACAACGCCGAACAAGGCGGGCGACTCAGCTAAAGCAGTCCAACTTGCTCTGCCGTCTGCCTCGACGGCCAGGTCTAGTGAGTTCTACCCGTCTACCTACCACGTTCCGTCCGGTCCGCCGACTCTCATACGTCATGCGACAGTGTTGACGGGAACGGGGACGCGCCTCGATGACGCGGACGTGCTGATTGTCAACGGTAAGATCCAGTCGGTCGGTTCCAATCTGCAGGCACCGCCCCAGAGCCGGATCGTCGAAGGCAACGGCCGCTGGGTCACTCCTGGCCTGATCGACGTTCACTCACATCTGGGCGTTTATCCGAGTCCTGCGGTAGAAGCCAACTCGGACGGCAACGAGGCTACCTCGCCGACCACACCCAATGTCTGGGCCGAACATTCGGTCTGGCCGCAGGATCCGGGCTTTCGCACCGCACTGGCGGGCGGCATCACGTCGCTGCAGATTCTGCCGGGGTCTGCAAATCTCATTGGTGGCCGCTCGGTTATCCTGAAGAACGTCCCCAGCGTGACCTACCAGGGAATGAAATTTCCCGGGGCTCCACAGGGTCTGAAGATGGCCTGCGGCGAAAACCCGAAACGCGTCTACGGCGAGCGGAACATCTTTCCATCCACGCGGATGGGCAACATGGCCGGATACCGGGCCCAATGGGTGGAGGCGCAGGAATACGTGCGCGATCAGCAGGAGTACGCGAGGAAGCATGCCGCCGGCGACAAGGATGCCAAGCCGCCCAAGCGCGACGTGAAACTCGATACCCTGGCCGCGGTGTTGAAGGGCGAGATCATCGTTCACATGCATTGCTATCGCGCCGACGAGATGGCGACGATTCTCGATATGTCACGGGAGTTCGGCTATCACGTCGCGGCCTTCCATCATGCCGTCGAGGCCTACAAGATTGCCGATCTGCTGGCCGAGAATGGAGTATGCGGGGCAATGTGGGCGGACTGGTGGGGCTTCAAAATGGAGTCCTATGACGGTATCCCCGAAAACATCGCGTTTGTCGATGCGGCTCCGAACGGCTGCGCCATCGTTCACTCCGACTCGGAGGAAGGTATCCAGCGACTCAACCAGGAAGCCGCAAAAGCCATCGCGTACGGGCGCCGTGCAGGGCTGGAGATTCCGCCGGAGCGCGCCATCAAGTGGCTGACGGCGAACCCTGCCAAGTCAATCGGAGTACTCGACCGGACCGGAACGCTGGAGCCCGGAAAGATGGGCGACGTCGTTGTCTGGAACGGCGACCCCTTCAGTGTCTATGCGCTTGCCGAATTCGTGCTCATCGACGGCGCCCTGCGCTACGACCGCTCCAACCCCGCACTCACGCCCCAATCTGACTTCACGCTGGGCCAGCCTGCCGCTGCGGGGGTGTACCCATGAAAGCATGGGCATTCCTCGCCGCGATTGGCCTATCACTGAGCGCACTGCTGCCGTTGGCCGCTGCTGTCGCAGCCCCTGACGCCGTTTTGATTCGGAACGCGACGGTCCATACGGTCAGCGCGGCGGGCGTTCTGGAGCATACGGATCTGTTGATCTTCGACGGCAAGGTCGCCGACATCGGTCACGACCTGAAGGCACCAGCAGGGGCGGAAGTGATCGAAGCGAACGGCAAGCCCGTCACACCCGGGTTGTTTGGCGGACTGAGCCACCTCGGTATCGAGGAAATTGGTCTCGAGGCGTCCCAGGATGACTACTCGTTGAAGCTCGGCTCCATGCGCCCGGAGTTCGATGTCAGCCTGGCATTCAATCCCGAATCGGTCATTCTCGGTGTAGCCCGTCTCGGCGGCATCACGTTCGCAATGGTCTCCCCGAGTGCCGAGGCCGGTGGCAAAGGGGCTCCCGGCGGAACCCTGATCGCAGGCCAGGGCGCCGTGGCACAGCTGGATGGAGCCATCGATCCCGGTACGCACGCGTTGTTTGTAGACTTTGGCGGCGATGCAAGCGCGTTGTCGGGTGGCAGCCGTGCGGCGCAGTTCATGCTGTTCGAGCAGGCAATCGGCGAAGTGCGCTCGCCGAAGGCACTTCTGCCAAACGATCAGCGGCTCCTGACACCTGCCGGCAGACAGACGCTGCTCGGTTATCTCAACGGCACCGGCCCCGTGGTGTTCGACGTGGATCGCGCAGCAGACATCCGGCAGGTAATTGCGTTGGCTGGGCGCGAAAAGTTGCGCGCCGTGATCAAGGGTGGCCAGGAGGCGTGGCGTGTCGCCCCCGAGCTCGCCGCGGCTCACATCCCTGTCGTGTTGAATCCTCTCGACGATCTGCCCACAAGCTTCGATGTCATCGGTGCGACCCTTGAAAACGCAGCCCGGCTCAATCGCGCCGGTGTCAAGATCGCTTTCAGCCTGGATGACAGCCAAGCCCACAATATCCGCAAGGTGCGCCAGACAGCAGGCGTTGCGGTGGTGCACGGATTGCCCCCGGAGGCAGGGCTCGCGGCGATGACGAGTAATCCCGCGGAGATCTTCGGAGTCGCGAACCGTAACGGATCGATCGCTCGTGGACGCCCGGCAGACCTGGTGCTGTGGAGTGGTGATCCCCTCGAAGTCACGACACTCGCAGAGCGAGTGTTCATCGCCGGTCAGTCGCAACCGATGCAGTCACGGCAGACATTGTTGCGCGACCGCTATCTGGAAAAATTGCGCGCCCATGCGGCCCGATGAAAAACTACAAGTACTATGACCTGATCCTGGGCGCGTACGTCTGCGTACTGCTGTGCGCGAACCTGATCGGCCCCGCAAAGGTGTCCACCGTGCATGTCCCTGTGTTTGGGGACGTCACATTCGCGGCGGGCGTGTTGTTTTTCCCGTTCTCGTATTTTTTTGGCGATGTGCTGACGGAAGTGTACGGCTACGCCCGCGACCGCCGCGCAGTCTGGAGCGGCTTCGGGGCGTTGGTGTTTGCATCCTTGATGGCGACGGTGGTCGTTCACCTGCCGCCCGCCGACTTCTGGAAGGACAAGGAGGCCGCGGTCGATGCCATCTTCGGCAGCACACCGCGGATCATCGGCGCCTCCATCATCGCATTCTGGTGCGGTTCCTTCGTAAACAGTTTCGTGCTCGCGAAGATGAAGATCCTGACTGGCGGCCGCTGGCTCTGGACGCGCACCATCGGCTCGACGCTCTGCGGCGAGTTCGTCGACTCTGCACTGTTCTACGCGATTGCATTTTACGGTACCTGGCCGACGCCGCAGCTGGTCGGCGTGACTATCACTCAATACGTGCTGAAATCGTCGTGGGAGGTCATCATGACGCCGGCTACCTACAAGATCGTTGGCTTCCTCAAACGGGCGGAACAGGAGGACTATTTCGATCGGGGTACGAACTTCACACCGTTTTCGTTGCAGGCCTGAAAATGAATCAAGCGATTTCCACCGCCGTGCGCGTGGGGATTCTCGGCGCGGCAAACATTGCGCGCGCTTTCATATCTGGCGTGAAGCCGTCCTCGCGTGTTGTCGTGTCAGCAGTTGCCAGCCGCACCGCTGACAAGGCGGAGCGGTTTGCGCGCGAGACCGGTATTGCACGCTTCCATTCCTCGTACGAAGCATTGCTTGCGGACCCCGCGATCGACGCCGTCTACATTCCGCTTCCCAACAGCATGCATGCCGAGTGGTCAATCCGGGCCTGCGAAGCTGGTAAGCACGTGTTGTGCGAAAAACCGTTGTGCGCAACGGCGGCCGAAGCGCGGGCCATGTTTGAAGCGGCGCGGCGCAACGGCGTTCACCTCGTGGAAGGCTATCCTTACCGGGCCCAACCTCAGACCCGCAAGCTTCTGGAGATCATCGAGTCAGGCGCGATCGGCAGGTTGCAGCTCATCCAGGCGAGTTTCGGATTCACGCTGGCCACGGGTCCCAACATCCGGACCGACCCTGACCTTGCTGGGGGCGCTCTCATGGACGCCGGAGCGTATCCGGTCAGCCTGGCTCGCATGGTCGCCAAAGAGCGGCCCTCGCGAGTACACGCTGTGGCGCACTGGGCCGGTGGCGTGGACCACGCGTTGGCGGCAACGATCGAATTCGAGAGCGGCCTGCTGGCCCAGATATCGTGTAGCTTCTCCACGAGCGTTCATCGCCAGGCCCTGATCGCTGGCACCGGCGGTGTGATTCAAACGCCGTTCCTCAATCATCCGCCCCTGGACCGGCCCGCCGAGTTGCTCGTGAAACGCGGCGTCGCAGCCAACCTGGATTTCGAGAAGATCCCATCTGTGCCGATGAACGGTTTTCTCGCCGAGGCGGAGTCGTTCGCGGCGCTGGTGCAGGGTGCGAGTAAGCAGTGGGAAGGACCTTCGCCCGAGGAGTCCCTCGACATCGCGGCGACGCTCGAAGCGATTCTGCAGAGCGCCCGCACTTCCCACGGCCTGCGGCCGGGGTTCAACGGGGTCGAAGCGACCCCGTTCATGTAGCGGCGCGCGGCGCGCCGATAAGAAAAGACGGCGACGCATGACGTCGCCGTCCCTCCTTTACCCTTGCTGACTCGCCTGCGAGGGCAACTGCCTCAGTAACGGCCCCGAGTCCTGTAGCGCCGTCAGGTTGAACAGCTCCGGCCGCAACGTCCGATACCGCTCCACCGCCACGAACAGCGTCGAAGGATCTCTCTGCAGTCGCCGGGCGACTTCGGCAAGTGTCGCGACTCCGCGCTCAGTCGCGTACCACGTGATCAACGCGCGCGCCAAGGCGAGCCGGCGCTGCCGTGACCGGGAAAGCACCTCGCTCCTTTCCAGTCCCAACGTGCAGGTGACCGTATCGATGACCTGGTCAAGCGAGTACGTGCTGCGATAGACACGCATGTTACGCGGTATCGCCGCCATGAACTCCCTATCGCCCAGGACGCGCGGATCATCGGTTCCGCCGTGCTCGAAGCTCGCACCCTCCCCGGCTGGCGGTGTCTCGAACATGAGCCGCCGATAGGCGTAGCGCGCCTGCTCCGGACGCTGTGCCAGCATCCGCAGTGCAACATTCGTGGTGAGCCACGGAGTGTTGGCCGTTCCGGCGTAGGCGAGATGACTACTGGAGACGTAGTCGCCCGGATCCGCCACCTTGCCGGAGCGTACCGGCAACATGTGAACGTGCTGGATCAGCCTCAACAGGTACACATCCGGATCGATCAGCAGGGCGTGATAGCGCTGCTGGAACAGATGTCCGAGCTCGCCGGCGCGCCGGTGCACGCGACGGGCGTACTGACTACTGAGTCGTTGCATGAGCCGCCCGACGGGCATGTCGGAAATCTGCAGGACCAGATGGATCGCGTCTGTTTCCCAGCAGTATGCGTGCGCGCGCACGCGGCATCTGACCAGCATCGTCGAGAGCAGTCTCTCGAACGTCGCGTAGTCGGCTTCCTCGGTAAATATAGGTTGACGTGCATTACTGCGCTGGACGACGTAATACACGCCGCCCGGCACATGAAGTCTGGATCGGCGTGACATCCTTGCCTCCCCACAGCCTTGTGCGATTCATTCCGCTTCCGTGCTGGCCGAACGTATGAGCTCCCTTGCTCCACGTACGACCCCCCTTCGCTTCCCCGGTCGTGCTGCAGGCATGCGCCCGCATCTTCCGGTTCACGATCCGCCCGAGATCTTCACCGCTTCGGAAAAAGCGGCGCCCCTTTGTTAGTACACCCCGCCCGTGAGTTGGTTCCTGCTGTCCCTGACATGTTTGATACCCCGTCCTGGTTGGCGTGCTCAACTTTCCGAGCAGCGCGCTGCGTGCGATCCTGCAACATCACGCCACCACAGGCAAGCTCCAGCAAGGGCGCACGCAGGATTTTTTTGCGCACGGCGCGTGGGCGCCGATACTCCAGTGCCTGTCACAGCGCCGGAAAGCAGTTACTGTCGCCCACCAGGGGCCCCTGGAAGAAAATCCTGTTTCAATCCAGGCGCCGAGAGACGCTAGGTCCCTATCGTACGGATGAGCGGTCTGCACGTATTCCTTCGACACCATCCGATCGACAACGCTCACGCGGGAGACAGTAACTGCCACACTATATCTGCTGCACTCCAGCGAAATATCTCAGCGGTGGGCGAATTATTTTTCGGCGCTCAGCTCCAACAGTGCGCTGCCCTCCGGGACACGGTCGCCGCGGGCAAAATGCACGCTCAGCACGGTGCCCGCGTAGGGAGCGGTGATCGTGTGTTCCATTTTCATCGCCTCGATCACCATGAGGACATCGCCGGCAGCAACTACCTGCCCTGCCTCAACCGCCACGGCAGCGACCACGCCGGGCAGTGGAGTCGTGAGGTCACCGCGCGAAACGGATGCCGAGAACTCCTTCGAACGAGGATCCTCGTGCACAAAGTCGTAGTGCTCGCCGGCGAGCCACACGTGCACGTGGATTTCGTATACGAAGATGCGCGCCTTCACGCGCACCCCATCGAGAGACGCAGCGATGAAACAATCCGCGCGCTCCACGTGCGCGACCTCCATCGCTACTTCATCGACTCTAATCGTTGTTGGGTCCCGCGGTCCAGATTCGATCTCGATGGACCGTTGCTGACCCCGCAGAGCCAACGAAAATTGCACGGTTGCCGGCAGGTTCGGCGTGAATCCGTCGCAGGCGGCCCAAGGACTTAGCTGAGCAGGGGCTGACGTTGCGCCCGCTGAAAGAGCTGCCGACGCTGGCATCGCGCGAGTGCCCTGGATCGCGAGCGCCGCGAGAGCTACGGCGCGCCGTTCGACGGTTGGGTTCGGGATGAGGCGATCTTTGATCTCCTGCCCATGAGCTTCGAGAAACGCGATGCTGTGGCGTACCTCGAGGAACCGGGGAGTTGCCAAAATCCGAGCGAGCCATCGCTCGTTCGTGTGCACTCCGGCGCAATATGTCCGCTCCAGTGCCCCACGCAGCTGCGCAGCGGCCTGCACGCGCGAAGGTGCCCACGCAATCACCTTCCCTAGCAAGGAGTCATAGCTCTCAGGCACTCGATCACCCGTCCCGAAGCCCGCATCCACGCGCACGTCCTCGCCGTCCGGCCATTCGAGCAGCCGCAGATCTCCGGCGCTGGGCAAAAAATCGCGCTCGGGGTCTTCGGCGCAGACCCGCGCCTCGATGGCGTGTCCGCTCAGGCGGATTTGCGCCTGCTCGAGCGGAAGGCGCTCGCCCGCCGCGACACGAAATTGCCATTCAACCAGATCAAGCCCCGTCACCCGCTCCGTGACCGTGTGCTCGACCTGTAACCGGGTATTCATCTCCATGAAATAGAACTCGCGGCCGTCGAACAGAAACTCGACGGTACCCGCGCTGACATAACCTACCTCGCGGGCAACGATCAGAGCCGCAGCCCGCAAGCGCTCCCGGACGCCATCGGGCAACGCTGGCGCGGGTGCTTCTTCAATCAGCTTCTGATGCCGGCGTTGAATCGAGCAGTCGCGGTCGCCCAGATGCACGAAATTGCCGTGCGAGTCGGCGAAGATCTGCACCTCTACGTGTCTCGGAGCCGGCAGAAAACGCTCCAGGAGCAGAGAGCCATCGCCAAAGCCACTCTCGGCGAGCCGACGCGCGGCCGCCAATGCTTCCGGGATTTGCGCTGCATCGCGAACGATCCGCATTCCCTTTCCACCACCGCCTGCCGCGGGCTTGATGATCAAGGGCATTCCCAGACGCCGCGCCTCGCTGTGCAGATGCTCGAGGTCCTGATCCGCTCCCTCATAGCCGGGCAGAACCGGCACGCCGGCGGCACGCATACGGGCCTTGGCGACTATTTTCGAGCCCATGGCAGACATTGCTGCGGCCGGCGGACCGACGAACACCAGTCCAGCGTCGACACACGCCTGTGCGAACTCGGCATTCTCGGAAAGGAACCCGTATCCAGGGTGGATGGCCTGCGCACCGCTCGCGCGGGCTGCATCGAGTATTCGCGCTACGTTCAAATAGCTTTCGCGAGGTGCAGCGGGCCCGATCCGGATCGCTTCATCCGCAAACCTGACGTGCTGCGCTAAAGCGTCGGCGTCCGAGAACACAGCGATCGTGCGGATTCCGAGACGCTTCGCTGTGCGGAAGATCCGACAGGCGATCTCGCCTCGATTCGCGACCAGAAGACTTTCAATCACGGACAAACCCTCACATCCGGAACACGCCGAAACGCGTCTCTACTCCAGGCGCATGCCTTGCCGCCGCAAGACACAGCGCAAGCACGCGGCGCGTTTCCGCAGGATCAATCACACCGTCGTCCCACAAGCGCGCAGATGCGTAGTAGGGATGACCCTGCGTCTCGTATTGCTGCCGGATTGGCTGCTTGAACGCCTCTTCCTCCGCAGCGGCCCATTCCTGACCTGATGTCTTCAACTGATCACGCTTTACAGTAGCCAACACACTCGCGGCCTGTTCGCCGCCCATGACCGAAATACGCGCATTCGGCCATTGAAACAGGAACCTCGGTGAGTAGGCCCGGCCACACATGGCGTAGTTGCCTGCGCCGTAGCTGCCGCCGATGATCACGCTGAACTTCGGGACGTTTGCGCATGCCACCGCCGTCACCAATTTTGCGCCGTCCTTTGCGATGCCGCCGGCCTCCGCACGCCGGCCCACCATGAAGCCGGTAATGTTCTGCAGGAACAACAGCGGAACGCGCGCCCGCGCGCACAGCTCGATGAAATGAGTCCCCTTCAGAGCGCTCTCGGAAAACAATATGCCGTTGTTGGCGAGGATTCCGACCGGATAGCCGCCAATATGCGCAAACCCGCAGACCAGTGTCGTACCGTAGAGCTGTTTGAACTCATCCAGCTCGGAGGCATCGACGAGCCGCGCAATCACCTCGCGAACGTCGTACGGCTTGCGCAGATTCGCAGGAACAACACCATACAATTCGGCAGGGTCGTATTTCGGCTCGCGGGAGGCCACCGGCGGACTCGTATCCGCGGCAGGCGCCAGCCTCGAAACGATTCGCCGCGCAATCGACAAGGCATGTGTATCGTTTTCGGCATAGTGATCGCAGACACCCGACTCGCGGCAGTGCACATCCGCACCGCCGAGCGATTCGGCGTCGATATCCTCGCCCGTTGCCGCCTTGACCAACGGCGGGCCACCGAGAAAGACCCGCCCCTGGTTCTTGACGATCACGTTCTCATCCGACATCGCTGGAACGTAGGCGCCGCCAGCCGTGCACGAGCCATGTACGACGGCGATCTGCGCGATGCCAGCCCCCGATAACGTCGCCTGGTTGTAGAAGATGCGACCGAAGTGATCACGGTCGGGGAACACTTCGTCCTGCGCCGGCAGGAACGCGCCGCCACTCTCCACGAGATACACGCAAGGTAGCCGGTTGTCGCGCGCAATCTCCTGCGCGCGCAGATGTTTCTTGACGGTAATCGGGTAGTAGGTGCCGCCCTTCACGGTCGGATCGTTCGCAACGATCACGCATTCCCGGCCGCTGACCCGGCCGATTCCCGTGACGATACCCGCAGCTGCGATCTCACCTCCGTACAAGCCGTGTGCCGCAAGCTGCGACAGCTCCAGAAATGGACTTCCCGTATCCAACAGCACGCGAACGCGTTCCCGGGCCGTCAGCTTTCCGGCCGCCTTGTGCTTCCGGGTCGCGGCCTGCGAGCCGCCCAGCGCCACCCGCGCAGCCTGGCGGCGGACATCGGCCGCAAGCTCGCTCATTGTCCGCACGTTGTCGCGGAATTCCTGCGAATGCACATCCACTCGGGAAGATATTGCAGCCATACTTGCCACGGTTGCCGGTTTGTCCGACAATCATACGATCGTACATTAGGGGAAGGCAAGCACATGGCTGCCATAGACTGTGATTTCGGGCTCGACGAGAGCCTCGAGGAGATCCGCTCACAGGTGCGGCGTTTCGCCACCGAACGGATTGCGCCGCGTGCGGCCGATATCGACCGGGACAACGAGTTTCCGCGCGACCTGTGGCCCGCCCTCGGAGAGCAGGGCCTGTTGGGGGTCACCGTCCCGGAGCGCTGGGGCGGCGCGGGCCTCGGATACCTCGCCCACACCATTGTCATGGAAGAGATCTCCCGTGCATCCGGCGCGGTGGGCCTCTCCTACGGCGCACATTCCAACCTGTGTGTGAATCAGATCCGCTTGAACGGCACGGATGCGCAACGCGACCGGTACCTGCCCAAGCTCGTCAGCGGCGAGCATGTTGGTGCGCTGGCGATGTCGGAACCCGGATCAGGTTCCGACGTGGTGTCGATGCAGCTGCGTGCCGAATTGCGCGGCGATACCTATGTGCTCAACGGCCGGAAAATGTGGATCACGAATGGTCCGGACGCGGACGTGTTCGTGGTATATGCCAAAACTGACATTTCGGCAGGCCCACGCGGCATCAGCGCTTTCATCGTGGAGCGCGGCAGCCCCGGGTTCTCGACCACGCAGAAGCTCGACAAGTTGGGCATGCGCGGCTCGGGGACCTGCGAGCTCGTGTTTCAGGACTGCCCGGTGCCGGCGGCGAACCTGCTGGGCCAGGTGAATCGCGGCGCGGCCGTGTTGATGAGTGGTCTCGACTACGAGCGCGTCGTTCTGGCGGGCGGACCGCTCGGCTTGATGGCAGCGGCCCTCGACCTGGTGTTGCCTTACGTGCGCGAACGAAAGCAGTTCGGACAACCCATCGGGACTTTCGAGCTGATGCAGGCGAAGGTGGCGGACATGTATGCGGCGCTGAATGCGAGCCGTGCGTATGTCTACTCCGTGGCGCGCGCCTGTGACTCGGGCACGGCCAAACGGCGCGATGCGGCGAGCTGCATTCTCTTCGCAGCCGAGCATGCGACGCGAGCCGCGCTCGAAGCGATCCAGGCGTTGGGCGGCAACGGGTATACGAACGACTACTCCGCCGGCCGCCTGTTGCGCGATGCGAAGCTCTATGAGATCGGCGCCGGCACCCAGGAGATCCGCCGAATGCTCATTGGACGCGAGTTGTTCGAGTCGGCCGCGTGAGCGTTGAGTTCGATCAGATCCAGATGGAGCCGGCTTACCGCAAGGTGGCCGCGGCCATTGGCGGCCGGATCCTCAATCGCAGCCTGCGCGAAGGCGATCGCCTGCCGCCGGAGACGGAGCTGGCGCGGCAGTTCGGCGTGAATCGCTCGACCGTGCGCGAAGCGTTGCGCGAGCTCGAGAGCAACGGACTGGTCACACGTCGCCCGGGCTCGAAACTCATGTCGGTCAGTCGCCCGCAGCACCTCGCCCTTGCCGGAGCGGTGACTCGCGGACTGGTGCTCCATGATGTCACCTTCATGGAAGTTTGGGAGGCGTTGACACTTCTTGAGCCACCTATGGCCGAGGTCGCGGCTCGCGCCCGCACTGCCGAGGACCTTTTGCAAGTCGCCGCGGCTGCCGCGCAGTTTGCAGCAGACAATGAGCAGACGCGGACGGCGGTTCACCGCGCAGCTGAGTTCTTCCGCACCGCGGGACGTGCAACCCACAACCAGATCCTGATGCTTGCGCAAGAACCGCTATTACAGCTGCTCGAGCCATCGCTGGGCGTGATGATCGACAAGGTTCCGCAGGCACGCTCACGCATAATGACGGCGCAACGCAAGATCAGCGAAGCGTTGCAAGAGCGCGATACCGATGGAGCGCGCACCTGGATGGCGCGGCACATCCGCGACTTCCGCAAAGGATTTGAAATCGCAGGAATCGATTTGGAGCATCGGATTACTGGCGGTTGACGCAAAATGTTGCCCGCGCACCATTGAATTCACATAACGCGCCGGCTATGTTCTCGCCCCCAATAACATTTCAAAGAGTGGGGGATGAGGTCGTCCGTATTGTTACTGTTTGCACTGCTCGGCAGCCTGCTGCTGACCGGCCACGCGCGCGCCGCCTGCCTCGAGCCGCGTGAAGTCGGACAGTGGACCAACGTTACGCCGGACACTCGCGGCCTGGTGAGCCTCGATCTGCGATTCATATGTCAGGATCGGGTCCTGAACGGCGCCCCCTACCCGCCCGGCCCAGCCTGGTACGTTCATGCCGTGGGCAAGTGCGAGCCGGTTGACTGTGACTGGCATGAAGTTGGTGCGCAGCGGCTTGCGACAGCACATATCTTCGCCATGTATGAACAGGGAGCCGCGCGCCGGTATGTGTACCTGCGCATGTCGCAGTCGCGGCCCGACCTGCTGTGGGCGTGGATCTACACCGACTTCAAGGATCCAACACGTACCAGCTACGGTGTGTACGCCTGGTTCAAGCGAGTCGTACCTTGAAGCGTGGCACGCGCGTGTTGGCGCTGCTCGTGGCGGTTGTCGCTTGTTCCGGCAGAGCCGAGCCCGCCGTGGACATGATGGAGGCTGATCAGGATCATCGCCCGGGAGCGGCGCCGGTTGCCCGGCCGCACACGCCAGCCCCGATGCCGGAGGAACCGGAACCACCACAATAAAAAACGTGCGAGGTGAGATCACCTCGCACGTTCTAACGCCGCGACGACGAATGAGGGGGTCAACCGCCGCTGCGAACGTGGCCTCACATGAGCACTAAAGCCGGAGTCGTCATGCTCGGCGTGAGGCGCACCGCCGAGAGTAATAAAGCAAAACGCATGCCATGTCGGGACCCCGCCATTCGTGCGGTTAAGGGCCCTCGGGAACGGCTCCGAGTGAAGTTTCTGCACCGTTCGGGTGCGGGCGTCCACATTGAGGGCATCGGGCGAGCGCAGCGGCTGTTCAGTTGCGGCCCGCGGCCCGCCAAGGCCCCTACCCGCTCAGGCTGCGCCCGACCCCGCCCCTCAGCCTCGAGTTGCGGCGAGCTCGAGATCCGCGCGCAGCGTCCGGGCGCCGCGGAAGTAATGAACCGCCGCCCACAAGTTGACCAATCCGACAGTCACGAGCCCATACGCCAGTGAGTGAGTACCGACCGCAGGCCTCAAGTGGTCGCTGACCACACCGACGAGGAAAGGCCCGAGTCCCAGGCCGATCAAAGTCTGTGCGAACAGCACCAGCGAGGTGGCGACCGCCCGCATCCGCAGAGTAGCCAGCCCCTGGGACATGGCGAACGAGGGGCCGAAGAACATCGAACCCAGGATCAGCATGATCGAAAACGAAGGAATCGCTACCCAGAGGCTCGAGCCCAGGTAGGACGAGAACTGAAACGGCACCATCGCGAGCGTGGCGTAACCGGGGACCCACATGTACCAGCGCCGATCGCCGGTGGCGATACTGAGCGAATGAGCAAAGTAGCCCCCGAGCAGCGTGCCGATGCCGCCGATGGCCAGCAGCAATGCGACCCAGCTACCCGCCTCCCCCGTGCTCATGTGATGAACCCGGATGAAGAAAGAGTTGTTGAAGCTGCTGCCGGCGTACCAGGCGACCGAATGCAGGGCTGCCGCCAGGCTCATGTGCCGGAACGACGGCCGATGCCATAGATAAACGAGTGCTTCGCGAATAGGAGGCGCATTGGCCTTCGCAACGTGCGCAGGAATCTCGTCTGCCTGACCGCGCTTGGGCTCCCTGACCGTGAACCGGATCAGCAATGCGACCGCGAGGCCCGGCAAGCCAGTCAGCACGAACGCCTGGCGCCAGCCGAACAACTCATTGCCCCACCCGCCGAGAAAATTGCCGAGCATGCCGCCCAGCGGTACGCCCAATGCGAAGATCGAAAGAGCGGTTGCGCGCTTGCCGGGCGGAAAGTAATCGGAAATCAACGCGTGCGAGGGTGGCGTGCCGCCCGCCTCACCAACCGCTGTTCCAATGCGAGCTGCGAGCAGCGTCGTAAAGCTGCCGGCGGCTCCGCATAGCGCCGTCATAATGCTCCAGAGCGCTGCGCAAACCGCAATCACGTTGCGCCGGCTGGTGCGATCGGCGAGAGCGGCGAGCGGCACGCCGAGCGTCGCATAGAACAACGCGAAGGCGAGACCGCCTAACAGTCCCAGTTGTGTATCGGTTGCGCCAAACTCATGCTTGATCGGCTCCAACAGGGCGCCGAGCACGGAGCGGTCCATGACATTGACGACGTAGGTCAGGCAAAGCACGCCGAGCACGTAGTTGCGGTAGCCGGTTGCGGCCGTTGACTCAGCGTTGCTCTCGATCGCCCCCTCAGTTTGCATGCTTCACTTCAAGCCATGACGCGAGCGCGACGGCAGCACCGTACGCCCGCGCTGCTGAGTGAGATATCATCGCAAAAAACGTTATCACCCGGCGACTCGCAGCAGAACCGAACAAAACGCGCGATCAGCTTTCTTGCTTAGCGAACGAAAATGGCGCCTTTCGTGCGGGGCGCGCAGCCAGCGGG
>JAQGOF010000111.1 GCA_028293745.1 Gammaproteobacteria bacterium | reverse complement strand
GCAGGCGGCGGGTTTGTGCGATGCATTGTTCCGTGCTCACCTGCTGATCCATCCCGACGAGAGCGTCGCGGTTGGATTGCCGGATACCATCTGGTTTCCCGTGGATGCATTGCAGACATTGCCGGACGACCAGCTCGCCTTTCTGACATTCCCGGTGGAGCATCCCGAATTTTTCGACGCGGTGGTAAGCGACCCGTCCGGGCGCGTGCGGGAGATCCAGGTCAAATCCGTGAACGCCACCTCCCGGCAGATCTGGGGCGCCTTTCGAATGCCGGGCCGGATCTTCCATGAGCTGCGTGCATTCTGGCGCCAGCGAGGCGAGCGTGACGCATACGTCGGCACGTTGATCAACGCATGGTTGCAGCAAGGCGGCGCGGCCGTCGCCATCCATACCGGCGAAAACTATGTCGATGTTGGAACGCTGCATGGCTATCGTGAAGCGATTCGCCTCCTCAGTGTGCGGCCTCACCCGTAGTATTCCGCGCCGAGGTGTGTGACGAGCTCCTCCCCGCGCAGATGCCGCAAGGTGTTCTTCAGCTTCTTGAGTTGAATGAACAGGTCGTGCTCCGGGTACAACCCCGGCGCGCACATCGGGCTCTTGAAATAGAATGACAGCCACTCCTGGATTCCGCTGCGCTGGGCGCGCGCTGCAAAATCCATGAACAGGGCGAGGTCCAGCACCAGGGGCGCGGCCAGTATGCTGTCCCGGCACAGGAAGTTGACCTTGAGCTGCATGGGGTAGTTCAACCAGCCGAACAGGTCGATATTGTCCCAGCCTTCCTTGTTGTCACCGCGCGGCGGGTAATAGTTGATCTGCACCTGGTGACAGAGGTTGCCGTACAGCTGTTCATATAGCTGCGGCTGCAGGATGTGGTCCAGCACGCCCTTTTTGCTCACTTCCTTGGTCCGGAAGCATTCCGGGTCCGCCAGCACCTCCCCGTCCCGATTGCCCAGAATGTTGGTCGAATACCAGCCGCTCACGCCCAGCAGGCGAGCCTTGAGTCCGGGCGCGATGATGGTCTTGAGGAGAGTCTGGCCCGTTTTCAGGTCCTTACCGGCGATCGGCACATGCTGCTCATTCGCGAGTTGAATGAGCGCCGGAATATCCACGGCCAGGTTGGGGGCCGCATTGACGTACGGCACGTTCTCCTTGATGGCCGCGTAGGCGTACAACATGCTGGGCGAAATTGCCGCGTCGTTCGAATCGATCGCGCGCTCGAAGTCGGCGAGACTTCGGTGTACCGCCGATTCCGTGGCGAACGCCTCAGTGCTGCCACACCACAACATTACGAGCCGGCTCACCTGTTTCAGACGCGCGAAGTTGCGGATATCGGCGCGCAACTCCTCGACCAGCTCGCGCTTGCTGCCGCCGCGCTTGACGTTGGGTCCGTCGAGGCGTTTCACATAGCTGCGATCGAAGACTGCCGGCATCGGACGTATGTTTGAAAGCGGCTCCCGAAGTTTCTCCAGCAGCGCCGCATCGAGCACGCCTGCCGTCGTTGCGGCCTCGTAGGCGTCCTGCTCGAAGATATCCCAGGCACCGAATTCCATGTCATCGAGAGTGGCCAGTTGCACGAACTCACGTATGGGTGGCGAGCGTTGCTCCGTGCGCTTTCCCAGTCGGATCGTGCCCATCTGCGTGAGCGATCCGATGGGGGCTGCGAGACCCTTGCGGATTGCGAGTACACCGGCGATGAACGTTGTGCTGACGGCGCCCAGGCCAACCAGGAGGATGCCCAACCTGCCGCGGGGAGGATCGATATGAATCGCTGGATGTCTCATCGCATTTCTCCTGATCGCATTGCTGCTGCGGCTCGAGAGGTTGCCCCACGCGCGACTGCCTGCAATTCGGCTTCGCGCAGTCCGCGCATCACTTCCGGCTCGGCCGGGTCGGGCTCGCAGATGTAGATCTCGTGACCCGGGCGCACGGTCACCCGGAATCCCGCCGATCTGACCATTGCCTCCACGCACGCGTGGTTGGGAGCCCACCAGTTGGTGGGATCGCCCGCCAGCTCGCGCTCGATGAACGCCATGCAGGGCCACCCATGCCGCGTCAACTCATTGCGCTGATCGAGCCCAATGCCGGACGGTGGCGTTACGACGACATCCCCGGGCATCGTCAGGGTCTGCAGCACCATTTGTCTGGCAGTGATCTCATGAAGGATGTCCAGGGCGAGCAACGGATGACGCAAGTGGTAGAGCACACCGAGGAACCAGACGATATCGAACCGATCTGCGCTTTCCGCGAGGTCGTACACCGAGGCCTGTTGGAACTGGATGCGCTCAGACAGGCCGAACTGAGCAGCCGCCCAGTGCGCCTGCTTCAGGTAGTGCGCATCGATGTCGATGGCAGTGACATTGGCGCCCCGGCGCGCAAGCTCGAAACTGTAGAAACCCGCGTTGCAGCCGATGTCGAGCACCCGTTGTCCCGTGAGATCAGGCGCGATGAAAGGCTCTATCTGACGCCACTTCACCAAGGGGAAATCGCCCAGGGGATGCTGTGGCGCGGTCTGCTCGCCGCTGGGAAGGTGAAGATTGTGAAACCAGGGAGCGAGAGCGGCGATGGCGCTCATGTTGCAACAGCCGCCGTTGTCGAGTCCGTCCAGGTCCCGGAGAGACCTGCAGGCGCGTACGTGCCGGCGGCCTCACGCACGTGGCTTTCCAGCTCCAGCGCCCGGTGTGCAGCCGTGTGCAGGGCCAACACCCGCGCGCGGGCCCTGGCGCCAATCAGCCGCAAGGTTTCATTGTCCATCGTGCGCAGGCAACTGAGCGCATCCCGGGTGCTTCTCGCGATGAGGATGTCGCGGCCAGGTTTGAAGAATTCGTCGAGTCCGTTCCACTCGTCCGTCATGATCGGCACGCCGCACGCTGCCGCCTCGAACAAGCGCACACTCGGTGAGTAACCGCTGGCGATCATGTCCGCCCGGGTGATATTCAAGGTGAGCCGTTGGCTGTTGTAGAAGTCGCGGTGCGCGTCAGGGGCGAGGTGATCCGTACGCTCGACATTGGCCGGCCACCGGATGGCATCCGGGTACTGCGCGCCCGCAACGGCGAATCGTCCCTTGGACCATTCGCGCGCAGGCTCGAGTAGAAGCCGTTCGAGCGCGGGCTGCCGGTCGGCGCTATAGGTACCCAGATAGCCGAGGTCGTAGCGCTTGAGCGTCTGCGGCACTGGATAATAGTCGCGCGGCTCGACGCTGCAGTAGAAGGCGCGCGGCCGTAACGCACCGAACTGATTCTGCAGGCGCTTGAGGATCGGCCCTCCGGAAAACGACAGATACAGATCGAAGCGCGGCACGAGGCTGGGGCTCAGATAGTCGCACTCACCCCGCTCGAGTTTGGCAACCGTAACCGGGGTGTCGATGTCATAGAAGGCAGTCAGCCCACAGCAGCGCGGCAGAATCCATTCGGCCAACTGGGCGCCCTGCGGTACGAATGAGCCCAGGATGACCAGGTCCGCCGGGATGTCCTCAGGGAAGTGCTGCTCGAGATCCGCAATACCCGAGTACAGCTGCACCTCGCAATAGTGCGGGTCCGGTAGGTCACGGTTCGCGGCGTACCAGGCTACATCGCGCTCAAAGAAGCGCACTCGATGTCCGCGCGAGGCAAGGGCCCGGATCAACGCCCTGTAGGTGGTCGCGTGCCCATTTCCCCACGCAGAAGTGATCGCCAGGCCGAAAATGACGATATCGAGCGGCCGATCGTCTCTCACGCTGCAACCTCCTGCGGCACCTTGTCCAGGAGCGTCGCTTCGACTTGCAGCGCGCGGTGCGCATACGTGTGGTGTGCGAGTACCCTGCGCAGCGCAGCGCGGCCAATTCTGCCGGCGCTTTCCGCATCCAAGGCCGCGATGTGCTCTGATACCTCCTCGCCGCTGCGCGCCACCAGGACTTCCGTCTTCGGCTCGAGAAACAATTCGATCCCCTCCCAGGCATCGACTATCAGACAGGCCCCCGCGCCAGCGGCCTCGAACACCCGCGTTGGAGGCGAGAAACCCGTACGCGCCATGCTGTCGCGATTGATGTTGATCACGGCCCGCGGAGTGCAGTTGAAGGCGTTGTGTTCGGCGCTGTAGACGTGGCCGAGTAAGCGGACATTCGGCGGAGCACCCGCGGAGTTATCCCAGCCATTGCCACCCAGCAGAAAAGTCTCCTTGGGCAGCGTGCGAGCCGGCGCAAAAAGGAATTCCCTGACACGCGCCTCGCGGTCGGGCAGCCGATTGCCCAGGAACCCGAGCAGCCCGCCAAAGCGGTTGTCTGGCTGAACGGGGTGATGAGTAAGAGGATCGAGCGCGTTGTAAATCGGAACGCAGGCGCGGGCTCCACGAGATACATATTCATCCACGACGGGATTGCCGCCTCCGTACGTGAACACGAGGTCATAGCGGGGAATCAGCGCGCGGAACGGATCGAGAGAGTTGTTTGCAATCCGCTCCAACGTCGCGGGCGCGTCAACATCCCAGAATGCGATGAGATTCCCGGGGCGCCGCAGCGACAGCACTTCGCGTTCGAGTAGTTCGTCGTTGATGCCGACGCCGCTGGCCTTCACGATGACATCTGCGTGGCGGGCACGGTCCAGTGCGGCTGCGAGGCCGCCGGACATCGAGTCAGGGTCCGCGGAGTAGACCTGCACCCTCGCCCATGGGGGATCCTCCTGCATGTCACGATGCGCCTGCCGGTCGAATGCATCCGGCTCAAAAAACGTAACCCGGTGACCCCTCGCATGCAGCGCGCGTATCAGTCCGCGATAATACGTGGCTGCTCCATTCCAATAGGCCGATACCAGGCTCGAGCCGAAGAATGCGATGCTGAGCTCGCGGCCCATGGCTTACTCCTGCTTGCAGATTGACAACAACTCACGCGCCCGGTGAGCACAGGTATGCCGCGCCCGGACGGTGGAAATGCCGCGCAGGGCGATAGCCTGCGCGAAATCCGGCTCGGCCTGCAGGCGACGCAGATGGTCACGCATCTCGCTGCCATCCCGGGCGACCAGGAAATCCTCCCCCGGCACAAACAGTGATTCGCTGTCCTCCCACGGAGCGCATACGAGCGGAATGCCACAAGCCAGGGCTTCAAACACGCGAATCGTCGGAATACCCGGAAGCTGCTCGCTGTAGAAACGCCGCGGTACGTGCACGGTAAAGCGGGCCGAAGCGAACAGTGAAGGAACCCGGTAGTTGGCCACCCAGCCGCCATATTCGATGTGTGCGCGTTCGACTGCGGCCAGTGCCTCCGGCGGATAGCGCACGCCGAAGATCCGCGCCCGCAATTGCAACTCGTGGACCGGGTCGAGCAGAAAATTCTGCAGCTCCCGCGCGCGCTCGCCATCGCCCCAGTTGCCGATCCAGACCAGGTCGAGCGACTTGGGAAGCTCCTGGGGATGAAACATCCGGATGTCCGCAGCCTCGTGCCACGTCCAGGCGCGCGCTGCCCAGCCTCGTTCCTCGTAGATCCGTCGCAACACCTCGCCGAACGCCAGCACGCCGTCGTAGTTGGACAGATCGAATGCTGCCATCTCCTCCGGCGCGCTCACGGCGCGGTGATGGGTGTCATGAAATAAAAGTTGGAAGCGGGAGCGCCGGCGATGATCGCCGATCCTCTTCACGAGCACGGGGTCATTCCATTCATGGACGATCACCACATCGGCGGCGTCCAGAACCGGCTCGAGGTCGAGAGTCTCCAGCTCGTAAAGCTCACTGCGCAACTGCGGATACGCCGTGTGAAAGGCCTCCACTGCCGCCTCACCCTGACTGCCGCGCAGGTTCGTGAGACTCCAGCCGTCGGAGGGTTCCATGACTCTCACATCGTGGCCGAGCGACATGAGCTCGCCGACCACGCCCCGCAGGAAGTGCGCGTTACCGTGATTCCAATCGGACAGCAGCGAGTGATAGAAAAGGACGAATCGCATCGGAGCGGCCTCAACCAGGCTTTTTCCAGCGCGGGTGGTCCTGCAGTCCCAGCAGATCCTGGTAGAGCGCTTTGTATCGTCGGGCCTGACGCGCGGGTGTGAACTGCCGCGCACGTGCCATGGCGCGAGCGGCACTGCGTTTGCGCAACGAGTCATTCGCTATGAGCTCATTCAGCGTGTCACGCAGGCAGTCGTGATCTTCCGGATGCACATACCGGGCCGCGGGACCCCAGACCTCCTGGAGGCTCCCGATATCCCCCAGCACCAATGCGCAACCTGACATCGCAGCTTCCAGGGCGGTCAACCCGAAGGGCTCGTATCGCGCCGGCAGCGCATAAATGGCAGCGCGCGAATACCAACTTGCGAGCGCTGCAGAATCGAGGGGACCGAGCAGAGTGACGTTGGAGAACGTAGCTGTGTTTCCGTCGGGGCTCTGTGCCTGGCCAGCGACAAAAACGGGTGCACTGAGACCGGGTGCAACCGAGGCGAGCGCCTCAACATTCTTTGCCCGATCCCACAGGCGGCCCGCGGACAGCACCATCCGCTCCTTGTGACCCGCGGTGAACTGTCGCCGGTCGCGAGCATTGAAAACGACGGCTGCGCGCCGGAACGGGCCATACAGGCGATCCAGCTCGCTCAGGGCAGCCTCTGTAGGCGCGACCACACAGGATGCTGCCTGCAGGCTTCTCGTGACCTGACTCCGATACTCGTCCCATTCGGGGCCGGGCCCGGCCGACGCCGCTTGGCCCAAAACCGCGGCCCACCAGGACAGCACACAGGAATGACCGACGGTCATCACCGGCGCCTGCCAGGGCAGATCGGCGTGGACGAGATGATTCAGGTGCACCACGTCCGCACCGGTCATTTTTTCCAGTGACAGCAACCACTCGCCCGCGCGCGCCAGGTCCTCCCAGGGATCCGTCATCCACTCCAGGCGAAAGCTTGACTCATGAACAGTCACGTTCGAAAGACGGCCCGCCTGCTCCCGTTGCGCATTGGAGGGCGGCCCCCCGAGCACTGCGAGAGCTACGCGGATACTGTGCGCTCCGAACGCGCCGCACAGCTCCAAGGAGTAGTTCCATACCCCCCCGATCGCGTCCGTTGTCATCAAGAGTTGCATTGGCCTACCCCGATTGCCTGCCGTAGATGGCATCTACCAGCACTGACAAGTCGTAGAGACGCTCAGTCCGTTCATCAAAGCGAGTCCCTTGCGAGAGCTTGCGGACCCACGCGTTGGCAGCCCGGCCACCCCACTGATCATCCCGGCCAGCGATGGCGCGGCGTTTCGTGCCCACACAATGCTCGACGGTGAAGTTGTAGAAAGATCCATCGATGTTGCGCAGAATTGCAGAGCCCCGCGTACCGTAGAACGCCGCCTCGATGACCGCGTCCTGTCCCGCGGACAGACGCCAGGAACAGGCGATGCGCGCGGTCGCGCCGGTGCTGAATTGCACCTCCGCGAATGCGTGATCCTCCAACTCCTCAATGGGCTTTCTGAGAAGAGTTCCTGCGCGATGCAGCCGGCTGTGGACGGCGCAGACCTCCTGATAGTTGAAGGCCAGCAACGCAAGATCCAACAAGTGTATGCCGAGGTCCATGACGCAGCCGCCACCGGACTGCTGCAGATCGTAGAACCAGGACTTGTCCGGGCCGTATGCGTTGTGAAACACGAGATCTGCCGCGTAGAGCTCGCCAAGCTCGCCGCTCCGGGCCAGCTCCACGAGCTGCGGAACGCCCGCAACTGTGCGGTAGCACAGATCAACGCTCAGCAATCTGTCGCTGGCACGGGCGGCCCTTATGACCTGAGCGGCCTCATGTGCAGTTCTTGCAAGAGGTTTCTGACAAAACACGGCCCGCCCATGCTCGAGCGCGGCTGTAGCCTGACTTGCGTGCAGGCCGCTGGGGGTGGCAATGACGATTCCGTCGAGATCCTGCGCGAGCAACTCGTCAAAGTCGCGGACGACCCGGGCGGTGGGCGCACGCGCTTCGATTGACCTTACGGCTGCCTGTGCTGCATCCGGCGAGGTATCCGCAATTCCAACAATCTCGGCCATACCCGCGGCTGCTATGGCGCGCAGGCGATTCAGTCCGATCCAGCCGACGCCGGCAAAGCCCACCCGTGGAAGACTGACTGGCGCATTCATTGACACAACACCAGGGCCTTTACGAACCCCGCCGGCCGCTCAGTGAGGACGTCGAAAGCTGCCGAGGTCTCTTCGAGGGGAAACTGATGCGTGAGGAGATCCTTCAGATCGAGTGCGCCCTCGACTACGAGAGCAATCGCTTCCCGCATACCGCGAACGTATTCCTCGGGCTGCCTTTCGTGCGCATTGATCACATCCAGACCACGCCAGTTCCACTGTTGCAGATTGACTCGGCGCTCTCCATCCTGGTGATATCCCGCAATCACCAGCCGCGCCCGCGTGCCCGTCAGCTCGGAGGCAATATCGAGAGCTTCCTGGGATCCGACACACTCGATCACGCGGTCATAACCGGCACCGGCGGGTGACAGGCGGCGCGCCTCTCGCAAGGCGCTCTGCGGCTCCGCAAGTCCAAGGGCGGCAGATGCCCCAAACCGCTCGCCGAGCTGCAGTGCAAACGGTCTGCGAGACAGAGCGACGACCCGGGCTCCCGCACGCACAGCCAGGGCGGTGAGAATTGCTCCAAGGAAACCGATGCCCACAATCGCAACGTCCTGGCCCGCTTCGATCTGAGCCCGGCGGAAGATATTCACAGCGCAGGCCAGTGGCTCGCCCGGAAAGGGCTGCCCGTTCAATTCCGAAGGCAACTTCACCAGCGCGTCCGCTGTCGTGAGATCGCTGTCGGCGTACGCATGCTGAGAAAGAAACGCGACGCGTTCCCCCACCGTGAATGCCTCGACATCGCAGCCTTTGGCATCGATCGTGCCCCATCCTTCATGACCGGGCGCGCCGCATTCGAATGGATAGGAAAACCAGGATCGTCCCTCCCATACGGGCAGGTTGGATGCGCAAACACCGCAGCCTTCCAGGCGCACACGGACTTGATCGCTCGCCGGCTGAGGCGGCTCGCACTGCTCGATGCTGATGCGGCCCGGTGCTCGAATGCGCACAGCCCGCAATCCTTGGACGCCACTCATAGAGTCATCACCTTCGGCGGAGCGTCGCTTGCCCACTCGCGTCTCACGGGCGTCACGTGGTCGAGCCATTCCTGCAGACGCTCGACACCCAATTGTGGCGATACGCTGGGACGCCACCCGGTGGCAGCCTCGAACCGTCCAGTGTTCGTTACGTAGTAGCGCTGATCTCCCCGCCGCCACGGACTGAACTGCAGATCGACCCTGCTGCCGAGCCGTTCCTGCATCATGTCAACTAGCTCGAGCAAGCTCAGCGTGTTGCCTGGACCGCCGCCAATGTTGAACGCCTGGCCCTTGAGCCGTTGGACGTTTGCGCTGGCGAGCGTAAAGGCATCCAGCAGATCTTCCACATACAGCACGTCCCTCACCTGGCAGCCGTCGCCAAAGATTGCAATGGGCTGCCGCTCCCGGGCTCGCAGCAGAAAATGGGCAACCCAGCCCTGGTCCTCGTTGCCGAACTGGTGCGGGCCATAGATGCAGCTCATGCGAAATACGAGCGCCGGCAAACCGTACGAGCGCGCATAGTCGAGCACGTATTGATCGGCCGCTCCCTTCGAACAACCGTAGGGGCTATGGAAATCCAGCGAACGCGACTCGCTGATGCCGTTGCTTCGCAGCTCGGCGCTGACGGGAATGTAGCGCTGCGCGCGTCTCGCCAACTCGACGTCGTCGAGGGCACCGTATACCTTGTTGGTCGAAGTCAGGATCAAGGGCGGCGCGCGGCGGCGCCGGCGCATCGCCTCGAGGACATTGAGCGTACCGCGTGTGTTGATCTCGAAATCCTGCACGGGATCATCGAGGCTGGTCGTCACCGCAACCTGCGCAGCAAAGTGATAAATGGTGTCGGCGCGCTCCACGGCATGCGAAACCGCGTCCGCGTCGCGGATGTCGGCGACCTGCACCTCGAGGCTGTCCGGGTGTTGTGTTTGCAGCCAGTGCAGGTTTGTGCAGACTCCGGCGCGTGAGAGATTGTCGAAGATGAGGACCCTCTGTCCGGACGACAGCAGGCGGTCGGACAGGTTGGTTCCTATGAAGCCCGCGCCGCCCGTGACCAGTGCGAGCGGGGCTGCAGCGCGCGCGTTCATGCTACGAGTCCGTGGCGGCGAAGCTCGGCTGCAGCCGCCTCGGAGCGGTCCTCGTCCATGCGGCCTTGCAACCACTGCGCCAGTTCCGAGAGACCGGCTTCGAGAATGATTTGCGGACGATAGCCGAGGACGTTGCTGGCCTTCGAAATATCGGCGAAGCAGTTGCGAATGTCGCCGGCCCGGTAGTTTCCGGACACGATCGGCGCCAGCTCCTGCTTGCCGAGCACCTTGCCGAACTGCCAGGCCACTTCCAACACGCTGTAAGGTGTTCCGCCACCGATATTGAAGACTTCGTTGCAGGCGGCATCGCTTTCCAGGGCGAGAACACATCCGGCCACAAGATCGCGCACGTGCACGAAGTCGCGCATCTGATGGCCATCCTCGAAGATCACAGGCGCCTTGCCGTTGAGGTAACGCACCGCAAAGATCGCGAGGACGCCGGTGTAGGGGTTTGAAAGCGCCTGGCGCTCGCCATAGACATTGAAGAAGCGCAGCGCCGCAACCGGGATCTCGTACGCGCGGCCGAAAAGCAGGCACATCATTTCCTGGTCGTACTTGGAAAGGGCGTAAATCGATTCGGGCATGGGTGTCTTGTCTTCCGGTGTGGGCAGCGGCTGAAGCGCGCGTCCCTGATCGTCCACCACGTCCCATCGGCCCGCTTTCAATTGCCCGAGCCCCCGCGGACGGGGTGCCCGGACCGTACCGTCGCTGCCGCGATACAATCCCTCGCCGTACACGCTCATACTCGAAGCGACGACGAGCTTCTTTATCGGCCGGCGAACGAGTGCCTCGAGGAGGACGGCAGTGCCCCGATTGTTGATGTCGACGTACTTCTCGATCTCATACATGCTCTGGCCGACGCCGACCGCAGAAGCAAAATGAAACACGGCATCTACGCCGGCGAGTGCCCGCTCAACATCGCGCCGGTCGCGGATATCACCGCGATATGCTTCGACCGCCGAAGCCAGATACGCCGGAAATCCAGATATGTCACCGTGGACCTGCTCGCTCAGGCAGTCGAGCACCCGCACGCGGTATCCGCGGGCCAGCAGCGCATCGGCGAGGTGAGAGCCGATGAAGCCTGCGCCTCCGGTGATCAGAACCCGGCTACCGTCGGACATGACTGACCTCCAAGCCCCCCTGGGCGCTCGCAATGCGGCGGCGCGCCCGGCGAGTGCTCTCGAGCAGCACCCTCTCGAAGTAGAGAATGGTTATCTGCAGTCCCTTGCGCAGTGGGACACGCGGCTTCCAACCCAACTGGCGGCGCGCCAGATCGATATCCGGGCAACGCTGGGTGGGATCGTCACTCGGAAGTGGCAGGAATGTCAGCCGCGAGCGCGATCCCGTCAGCTCGATGACCAGCTCGGCGAGCTCGCGGATGGTGAACTCCTCCGGGTTGCCGAGATTCATCGGGCTGCGCAGCTCTCCAGTGGCGAGCATGAAAGCCAGCAGCCCCTCGATCAGGTCATCCACGAAGCAGAACGACCGGGTCTGCGAGCCGTCTCCGTAGATGGTGATCGGCCGGTTGCGCAGCGCCTGTACGATGAAGTTGGAGACTACGCGCCCGTCGCTGACCTGCATCCGGGGCCCATACGTGTTGAATATCCGCGCCACGCGTACGTCGACACCGTGCTGGCGCTGATAATCGAAACACAAACTCTCGGCACAGCGCTTGCCCTCGTCATAACACGCGCGCAGGCCCGTGGGATTCACGTGCCCCCAGTAGGTTTCCGATTGCGGATGAATGGCCGGCTCGCCATACACTTCGCTCGTCGATGCCTGCAGCAGCGGCGCGCCGCTGGTGCGCGCAATCTCCAGCAGGTTGTAGGTGCCGCGCACGCTCGTCATCGTGGTGCTGATGGGATCCGCCTGGTAATGCACGGGCGAGGCCGGACATCCCAGGTTGAAAATGCCCCGGCAGCCTGCGATCTCGAAGGGACTGCTGATGTCCTGTTGCCTGAAGCGGAACCGCCCGGTGCCCATCAGGGCCTCGAGGTTGGCCAGCGAGCCGGTGACGAGGTTGTCCAAACACAGCACTGAAGTGTTCAGCTCTACGAGCCGCTCGCACAGATGTGAGCCCAGGAAACCGGCCCCTCCTGCTACGATCAGCGGCGCGGGCTCTTTACTGACCACGGCCATGGCATAGTCCTTGGTGTCGTGAATACTCGTAGGCGCTGCCGCGATCCGCGGCATAACGGCGGGTCATGCGAGCGCAGAATTCGGCGAATTCGCCGATATCGCGCGGCGGACTGCTGTGATGCGGCAACACGCCGCGCGCTTCGGGCGTGAAGCAGAACGTGACGGTCACTGCAAACTCCTCGAGCGCCCGCATCTGCCGGTCGAACCAGTCGAGCGCGCCCGGGCGCAGGCTGTCGGCCCAACTCAATCCGGTGCGCACGAAGCGCACGCCCAGGCGGCGCAACCATCGCACCGCCTCATCGAGGCGGTGATCCTCGAAGTGGAACCACTGGCAGATGCCGAACTCGGGCGTCAGCTCCTCGAAGTGCGCAGCTGCAGGCTTGGGGCTGCCGTCCTCGCGCAACAGGCCCATGTGAAAGTGCCGGTAGTAGGAGGAGCCTTCCGCTTCGCGGTGGCGGGTGGTCGCCGGCCACGCACGTGGCAGATCGTAGAGGCTGTACCAATGGATGCGCTCGGCGCGTCCGCGCAGGAGCTCGGCCGTACGCCTGAGCCCGAATTCCTGCACTTCGTCGGCCCCGAATGTTGACACGCCGACCTCGGAGATCCAGACCGGCAGATCGGTGACCGCGTGGATCTCGGCGAGCCGCGTGGGCCATTCATCGATCTTCCAGAGGTTCCAGTCGAGGGGAAACCCATGGACCGCCACTGCATCCACCTGCGCCAGTGCGCCCTGCCGGTCCATGCGCTCGATGAACGCCGGGTCGATTGGAGAAATTCCGCCCAGCACGCGCGGCAGGCGCGCATTCTCGGCAGCGACCGCCTGGCCTGCGCGGATGACCATGCGCGAGTAGATGCTCCAGTCGGGGTCCACGTCGACGAAGTCCCAGTGCGACTTGTTGTTAGGTTCATTCCACAGCATTATGGCCTCGATCACGCTGTTACACCGCGGCTTGGCAGTTGGAACGCAGGGTTGACCCACGTTAATGACATCTGATCCATGTTAATTACATTGATCTGCGTCAATTCAGAATGATCCATGTTGGTGATCGGGCCGATGCATGCTAGGTTCACAGGAGCAACTTCTATGCCCCAGCGTGATGGCGCGCGCAAGCTCGGACGGCTCACCGATCAACAGCGGCTCGCTCCAATGTACGAGGTCGTCGGTGCCGGAAACGGCCGCTGGGAAATACAACATTGTGTCCCAACCCGCGGCGCGCTGGACCATTGCCTGGCAGTGCGCCGCATGCAGCAGTGCCAGACCAGCCGCCACGTCCCAAATTCTCGGGCGCGGAATGTAAGCAATACGCAGAAGTCCAACCGCTACATACGCAAATTCAACGGTTGCGCATCCGAGCACGCGCGTGTCCCACCCAGCGGCGTACGTCGGTGCCCTTCCCGGTTCAGCGGCGAGCCCGCGCCAGGAGCCCGCCGCTCGTCTGCTCAGCGGGCGTCCGTCGAACTGCAGCGGGCCGCCTGCGCTTGCGTGATACGTGCCCGGCCGGAAGGTGTGGGTCGAAGCGCACCAGATGGCGCCGGCAATGGGGCGCCCCCGGAAGAGCACCCCGATGGAGCACGCAAACAGGGGCAAACCATTGATGAAGTTGGTCGTGCCGTCAATGGGATCGACGACCCAGGTGAATGGCGATGAGCTTGGCGTCGGCGGGAACTCCTCGCCGATGATGGTATGTTCGGGGTAAGCATCCGCCAGCCGCCTCCGAATCAGCGACTCGACCTGCTTGTCCATGCGGCTTACCGGATTGGAGTTCGGTGCGCTCCCCGCGGCGGGCGGCTTGAAGTCCACCCCGAGCTCGCCTTCGCAGGCTGCGCAGATCTGCTCGCCGGCTGACTCCGCCAGATCAGCGGCAGTGGCCTCCAGAGCAGCCACCGTTGCGGTGTCCGGACCAACATAGTGGGAAGGAGGCTGGGCCACGGAACACCCGCCGCAAGCGCTGTGCCGCGGGTGCTCAGGTCAGCCTCGCAAGGCAGTTACGCGGCTACGGTCGAGCGGCTCGCGTCCGGATCACCGGGTGCAGCGCGTGCGTGGACTGCTGTGAGACGCTGAAATTCCCGGCAAGTCAGGGCGAGGTCGTTCACAGCCCCCTGGCCAACGAGCCGGCCGCCCTGCATGACCAGGACTTCATCAAAGAACCCAAGCAGATGCAGGCGATGAACGGATGAAACCAGGCATGATTCTTTGAAGGTCGCGAACAGATTCGCGTACACGCGTGCCTCGGTGGCCGGGTCGAGACTTGCGGTCGGCTCATCCAGCAGCACCAGTCCGCTGCCAACCGCGGCGAGCACTCCGCGTGCCAGCGCGACGCGGCTGCGCTGGCCTCCTGACCAGTTCGCCGCACGCTCCGCAATCGGAGTCTCGAGGCCAATTCCGCTTGCCGCGACGAATTCGGAAGCGCACGCCACATCGAGGGCGGCCTGGTAGTCCACCGGATGCGGTGGCCCCGAAACGGATTCGCACAAGGAGAGATTCTCGCCGAGTGTGCCCTCGTACATTTCGGCGTCCTGGGGAATCAGGGTGGCGCCGGCTCGCAAGGTATTCGCAGCGTTGCCGGGAGAAACACAGATCGCGCCGCCATCGATCGAAAGACCGATGCGCTCGGCGCAATACAACCCGGCGAGCACATGTAACAACGTGCTTTTTCCTGAGCCGCTGCTCCCGATCAACGCGTACCGTTTGCCGCGCTCGAGCGACAGGGCCACCCGTTCGAGCACCGCAGCCTCCCCGCGACTGCCGCTGTGGCGGAAAGTCAGGTCGCGGATGGCAAGACTGTTCCAGCCGCTGCGCATCCCGGACTGCGGATCATCATCCGTCTTCGCAACCTGCAGGTCGCGAATTGCATCGGCGCTCCCATAGTCGGCATGCTGGCGGGCAAATGTCTGAAAGTGGGACGCGATGGAGCAGATCACGCCGCTGGCCTGCTGCGCATACTCCCAGACCATGTACACAGTGCCGAGCAACAGTGTCGCGGCTCCGTGGCCGTCACGCGACGGGCGGGTCGCGAGCCAGGCGAACAGCCCCACCAGCGTGCAACTCAACACCCGGCTCGCGAGGTCCACCGTGAACCACTTGGCCTCATTGAGAACGATGGAGCGGCGCAGGGGCACGAAGATCGCCAGCAGCCGGCGCTCGAGCCGGTCAACCACTGCTCTTGCCTGGCGAAGCGCATAGACCGTATTCGCATTGCCGAGAGTGTCGACCAGGGTTGCGGCGTAACGGCGCTCTGCGTCGTTCTCCTCGTTCGCAAGGCGCAGCATCGCACGGTCGAATCCAACAACCGACAGCGAGATGAGCGCGAAACCCGCCAGCGCGGCGTAGCCGATCATGGGCTGCACCCACCAGAGGGCAATCAGCGGCCCGATCAGTCGCACGGCGCTGTTCAGATAGATGAACTGGCTTTGCGCAAATCCGGACAACGCATGCGTGCTCTGTTGAATCCGGTGAGCGGTCGCCCCGGAATGGTTTGCGGCGTGCCACGCAAGAGGGAGCGTGAACAGGTGTTCAGTGAGGGTTGCGGACATGCGACGGCGCACGGTCAGGGCCGCCCGCCGTTCGAGGATCCGCGCCGGGCCATGGAGCGCCCAGCTCGAGATGGCTACGAGCAACACCATTCCCAACCAGAGACCGGCATCATGCAGGCCATCGCGTCCGTGAAGCTGCAGTGCATTCAGGGCACGGCCCGATAGGACCGGCACGACGAGGAGCACAGCCTGGGCGGCGACGAGCAGCAGCACTGCGCCGAGGAAGATGTGCCGCTCGCCCTCCATGACACGCCAGAGGTCGCGATAGAGATGTAGGACAGCGCCGGGCCTTGGGACGCGGGCTTCAGTAGATTTGCGCACGGGGTAATAAGTTAACGGCAGGCTCCAGGTGGCACTGTGCGGCGAATCACGGCACGGGCAATTCGGGTGCCGATTTTGCTCGTGCTCGAGATAGTTCTTCAGCACCCAAGGGGTGTCATGCGCGAGCCAAGCCCGGAGCTGATCCAGGACCGATGGATGCGCCATATGCGCCGTGGCGAGTGGGAAGCAGCCTGGCGACTGAGCGACGAGGAGTTGCGCCGCCGGCGATCAGGCAGTCAGATCGCCAACCCATGCGAGCCACGCCACCTGCAGGCAATCTGGAACGGCAGGCCACTCGCCGGCAAGCGGGTGCTGGTTCGGTGTTACCACGGCCTGGGCGATACCGTTCAGTTCATCCGGTTCGTCGCCCTCTTGCGACAGATCGCAAGCAATACCCTCGTCTGGGCACAGCCGCAGCTCATTCCGTTGCTGCGCACCGCGGCAGGCATCGATGTGCTGCTACCTCTGCACGATGGCGAGCCCGCGGTGGATCGCGATGTCGACATCGAAATCATGGAGCTGCCCTATGCGCTTCGAGTAACCCTCGAAACACTTCCGCGTGATGTGCCGTATTTCAACCTGGGCTCACGGTCCTTTCATCCCGGCGTCCGTGCCCGCCCGGCCGTCGGAATCGTCTGGCAGTCGGGCGATTGGGATGCACGCCGCTCCATCGCACCCTCCTTGTTGAAGGAAATGACGGAGCTCGACGGAATCCAGTGGCAGGTCCTGCAACGCGGCCCCGCCCTCGCCTCCTGTCCCGCGGGCTTCGGCCGGGTACCCAGGATCAGCAGCATCCTTGATGAGGCCGTATGCATGCGCTCGCTCGACCTGTTGATTTCGGTCGACACGCTCTCGGCCCACCTGGGCGGCGCGCTCGGGGTGCCCACCTGGATGTTGATTCCCGCGGATGCCGATTGGCGCTGGATGGAAAATCGCGACGACACGCCCTGGTATCCCACGATGCGCCTGTTTCGGCAGGATGAGCCCGGTCACTGGCGGCCGGTCATTGAGCGCGTCGTGGACGCGTTGCAGAAATGGCGGCAGAGCGCGCCCAATCCGTCAGTGGCTGGGCGCCTCAGTGCGTCGGCTGGCTTGCACGCGCCTGGCCAGGCTTCAACACCACTTTGATGCACTCGTCCTGTTTGTCGCGGAACATGGCGTAGCCTTGCGGCGCCTCGTCCAGGGCGAGGCGATGCGAGACCACGAAGCTTGGATCGATACGCCCCTCTTCAATGAGCTGCAGGAGCGGCCGCAGGTAACGCTGAACGTGTGTCTGGCCGGATTTGATGGTCAATGCCCGGTTGACGACCGCACCCATCGGCACCTTGTCCAGCAGGCCGCCATAGACGCCGGCGACCGAGACTGTGCCGCCGTTGCGGCAAGCCAGGATCGCCTCGCGGAGCGCCGTCGGACGATCGGTGGCCATGTGTAACGCCTTCTTGACTCGATCGTAGGTGCCAAAAAATCCGTGCCCATGCGCCTCCATTCCAACAGCGTCGATGCAGGCATCCGGTCCACGCCCACCGGTCATCTCCCGAAGGGCCTCCGCCGGATCGACGACATCGTAGTTCAACGTCTCGGCCTTGCAGTCCTCGCGGGCCTTGCGCAGTCGTTCCTCGAAGCGATCGATGGCGATCACCCGCTCGGCGCCCAACAGAAAGGCGCTCGCGATAGCGAACAGGCCCACAGGGCCACAACCCCACACTGCAATGGTGTCGCCGGGTTTGATTGCGCAGTTTTCCGCTGCCATGTAGCCGGTCGGGAAGATGTCTGACAGAAACAGCACCTGCTCGTCGGACAAATGCTGCGGAACCTGCATCGGGCCGACATCGGCGAAGGGAATTCGCGCGTATTCAGCCTGGCCGCCGGCATATCCCCCGAGCATGTGCGAGTATCCGAACAGGCCGGCCGGCGAGCCGCCCCAGAATTTTTCCGCCATCCAGGCGTTGGGGTTTGAATTTTCGCACAGCGAGAATTGCCCGGACGTGCAAAAGAAGCAGTTGCCGCAGGCAATCGGAAACGGGTTGACGACGCGGTCGCCCACCTTGAGGTTCTTCACGGCGGGCCCTACTTCGACGACTTCTCCCATGAACTCGTGGCCGAGAATGTCGCCCTTCATCATCGTCGGAATGTAGCCATCGTAGATGTGCAGGTCCGAGCCGCAGATGGCCGTCGAGGTGATGCGGATGATGGCGTCGCGAGGGTTGAGTATTCGCGGCTCGGGAACCTCTTGCACCCGAAGGTCCATCGCCCCATTCCAACAGTTGGCTTTCATGAGACTCGACCCTCCCGGGGCGAGATTTGCCCCTCCTGCGGTGTGGATGAGCCGCTCGAATACGCTGGGCGGCCGGGTTGCGGTGAGCGACGTGAACGGGTGCCTGGCTGCTGCGACCGCCGGCCCTCGGGTATCAGCCGCCCGAGAAGACTGCGGCGGCCGGAAGGTTGGCCCGTGGTCGTTGGAATTTCACCCGTTTCGATTAACTGTTTGAAGCGGCGCAGGTTCTCGCGCACCTCCCCAAAGGGATCCGGGCCGAGAAAGCGCGCCAGCGCGGCGCCGATGGCACCGCCCGGAGTGTGATAGTGCATGCCGAGGGTCACAAATGTTCCGCGGCCTCCGGGGGCTGGCTCGAAATTCACCGCGCCGGCAACCTTGAAGGGCGCACCTTCCGCGGTCTTCCAGCGCAGCCGCTCGCCCGGTTTGTCCTCGATGATCTCCGCAATCCACTCCATCTTGGCGCCTCCCGGCACCTTCATGATCCACTGCGAGCGGCGCTCGTCGAGGGGGGCTACCGTCTCCAGCCTGTGGGTGAAATTGGCAATGTTGCGCAGATCGCGCCAGTAGTCATAACACTCCCGTGGTGTTTTGTTGACTATGATGGTCCGATCGAGATAGATGTCCGGCGCTACACGGGACTGGCGCCGCGATGTACGCACGCTCGCGGCCACGTCGGCGGCCGCTATCGCGGCTACGATTGCTGCGGCACCGATCGCCCGCGAACGGCCACGCTCGTTGCCCGCGTGCGCCGATACCAGCGCTGCAAGGTCCATCGCATCTCCGATTACGCGCGACCATAGCCAGGGCGTCTTGCGGGTTTGCGTGAGCAGTCCGACGCCGCTTGCGAGCTCGCGGGCGCCAACCAGGCGAACCAGGCCGTGCCGGCCGTCCAGTCCAGTGATCTCACCCATCTTTCGCGGCGCGAACAATGCCGCCAGGCCCAAACCCACGCTGAGCCAGCCGAGACACTCGGCAACGGGCGAACGGGACTGTGATGTTAGTTCATGCTGCTGCGCCATCAGTGTTCTCCATCTGCGCGGGCAGTCGCCCGCTCACCGTCGATCCAGGGCGACCCCCGTGGCCGGATCTCAGCAAGCCCTGCGCCCGATCGGGCAATGTGCGATGCTCCGGCCCGGCAATTGCGCCCACGTTTTTGTCTACGAGCATGCAAGATCTGAAGACTTCCTGGATTCCGCTGAGCTCTGCAGAGCTCAGCGCCGAGGTGAACCCCCTCGGCGCGCAACTGTCCGTTCTGCGAGACGCGGGCGGACGTGAGCTGCTCTGGAACGGTGACCCGGCCGTCTGGGCGGGTCGCGCGCCGATTCTTTTTCCCATAGTTGGCACGCTGGCAGGTGGCAGTTACCGTGTCGGCTCGAAGGTCTACTCCCTTCCCCGACACGGCTTTGCCCGTGTCAGGCCATTCGATATTGTCGCGGCGAGCGCCTCCGGGGCCACTTTCAGACTGAACGCGGACGAGGCCACCTTGCAGGTGTATCCATTCCATTTCCAATTGGACGTGGACTTCGCCTTGAACGGTGCAACGCTCACGGTGACCAGCACGGTACGCAACATCGGCCAGGAGGAGATGCCGGCGAGCATCGGCTATCACCCTGGATTGCGCTGGCCGCTGCCGTATGGTGAGTCGCGAGCGGCCCACTTCATCGAGTTCGCGAACTACGAAGGTCCTTCGATCCGGCGTCTCGACGCGAGTGGGTTGTTGAGTCCGGAGCGTCATCCAACACCCGTCTCTCACCGGCGGCTCGCACTCGATGATGCGCTTTTTCGGGATGACGTTGTGATTTTCGACGAGATCCGCAGCCACTCGGTGACGTATGGGGCGGACAAAGGCCCCCGGATACGCGTGAGTTATCCGGATGCGCGCTACCTCGGTGTCTGGACAAAACCGGGTGCTCCCTTCATTTGCATAGAGCCTTGGCAGGGCATCGCCGACGAAGCGGGGTTCTCGGGAGAGCTCAAGAACAAGTTGGGCGTGTTTACGCTAGCGCCGGATGCGGCGCAGTCACTGACGATGCAGATCAGCTTGCTGCCCTGACGGCGGCCCTGACAAGACAGTCCTCCACGACCGCGCAGGCAGGCTGACGGCTGTCAACTTTCGCCGCGCTGCGATCACCCGCAGGCAAACGCGCCGCAACATTGTTTTGTTGGCGTGGCGTGCACTCCACCCTGTTTTGCGACGGTGGTTTGGGCGCACACTGTGAGCCTTCATTCGAACCAGGACGGCAGGCGAATGCAAACATCCAGTCGTGTCACGATGCAGCAATCTTCCGAGCTGCCGATGCTCCAGGAATTGCAGTCACTACTCACGGCGGAACGCGCAGAGCGCGCCCGGCTGCAAAAAGAGCTCGAATTGCGCGACTGCGCGCTTGATGCGGCCTCGACTCACTTCATGATCATAGACGTGTCGCAACAAGAGTGGCGGATCGTCTACGTCAACCGCGCGATTTGCGAGCGTCACGGCTACACGGTCGCGGAGCTGCTGGGTCAGAGTCCGTCCCTATTGGTGTGCGAGGAAAAAAGCGCCGCAGCATTGGAGCGGGTCAGCGAAGCTGTGCTGCGGGGAACAAACGTCAGCGTCGAAATGGAGGCGCGGCGCAAGGACCACACTACCTTCTCCTTCGGAATGACCATGACCCCGATCAGAACGGCACCGCACGGAGTCAATCACTACTTGTGCGTTGGGGCCGACATTACCGCGCGGCTCGCTCAGGAGCGTGCCCAACGGCAGTTGCAGGAGCAGCTGTACAACGAGATGCAGGAGCGCGAGCGCATGGCAATCGAGCTGCGCCTGGCGCAGAAGCTGGAGTCCGTTGGGCGTCTCGCGGCCGGCATTGCGCATGAAATCAACACACCGATTCAGTACGTGGGCGATAGCGTGTCCTTTCTCCAGTCCGCCGAGACAGACCTGGCGAAGCTGCGTACCGAGTATCGACGCGCCATCGGACGCCTGGTTGACCACGAGCCCGCGCAATCCGTACTGCCTGAGCTGGAAGCCCTTGAATCCAACCTCGACCTCGAATTCCTGTCGCACGAGATTCCAAAGGCGTTCGAGCGTACCCTGGAAGGGGTCGAGCGCGTGGCAGGCATCGTCCGCGCCATGAAGGAGTTCGCGCACCCTGACAGTGCTCAACACAACTACGCTGATCTGAATCACGCCCTCTCTACAACCCTGACCGTCGCACGTACCGAATACAAGTATCACGCCGTGGTCGAGACCCGATTCGGGGAGTTGCCCCAGGTGAGCTGCAACGTCGGGGAGTTGAACCAGGTATTCCTCAATCTGATCGTCAATGCCGCGCATGCGCTCGCCGAGTCCGGTAAGGATGCCTCTACGGGACGTATCACGATCGTCACTGCGGCTGCGGGCGATCAGGTCACGATATCCATTGCGGACAATGGTTGCGGTATTCCGCAAGAGAATTTGGAGAAGGTGTTCGACCCTTTCTTTACGACCAAGCCGGTCGGACGCGGTACCGGCCAGGGGCTTGCGATAGCCCGATCGATCGTCGCGGAAAAGCATGGTGGCCGGATAGACGTGCACAGTGTTGTCGGTAGCGGCACAACCTTTACCCTTCACCTGCCCGTAAAAGGTCAGTCCGCAGCGGAGGCGCCATGAAACGCATTCTATTTGTGGACGATGAGCCCGCGGTGCTCGCAGGACTGCGAACCAGGCTTCATCGCCTGCATACGAAGTGGGAGATGCAATTCGTGGAGAGTGGCACGGTAGCCATCGAAAGGATGCAGGAGCGCCCTTGTGACGTCATTGTGACGGACATGCGCATGCCCGGGATGGATGGCGCCAAACTGCTGGAGATCGTAAACGAACGCTGGCCGGAAACAGTTCGCATCGTGTTGTCGGGCTATGCCGAGCTACAGCAGACCGTCCGCCTGGTTTCAGTTGCTCACCAGTACTTGAGCAAGCCGTGTCAGCCCCAGCAGCTCGAGAACGTGATCGACCGCTGCCTGTTGCTGCATGAGCTGCTGAATCAACCCGGCCTGCGCTCGCTGGTAGGACGCATCCGCGCCCTGCCTACACTTCCGCGGATCTATTCGGCTCTCCAGGGTATCGTCAAGGATGACAGTGTGACGCTGGCCGACGTTGCCAAGCTCGTGGGGTCCGATTCGGCGCTGGCAGCGCGCATGTTGCAGATCGTCAATTCCGCTTTCTTCCGGCTCGCAAGGCGTATCTCCAACATCGAGCAGGCGGTGAGCTACCTCGGATTCCAGTCAATCCGCAACCTCGCGATGTCGGTCGAGATCTTCTCCCGCTGGCCGGGCAAAGCCTGCGCGGGACTGGACCTCGAGAAACTGCAACGACACGTACACGCCGTGGCCGCTGCGGCCAATGCCCTGGCAGCCAGGACGCCCATCTCTGATGACACTTTGCTGGCCGGATTGCTGCATGACATCGGTTACTGGGTACTTGCCCAGGAGTGCCCACAGGACCTCACGCGCGCGGTCGAGTTGGCTGTGTCTCAGGACATTCCCCTGCATGCGGCGGAGTACCAGGTCCTAGGGGCGTCGCACGCCGAGATCGGCGCATATCTGCTTGGGATCTGGGGACTGCCTTACCCGGTCGTGGAGGCGGTGGCGCACCATCATCAACCTGAGCGTGTGACACAAACGGAGTTTGACGTTCTGAGCGCTTTGGTCATCGGACATGCACTCGTGGCTGACGACGCGTCCGTTTTCAACGCGGTGGTACCACCCGATTCCAAGATCGATTCACGGTATCTGCTTGCCGTGAAGGCGCCGTTCAGCTGGGAAGAGGCGGTGCGGCGCGTTGCAGAAACTACCGCTTCCCAAGAGGTCGCTGCATGAACGCGCAGGAACGCCCGCGAATCTTATGTGTGGATGACGAGCCCCGGGTCGTAGAGGGGCTGGTGTTGCATCTGCGTAAGGACTACGAGGTTCACACTGCCTTGAGCGGTGATGAGGGACTGAAAGCTCTCAAGAAGTCCGGAGGCGCTTGCGTCGTGATTTCAGACATGCGCATGCCGGGAATGGACGGCGCCACTTTCCTGCATCACGTAATGACCTTCTACCCAGACGCGACCCGCATTCTACTGACCGGCGAGCCGGGACGGGACGCCGCCATCCGCGCGGTCAACAACGCGCGAATTTTCAGATTTCTCGCCAAACCCTGCCCGCCGGATCAGCTGAAGACGGCCGTGGAAGCCGGAGTGATCCAGTACCGGTTGATCAACGCGGAACGCTCCATTCTCAAGGAGACATTGATCGGGTGCATCAAGGCGCTGGTAGATGTATTGGCCATTGCCAACCCTATCGCGTTTGGCCGTGCCAGCCGCGTCAAGCGGCTGGCTCTGGACCTCGCAGCGGCCCTCCACTGCACCGACTTCTGGCAGCTCGAGGCTGCAGCGATGCTC
This sequence comes from Gammaproteobacteria bacterium, assembly GCA_028293745.1. Taxonomy (GTDB): domain Bacteria; phylum Pseudomonadota; class Gammaproteobacteria; order Steroidobacterales; family Steroidobacteraceae; genus 13-2-20CM-66-19. The sequence continues at coordinate 31,324 of JAQGOF010000111.1, read as the reverse complement.
TCGCAAATCGGCTATCTGTCGTTGCCACCGGCGCTGCTCGAGAAACTGTATTACGGCGAGCCGCTGACTCAGACCGAGAAGACCCTTGCGGCGGGAGTGCCCGATGTGGCGATGTCGCTGCTGGAGAACATCCCGCGCCTGGATCCGGTCGTCCAGATTCTCGCGGCGCTCAACTGGAACGACGAGGCCCTGCTGCGACTCGGGGACGGAACCATTGGTACGGGAGCACGCATCCTCGGACTCGTTCTGGAGTATGACGTGTTGAATACCCAGGGTCACTCGGTGGATGTGGCGGTTCAGACATTGCGCCGGCGCGCGCCCCGATATACGGAAGCGCTGATCGAGAAGCTCGGCCAGCATCTCGGAGCCGGGTCCGGTAAGAGCGAGGCTCGGCGGATTCCGTTGAAGGCGGTCCAACCGGGAATGGTGATCGCGCAGGACATCCGCACTCACGTGGGTACGCTGCTCGTTTCCCGCGGCTTCGAAGTCACGAGCCTGTTCCTGGAGCGCACCCGCAACTTCGGACCGGAGCTGCTGGATGAGGTCATCCAGGTCGTGGTGCCGGCAGCGAAAGCCGCCACCTAACACGCGCCGCGGCAACCGGCCGCGCCCTCCGGGGCGGGACACTCCCCTTCTTCGATCTGCACAGTTGCATGCTCGACGCCGAACCGATGGCGCAAGACGCTTGTAACCTTGCCGAGTGCGACGTCCCCGTCCACTCCCTCGTTTATCTGCGCGTGCAGTGTCGCCATGACCTTCTCTCCGGTCAGCGACCAGGCGTGCAAATGGTGTATGTCACATACATCCGGGATATCTCCAAGCTCACGTTCAACCGCCTGCGTGTCGAATCCGGACGGCGAGCCTTCCAACAAGATGTGTGCAGAGTCCACGGTCAGCCGCCAACCCGAGCGGAATATCAGCACCGAAACGGCGAGTGAGAGCAGCGGGTCCGCGGCAACCCATCCGAAGACCAGGATGATCACGGCTCCCACCGTGGCTGCGACCGAGCCGAGCAGATCGCTGAACACATGCGCTCGCGCGCTGCGCTCGTTCAGCGAGCTCGCACCCGAGAGAATGAGGAACGCGACGAGGTTCGCGATGCCGCCAGCGACAGCGACCACCAACATCACTCTGCCATTGACCTGTGCTGGGGAAACGAGACGCTGTGCGGCTTCGAAAACGACCGCTACGGTGATTGCGAGCAGCAACAACCCATTCGTGTAAGCGGCCAGCGGCTGATATCGGCGGTTACCGTACGTGCGATGGTAACTCGCAGGGCGCCTGCTCACGCGGATTGCGATCACGGCAAGGATCAGCGAGCCGCAATCCGCCAACATGTGGGCAGCCTCGGCCAGCAGGGCGATGGAGTGGGACCAGAATCCCCCTACCGCTTCTACGAGTGTAAAGGCTGCCAGAACGGTCAAGGCAACCCATAAGCGGCGCTCGCTCGCGGCCTCGCCTTTGTGGTGATGGCCATGATCGTGGTGATGGCCATGATCGTGGCGATGGTCTGTCTCGGCGGTCATGTGAATCGGCACTCTATGATTGGCACACCGGGGACAGATACTAGGCGCAATGTGCCGAGTAAGCCTGTTCCCAGCGAGCAGACGTCGCCGTGATGTGGGCCCAGATAAATCGCGTGCGGATTGCGGCTGTCCACCCACCGACCAGCAGGACGGCTGCAAACGTCACACGGAAATTTCTCATGAAGCACACTGCGCGTTGGAGTGCTGTCAGCATGCGGACGCCGCCGTGCGTTAGTAAGGGCCATCATGGGCTTGGGTTATGAGCCAATTCGGCGCAAGCGGCCCTGCGGCGTCCCCGTGGGTCGCGGCGTGCTCCGGCGAACCCGTGCTGGACGTGTACGCTATAATTTACATTAGAGTCGATAATGTCAATTATAGCGTACATGAAGCGAAACATACCCCCAGATGACGCTCCTGCCCAGGCCTTGGCCCGTTTAGGGTCGAGGATTCGCTTTGCCCGAACTCGCCGCAAATTGCGGCAGGAAGATCTGGCACGTCAAATAGGGCGGGCGCGCGCAACCGTAGTTGCTATTGAGCAGGGCTCGCCCACCACGGAGATCGGTGCCTATGTCGAGGCACTTTGGGCGCTGGGTCTGCTTCAGGAACTCGATCTGATCGCCGACCCTGGGCTGGATCGCGATGGCCAGGCGCTGTCGTTCTCAGTCGCTGACAAGCGAGTACGGCCTCGGCGCGTGTTGGACAATAAATTCTGACGACACAGCCATTATGGCGCGGACATCCTCAGAATCGATGACATGGATACCGCAGTGTTTCAGATGGTGAGCCGCATGGCAGCGGTCACCAACGGTGTCACGTGCCCACCAACCTCGATCCCCTTGGCGCCACTGTCATCGCGTACGTGGACATGGACGAAGCTACGACGACCCATTTTCGTACCCTGCTCGCTGACCAGGCGCGTATCGCTGGAGTTCGCGACCAGCCCATGGCGCATCATGAAGGCCGCGAGGGGCCCGGTAGAACTGCCCGTGGCCGGATCTTCAGGGACGCCGTATTCAGGTGCGAACATCCGTGAATAGCCCCCCTCCGCGGTCGGCGTGAAAACGAACACGCACATCAGCTCCGCATTCGAACCCCGCAGTTGCCTCATGCCGGTCAGATCGAGCCAGGCGCGATCCACGGCCAGCCGGTCACGCAACGCCACGAAGATTGTCGGATTGCCGGCGCTCAGACGTTGAGGCGCAATGTCGAGCAGATCCTTTGTCGAGAGTCCCAGCACGTTGGCGCAGAGCGCCGGGTCATAGCATGGCCCAACTTCTATGGACGGTGTACTTAGCCACACCATCGGCCGTGCGCCAGTCTCGACGCGTACGGGTACCGGACCGATATTCTCCTCGAGCATGAAGTCGCCCGTCTTTCCGGGCACGAGGCCTTCGTCGAGCAGAACGAACGCTGTACCGATTGTCGGATGCCCGGCGAAGAGCATTTCCTTCGCCGGCGTGAAGATCCGTACACGTGCCGCGCAATCGCTGCGCGTGGACGGAAGAACAAAAGCCGTCTCGGCTAAATTCAACTCCCGGGCGATCCGCTGCATCATCGATGCGTCGATCGTGGACGCATCGGGAAACACGGCGAGCGCATTGCCCTCGAGCGGATGCTCCGTAAATACGTCGACTACGCGGTAACGGTATTCCTGCTCACGTCCCATCAGCCAGCTCCGCGAGCAGTTCAATCTCGACACACGATCCGAATGGGATCTGCGCTACACCAAAAGCGCTTCGCGCGTGTGCGCCACGTTCGCCGAACACTTCCTTCAAGAGCTCCGACGCACCGTTGGCAACGATATGCTGCTCCGTAAATGTTGAGCTGCTGTTGACGAGAACCATCAGCTTCACTATGCGCGCCACCTTTTCGAGGTCGCCGACCGCAGCGTGCAACGTGCCCATCAAGTCGATGGCGATGCCGCGCGCGGCCACTTTGCCCTCCTCGGTCGTGAGGTCGGTGCCGAGTTGCCCTCGCCATGGCCGACCGTCCTTTTTGGCTATGTGGCCGGACAAGAACAGCTGATTACCGCTGCGCACGAAGGGGACATACGCCGCGGCCGGTGGCGTGACCTGCGGAAGTGAAATCGACAGCGCACGCAGTTTTTCGTAAACCGACATTTCGAGCTCCTATATGTGTGTTCTCAGGAGTGCCTTGAAGGCGGCGATCTCCTTTTCATCCCGACGGTAGAAAATCCATTGCTTGATCTTCCTGCCGGTCAGGAACCCTGCATCGGACAGGATCCGCAGATGTTCCGACGCGGTAGGCTGTGACACGCCCAGTTTCTCGGTGATGAACAGTCCACAAACCCCGTCCTTCACGAGGTCCCCGTCCGTCTGCGGCGGGAAATGGGCCACCGGGTCCTTCAGCCAGGTGAGTATCTGCAACCGTTTTTCGCTGGCGAGCGCCTTCAGGCCCGCTTCCAGATCTATAGTCATAACGCTATATTGCCAAGCGCCTATGTATGAGTCAACCGGGCAGCGGAGCAACGCCACCGGAGTGCTCAGATGCCTACATACCACGACCAGCCGTTCTGCAACGGGCCCAGCTTGCCCAGGTCGTCGAACTCATTGGTGACGACGATTCGCTGCAGGAACTTCACGCTTTTGTAGCCCAGCTGAGTCTCAACGCGCAGGCGCACCGGTGCTCCGTGAGGAACCGGCAGCTCGCGACCGTTCATGCCGTAGGCGAGAATGGTTTGCGGGTGCAGGGCATCGTGCATATCGATGCCGTCGGCCGTGTCATCGAAGGCGTAGAAGTTCACAAAACGTGCGCTCGGCAGCATACCTGCCGCCTCGAGCACCCGCCGCAACTGCACTCCCGTCCACTCGGCGATCGCAGACCACCCCTCCTCGCATGTGTGCTTTGTTATTTGCGTGCGGGATGGGAAGCGCTGCAAGTCTGTCAGGGAATAGGTGCCCGGCCGCGCGACGCGGCCTTCGATCGATAGACGCCAGTCGGCAAAGCCACCGGCTCGCAAGTGTTCGTACGTTGCCCCGCGGGCCGCGTTGTAGGTTTGTTGGTGTGAGTCCGCGGGATTGGTATTGCCAATCGCCGGAATCGAGGATATGTCGCGGCGAGCATATTCTTTCGCCAGCGAGTTGGAGGGCAAGAGCAACCGCTGGGACTGGTAGGTCAGGAGGTCGCCCATCCTGAGGATGTTGCCGTACGTCGGCGGCAGCTCTTTTGAGCATCCCGCCAGCAGCAGCCCACCTGCGGAGGCGAGCCCGGTAATGAGCGTTCGGCGGCTCGCGACTATTTTTTCGGTTTTCATGCTAGTTCCCGAGGGTCATGGCACGTATCTGGCGCTTGAACCCGGACAGGATGACCATCAGCACGTGCACGAGCACAAACAGGACCAGGACGGCAAACACGAAGAAGTGAACCGTGCGGGCCGACTGGGATCCGCCGAACATTCCGGCAAGGAACGGGAAGGCAGCGGTAATGGCCGGTGACATCGCCATTCCGGTAATGATCATCATGGGCAGGGCGAGAAAGACGACGCCCAGGTAAGTACTCTTCTGAATGAGTCCGTACGGCGCCGCGCCCGTTGACGGCCGCCCGCCGGTTGCCAGCGGGTTATCCAGCCGCAAGTGACCAACCAGGTCCTGCCAGAGCAGTCGCGGCGTGAATTCACCCGCGCGTGGCAACAAATGTCGCCTGATGTGGCCACTGCAGATCCCAGCGGCTACATACACGATCCCGGTCACCACGAGGAACCAGGCGGCCAGGAAGTGAAGGCTGCGCCCCCAACTGTTCTCGTTCAGAATATCGTAGGTTCGAACTGCACTGACTGCAGAGCCGGCCGCGGTGGAAAACGGAATACTCCGCTCCCAACCGCCGTGGTGGTGATTTCTACTGATGGGGAGCTCGAGCAGGGCCGGCATCAGATCATTGCCTGCCGCACCCCAATAGAGCCTGGGGTGGGCCATCAGGATGACAAATCCGGTGACCGCGAGTGTCACTACGCCCGTGGCGATGATCCAGTGCGAGATTCTGACCCAGCGCGCGTGCCGTGGACGGCTGGGAATCTGCTGAGTCTGACCCGGCGGCACGTCTGATTCCCCGCGCACAGGCGATATTCTTCGTTGCACCCTCGGCTGAACGATGCCATGCCGAGGGAGCGCTGGCACCCGCCCGCGCTCCGCTCATCATAGGCCACCGGCCACTGCTACAACAGCCCTGAAGACCAGGGCGTCCGAAGTCGCCCCTTACCGATAGCGGTAAAGGCGTAGCGACCTTTGTAGGTACCAAAATTGCTCCCTGCCCTTCATGGAGGTCGCCAGGAACACGTTTGCTCTCACACAGGAAGTACGCCTGCATTGCGCGGTGGCAGGCGAAGGCCCGCGCACCGCAGTGCTCCTGCATGGATTTCCGCAGACATCTCACGAATGGCGGAAGATAACTCCGCAACTCGTGGCGCACGGATTGAAGGTTGTTTGCCCCGATTACCGTGGGGCAGGAGCATCCTCAAAACCACCGGCCGGATACGACAAATGGACGATGGCTGGGGACATTCAAGCCCTGCTTCGCCAACACCTCAAAGTCGAGGGGCCGGTATTGCTCGTGGGGCACGATATCGGAGCCATGATCGCATTGGCCTTCGCGCTGCGCTTTCGCAGCGAGGTGGCACAGCTGGTTCTGATCGACGCGCCTCCCGAAGACTTTGACGTGTACGTTCGCGCGTATGAAGCGGCCGGGGCCATGCGGGCCGGGTTCGAGGCCTATCGGGCTTTCGACGCAGACGCTGCCACCGTCAAGAGAGCGATTGCCGAAAGCGGGAAGCTGCAAATCCCGGTGATGTCCATTGCCGGTGCAGGAAGCGGGCTGGACAAATGGATGCCGGCCATGTTGCGGGAGGTCGCGGAGCAGACTCGCCATGAGACGGCGCCGCGGTCAGGCCATGGGGTGCCGGAGGAAAATCCGCAGTTCGCAAGCGATGCGATCCTGAGATTCGCAGCCCTTTGACCGCCTCCATGGCGCGCCCTGCGTCCGTTCGGGGTCTCGCACTGGCGGCCGGGACGTAGTATCCCAACTCGGCCTTTATGTGCAGGCGTGCGAACAGCTCCTGCGGGTCCAGGTTCATCGACTTGTGCTTGGCGGCGACCGCCGCGCGCGCTTTTGGAATCGCGGCAGAGGACGCCCACTGTGCAACGGTTATGTAGTTGTATTCGCCGGCTTGCCCTTCCTGCTTGAGCACGCGCAGTTGCAGGCATTCCTCCATTGCCTCGAATACGGTGTTCGTTTCAGTCACCGCAGCGAGGAATTCCGCTTCTGCGGCGGGCGGCACGACAAATCTGTCGATCCGGAACACTGACTGATCGGGGTCACTGGTACGCATCTGCATCTCTCCTCATTCGCGCCTTCCGGCCGGCAATGTGCGCGGAGCAATCCCCGCATATGACATCACGCTACCTGTTCGACATCATGATGTCAATTTGGTATCATGCGTCACATGAAAGACAGCGCGAAAAGGACGCCTGCGGGCGCGGCCGTGAGCGAGCTCATAGTGGCGATCTTCCGGCTCAACGGCCGGCTGCTCGTCAGCGGCGACCGGCTGGTGGCAAGCTTCGGTCTCACCAGCGCCCGCTGGCAGGTCCTGGGGGCGATTGCGTCTTCGCCGACGGCGGAACCGGTCGCCCGGCTGGCCCGCAACATGGGTCTGAACCGTCAGGGCGTGCAGCGCATCGTTGGAGAGATCGCCGCTGAGGGGTTTGTCGAGTTGAACGACAATCCCCACCATAAGAGTGCGAAGCTCGTCGTGATGACGGCCAAAGGCCTCAAAGCCTTCGAAGCTGCGATGCGACTGCAGACTCCTTGGGTCAACATGCTCGGTGAGGACCTCGATCCGAAGAGCATCGAAAAAGCCGGGCGAGTGCTCGAGGAGTTGCGAGAGCGGCTCGAGCGTTCGTCGGCCGATGCCGCTGACGATGAGCCGAAGCACCGGTGATCGCCTGCTGGGACGGTGATGCCCTGCTGGCGTTAGTGTCGCGTCGCGGTCAACGCGGCGGTGGAGTCGGTGCGCTGCGGCGACGGCAGGGCAAACACGAACAGCGTGCCGCCCAACGTGGTGTACTTCGCGAGATCCTTGTAGCCACCCACCGCGCCGAGTCCGGCCGTTCCTTCAGTGAGGCCGGCCGCCATGCCTATGCCCGCCCAGCCCCCTATTCCCGAGTAGACACCGACGTACTGATTGCCCTTGTATTCATAACTGAACACATTGCCAATGATTCCCGAGGGCATCTTGAACTTCCAGACCTCTTTGCCGTCCTTGGGGTTCACCGCTTTCAGGTAACCCTCGAGCGTACCGTAAAACACAACGCCCCCCGCCGTCGTCAACGCTCCGGACCACACCGAGAACCGCTCCGGCTTCGACCAGACAATCTTGCCGGCGGTGGGATCCCATGCAATGAAGTTGCCCATACCGCCATGGCTGTTCGGTGTCGGGTACATGGTCAACGTAGCGCCGACATACGGTTGGCCGGCTATGTATTCGATCTGGAATGGCTCATAAGTCATACATACGTGATTCGTGGGAACCATGAACAATCCGGACGAGCGGTCATAACTGGAGGGTTGCTCGTCCTTTGTACCTAACGCTGCCGGACAGATGTCCTTGACGTTGACGTCCGGACCCGTCGTACCGGGCGAATACCTCTTATCGACCATGGGACGGCCGGTCTTCATATCGATGGCGGTGGCCCAATTGACCCCCGGGTCGTACTTCTGGGCCAGCAGCAGCGCGCCGGTCTCGCGATTGAGCGTGTAGGCGAAACCGTTACGATCGAAATGTACGAGCGCCGGTACCGCATTGCCTTTGATTGTCAGATTCACCAGGGGCATCTCATTGACGCCGTCGTAATCCCATTCATCGTGCGGTGTCATTTGAAAAACCCACTTTGCAACCCCGGTATCCAGATCGCGCGCGAAAACGCTCATGGACCATTTGTTGTCACCGGGCCGCTGCGCCGGATTCCAGGTACCGGGATTCCCGGTGCCGTAATACAGAAGATTCAGCTTCGGATCATAGGAGTACCAGCCCCACGTGGTACCGCCGCCGAGTTTCCACTGCTCACCCTGCCAGGTCTTGAGTGACGAGTCCTTCCCGATCGGCGCCATCCTCCCGTTGGTCCACGTCATCGTCTTCGCCGGGTCAACGAGCAGATCCGCGTCAGGACCGACGCTCCAGGCCGTCCAAACTCGCTTTCCGGTTTTCAGGTCATACGCGATCAAGCGACCCCGCACACCGAACTCCCCTCCCGAGACGCCCGTGATCACTTTGTCTTTGAACACGTGGGGCGCATTCGTATTCGTCTCGCCGATCTTGGGATTGCCATTCTTCGCGGTCCAGACGACCTTGCCGGTGCGGGCGTCCAACGCCACCAGGGTCGTATCAGCCTGTTGAAGGAATATCTTGCCATCACCGTACGCGAGCCCCCGATTGACAGTGTCGCAGCACATGACGGGCACGACGTCGGCGTCCTGCTTGGGCTCGTACTTCCACTTGAACGTCTGATCGCCCAAGTACACGGCGTACGCGTTGTTGGGAAACGGGGTGTGCATGTACATCGTGTCGCCGATTACGAGTGGCGAGCCCTCGTGTCCGCGCAACGTGCCAGTCGACAGTGTCCAGGCGACCTGTAACTTACCGACGTTGCTCAAGTCGATTTGCTTCAGGTCGCTCCAGCGATGATTGGCGTCGTCGCCCGCCTGCGCGGCCCAGTTCGCCGGATTGCTCTCCTTCTGTTCGAGATCTGGATCGGCGGCCGCTATTGCGGCACAGAGCGTCGCTGTGAGCGCCCCTGCTGCCACCCACAAAGATCGGGAATCGTTGTTCATGGTCTTCTCCGTGCGATCTGTCGGATGGAACAACGATGCGAGTATCGCTGCCTTGATCTGGCGCAATATTCGCAGTCGGGATCGAAGCAGGCGGGAATGCGGTTTGCTTGTTTGCCGGCTCGTGTTTCGAGGACATGCCATGAACGAGCTCAGCGCGCGCCAGCAGGCGGAAGTCCCCTATCCGATCGGCCCAGGCGCAGCGGCTGACATGGAGCATGACCAGGAATTCCCCGAGGTCGATCTGCTGACCCCGTTGTCGCTGCGCGGAATTACTCTGCGCAACCGGATCGTCGTGTCGCCCATGTGTCAGTACAGCGCCACCGAAGGGATGGCGAACGATTGGCACTTGGTCCATCTGGGTAGCCGAGCTGTCGGTGGAGTCGGAGCGTTGTTCGTCGAAGCCAGCGCTGTGACGCGCGAGGGCCGTATCTCGCCCGCAGACATGGGAATCTGGAGTGATGAGCACATCGACCCGCTTGCGCGCATTGCACGGTTCGTTCACTCGCAAGGCGCCGCTGCAGGGATCCAGCTCGCTCATGCCGGCCGCAAAGGCAGTTGCGAGCCGCCATGGAAAGGTGGGCGTCGTCTGACGCCCGAGGAAGGCGGGTGGACGGTCGTAGCACCGAGCGCTGTGCCGTTCAATGACGGCGACCCAACTCCGCGCGCCCTCGATAAAACCGGCATCCGGCAGATCATCGCCAGCTTCGACGCCGCAGCCAGGCGCGCTCTGGCCGCAGGCTTTGATATCATCGAAATCCACGCGGCGCATGGCTATCTGCTGCACGAATTCCTCTCGCCCCTATCAAATCGTCGCGAGGACGAATACGGCGGCAGTCTCGGAAATCGCATGCACCTGTTGCTGCAGGTTGTAGAGCGCGTGCGCAAGCTGATGCCCGCGGAGCTGCCGCTCTTCGTGCGTATCTCCGCGACTGATTGGATCGAGGGCGGGTGGGACGTCGAACAGTCGGTAGAGCTGGCGAAGCGGCTCAAACAGCTCAGCGTGGATGTGATTGACGTGTCCTCGGGCGGTACGATGCCCCGAGCCCGCATTCCAATCGTGAAGGGCTACCAGGTGCCTTGCGCCACGCGCATTCGTGCGGAGGCGGATGTCATGACCGGCGCGGTTGGACTGATCACCGAGGCCCAACACGCGGATGAGATTATCAAGAACGGGGATGCCGATCTGGTGTTCATCGGCCGCGAAATGCTCCGCGAGCCCTACTGGGCCGTGAAGGCGCAGCAGGCGCTGGGCGAGGAGCCGGCCTGGCCGATTCAGTACGGCTACGCCGTCAAGCGGCGCAACAAGTAGGCTCAGTTGGGCTCCGCACGCCCGACGCGAGTGGTCGGCTGCCCAAGCGACCGCCGCGCAGTACGCAGGGAATGTGCTTTGATCAGCAGCGCGATCGACATCCAGAGGAACACGACCGCAAGCGGAATCACGACGACCAGCGGCCATAACACCGCAGCGCCGGCGATGACGAGCAGCAGAACTCCGACGAACGCAACCAATCGCGCTTCCGTCGGCGCGAGGACACGCTGCTCGGTGAGCGCGGCGCCCACTGTGCGGCCCAGTCGAAGCGCTCCGGCAGCGGCCCGAGAAGCGCTGCCACCCTGCCCGCTCATGCCGCGCACATCGCGGCGCTGTCCTCCGTCGTCGCTACCGCGAGGCTCAATTTGCCCGCCGGCCCCGGTGAGCCTTATCCGGTGTCCCCGGCGGCGCGGATGCAGAACCAGCTCGGTCGAGTATTCGAGGTCCTCGAGGTACCTGTGCTCCATCCCCGCGGCGAACGACTCGTTCTCGACAACTGCATCCAGCTCATAGTTGCCAATCCAACTCGCGATGTTCAGATTACTCGAGCCGACCCGCGCCCAGCGGCCATCCGCAACCGCAGTCTTGGCATGCAGCATCGAGCCTTTCCATTCAAACACACGGATGCCCGCCTCGAGCAGCGGCCGGAATCCGGCCTGCGAGAGCGGACGCAAGATCGGAATGTCGCTCGACCCGGGCACGAGCAGGCGCACGTCCACGCCATCGAGGGCTGCCGCGCGAAGGGCTTGCACGTACGGTGGCACGCCGGCGAAATACGCATCCGTTAGCCAAAGGGTGTGCCGGGCAGCAGCCGCGATGAGTTGGTCCAAGCGAAAGATGCCGGTGGTGCCGGGCGCGTTCGCCACGATTCGCAGCGAGACGTCGCCGGCGGATTCGATCCCGTCGCGCGAGGCGAGCTCTTCCACTGGAATCGGCGCGCCGATGGCCGCCCACACCTGCGCGAACGCGCGCTCAACATCACACAAGGCGGGCCCTCGAACCTCGACTCCGCTGTCACGCCACGGCTCGATGCCCTTCGCACTATCGCCCGCCCACACGTCGCCCACGCACAGCCCCGTAACGAAACCGACGCGGCTATCAACCGCGAGCATTTTTCGATGATCGCGATGGAGCACGTCGAGCGGACTTGCAAAACGCAGCCGGTTGAAACAGCGTACCTCCACACCGGCATCCGTGAGGCAGCGCCAGAACTTGCCGGAGGCCTTCCGCAGCGCGCCCACCCAATCGTAGATGAGGCGAACGCGTACGCCGGCGCGAGCACGAGCGATGAGTGCTTCAGCGAACTGCGTGCCGGTGCGGTCTTCGACAATGAAGTAGTTCTCGAAGTAAATCTTGTGCTGTGCGTGTCGAATCGCCTCCAGCCATACCGGGTAATTTTCGGCTGCGTCCTTCAGCAGCCGCACCGCATTCCCTGCGACGAGAGGAGCGCCGGCCGCACGCGTGAACGCGCGATCCAACAGCGCGCCGTCGCGCGAATCACTCGCGTACGGAAGAGTGAACCCGGCAGTTTCGCTCGATGCCACAGATCAAAGAGTGTACACGAGCCCCGCACGTTGGCCTGCCGTCCTCACGGATTGACGCATGTCAATGTCGGCGTGACCCTGCTTCCGCCATATTCACATTTCCCAAGGAGAGCCGATGCCCAAGGCGAAGTCAAAGACATCGGCAACAAGAGTTCCCGAGCTTCCACCGACGATGAAAGCCGCGGCGGTTGATCGCTTCGGCCCGCCTGAAGCGCTCACGTTGCACGAGCTCCCGGTGCCGCAGCCGGACCCCGGCGAGATTCTCATTGCATTGAGCGCGGCCGGCGTTGGCGTGTGGGACGCGGACATTCGCGCAGGATTGTGGAAACCCCCGGGAAGAGCGCGATTCCCTGTCATACCCGGCACCGATGGCGCCGGATTTGTTGCGGCAAAGGGACCGCGTGTACGGCGCTTTAATGTCGGCGACAGAGTGTACGCCTATGAATTTGGCAATCGCAAAGGCGGTTTTTACGCTGAGTATGTCTGCGTGAGTGCCGAGCATGCCGGCACGGTGCCGAAATCACTTGATCTGTTGCAGGCCGGCGCTGCTGCGACTACGGGCCTGACGGCCCTGCAGGGTATCGACAACGTGTTGCGTCTCAAGGCAGGGGAAACCGTGCTGATATTTGGAGCGAGCGGTGCCGTCGGTACGCTGGCTGTCCAGTTCGCAAAACGCCTGCGCGCGCGCGTGGTGGGTACGGCTTCCGGTCGCAAAGCGACGACCGTCGTGCGCGAGTTGGGCGCTGATGTCGTAATCGATGCCAGATCAACCCGTGCAACGGAGCAACTCAGTGATTTCGCCCCTGACGGACTGGATGCCGTGCTCGCACTGGCTGGGTCAGAAGCTCTGGAGCGGATGTTGGATAATGTGCGTACAGGCGGCCGGGTGGCGTATCCGAACGGTGTGGAACCCGCTCCTCGCGCCCGGGGACACAAGCTTCGCGTCTCTGCCTACGATGGCGTCGCCAGTCCCCGGGAATTCGACCATCTCGAGCAGGCAGTTGAAGAGTCCGGGCTGCGGGTACCGATCGCATCGGTCTATCCGCTGGCGCGTGCGGCGGAAGCACACAAGAAACTCGATCAAGGGCACATCGTCGGGCGCCTTGCGCTGCGGATCCGGCGCGGCGACTGACTTGGCCGTACCGTCCATTTCCGACATGACGAAGCTGCAGTGCTGACCTGATCTACAATCCGTTCCGCCGCGCATTGGTTGGTTGTTCCGCCGGCAGAGTAAACTCCCCCAGATCCTACGACGACATCGGTGGGTGTCCGACAAGGAACCAGGTGCTGCCGGTCAGCTGCGCTTCAGGTAGCGCGCGTATAGTCTGTGCCACGGTAGCGACGGCGTGACAGCCTCGCCCGAATGGGAGCTCGCGATCATGCACGTCCGAATACCCGTGATTGCCATAGCCTGCGGCATTCTCAGCCTCTCAGGATGTGGCGGCGGCGGTGGCGACACGATCGTCGCACCGCAGACGTTCACAGCCAAGATTCTCAGCGATCCGAGGTTTGACGGCGATATCGAACAGACCTCGAGCGGCTTCACCATCACTCAAGGCATGTCGTCCTCCGTGCAAACGGTGTTTGCGGGTATTGACCCGGTCGCGGGTACGGAATTCAGGGCCTTCCTGGACTTTCCATTGACGGGCTCCGGCGGTGTTCCTGGAAATGCTTCCATCAGCTCGGCGTTCCTGGAATTCTTGGTTGACGATCTGCAGCCGATTACGGGCAAGCTTCCGGTTCGGATCGACCTCGTCGCGTTTCCACAGCCGATGATCGAGACCGATTTCGACCGTAATGCGCAGCCGGCACTGGCTTCCGTAATCGTCACGCCCGATATTTCCAGGGCAGATGTCGGTACCCTCGTGCCGATTGACGTCACCGCGCTGATGGTGGAGGCGCAACGCCGAGGACTCGGCGATTTCCAGGTGCGCATCATGGAGGATACAGGTCCTCCCATCTCGGTGTTGATGATCATCGACGACTCGACTGGCGCGAATCGCGCAAGCCAAGCGCCGCTTCTGACAGTGACGTACTTCTGATCGCGTGAGGGTCTTGAAGGTGGGCACTGCATTCTCGACTGGAGGCCTCTGGTAGAGTACCGACCCCAATACACGGGCGACGCCCGGATGAGGTCGAATACGGCATGAGGAATCTTTCAATCGGTGCACGTTGCAGCACCCTCGTTTGCGCTGCACTGTGCATGAAGGCCGTCACAGCCTTTGCCGCAGACCCCCTGTCCGACATTCGAGCATTTCGCACGTCGCACGCCAGCGAAATCCTCGAACAGTACGTCGAGTTCCTGAAAATCCCGAACGTGGCGAGCGATCGCGCCAACATTCGCCGCAATGCCGAGACGATTGTGGCGATGATGCAGCGGCTGAATCTCTCTCCGCGACTGCTCGAGCCCTCGGCAGCGCCGGATGCGCCACCGCTGGTCTACGGCGAATGGAAAGTGCCGAAAGCCAAGCGGACGTTGATTCTCTATGCCCACTACGACGGCCAGCCGGTCAATCCGGCCGAATGGATCACCGGACCGTTCACTCCGACCTTGCGGACAGCCCCGGTAACCGACGGGGGAACCGTCATTTCGATGTCCACCGCGAGCCGGCTGGACCCACAGGTACGCGTGTACGCGCGCGGGGCCTCTGACGACAAGGCGGGCGTGACAGTCATTTTGAGCGCAATCGAGGCGCTTCGCTCGCTTCATCGACAACCCACCGACAATCTCAAGATTGTCTTCGAAGGGGAAGAGGAAGCCGGCTCGCCTCATCTGGGTGACATCCTTCGGGAGAACCGCTCACTGTTTGCCGCACAGCTGTGGGTCGTCTGTGACGGGCCTGTGCATCAGTCCGGAAAAAAGCAGGTGATCTACGGCGCGCGCGGCGACATGAATGTCAGCCTCACGGTGTACGGTCCCAACCGGCCGCTGCACAGCGGTCACTACGGCAACTGGGCACCCAATCCGGCCATGCGTCTGGCACGGCTGCTCACATCCATGAAGGATGAGGCCGACAAGGTCATCGTGGCGGGCTGGTACGACGATGTTGCGCCCTTGGGCGACACTGAGCGGCGGGCAATAGCGGCTGTCTCCGAATACGACGATACCCTGCGCCGGCAGCTGGGTCTCGCCGCGACCGATTCGGACCGGCCGCTCAACGAGGCCATCACTCTTCCGTCGCTCAACATCAATGGAATGCGCAGCGGGAACGTCGGCGATCAGGCCACCAACATGATTGCGCAGACCGCGACTGCGGTGCTGGATTTGAGGCTCGTCCTGGGCAACGATCCCCAACGCCAATATGAAAAGCTGCTCGCGCACGTACGCTCGAAGGGCTACTACGTCATTGATCGCGAGCCGACCGCGGAAGAGCGTCTTGCCCACCCGCTGATTGCGACGATGATGGCGAAACCGGGCAGCTACGCCGCTGCGCGGACACCGATGGACGACCCATTCGCGCGGGCAATTGGCGCCGCCGTGCGTTCGTCTTCGGATCAAGCCATCGTGGAGCTGCCGACTTCGGGCGGAAGCCTGCCGCTCTCAGTGATCAGCGACGCGCTCGGGACCCGTTCCATCGTGGTTGGCATCGCGAACTACGACAACAATCAGCACTCAGCCAACGAGAATCTGCGGCTGGGCAACCTCTGGGATGGAATCGACCTCTATGCTGCATTGCTGACTCACGCGCCGCTGTCCCGATAGCGACCTGCCTCCGTCAAGGACCTTGACGCGATGCGTCAAGAAGATGGGCGCCCTCCGCGCGAAGGGAAAGGCCGGCACGATAGCCGACAACGCCAACTAACAGGCTGAGCGCGTTCCCGAAACTCTTGCGCGTTCCTGTATGAATTTACTGTGTCGCTAGAACGCGCCACTGCCTTCCCGGTACTTACTGACGCCACGAGCGCAATTCCTGTCAACAACCACGCGCGCGTGCAGCGATGTTCCCGAACTAACTCAACAAATCGGTTAAGGAGAGGACCATGAAGGTGAACCGGGTGAAGGCGGTCACAAGATCCAGGCGAGGCATTTCCGAGCGCGCAACGCGCATGGGGTTGGTGGCGATCGCCACCTTGGGCTGTACGGCGCTGCCCTTGCGCAGCGATGCCGGCAGCCATCCGAATCCAACACCCGAACAGGATGAGGCGACCGTCCTCAATCGTGGTGACGTGGTGCACCTCCCCGCCCCGCTCAAGAGGGCGCTTGGAGAGCTCGCTGAGGAGCCACACACGTACCTGCCACTGCAGGTCTTCGCAGAAGCCGACAAGCCGAGTCAGCTGTTCCAGTATTACCTGCTCGACACGAACGGTTTTGAGCCGAACATATTCACGGCGATCATACCCGGGATCAACGACAGCGCGGTTCCGACTGCGGCCAACGCGGCCAACGCGCAACGGCCGACATTTGGCACTGTGCGCATCGCCCTGGAGCCCAAGCCCGGCCTGCCGACCGATCCGCACGACGGTGCAGCGTTCATCGATATCTTCACGGATATCTCCGGGCTCTTTGTGATCAACAACGAATCCGGCTGGTACGAGGGCTGGATGATCCATGACCTCGTCGTGCCGCAGGTCGCGCCGCCTCGCAAAGATGGCCACGCGCAATTCGGCACGATGACTGCGGCGGATGCTGCTGCCCTCTGGAAGCTCGGCGATCACCAGGACGTTCCCGGCAAGCTCTTCACGATGGACGGCGAGGAGGTGCACTTCCCCAGTCCAAAGGATCACTTCCCCGCCACGCAAAGCAATGTCGTCCCGCTGTTCCTCAGCATGGGCGCATACAATTGCCTGCAGCAAAGCGACTGTCATGCGTATTGGGAGTTCAATCAATACACCAACTGGGTGTTCCCGCTGTATGAGTTGCCGTTCACGGGCGGCGTGCCAGGCACCTTCAAGGCTGGCAAGCAGTACGATCTGCAGTCGGTCATTCCCGGCTCGGGGCCGGGCGGCGTATCGAACAACGAAGAACCGCTCAAACAGATGTTTGGCGACGATCCCAACAATCCGCGCGACCCGGACCGTGGCCCGAATGCCAGCCCGACCGATCCCGACCGACCAGTCGCGGTCCCCAGCGACGACCAGAAGGAGAAGCGCCTGCGATTCATTCCCAGCGGGCTCGGTAACGAGATACTTCTCGACGTGTGGGTACGGGTGAAGTCGTTTGAGCCGTGGGTCACGGACTTCAACAAGCGGCTGTTCGACGCCTACGCGAAAGAGGTCGCACGCGTTGATACGAACAACGACGGCATCCTGAATTTCGTGGAAGCCGATTTCGAGGGAACTTCGGACGGCGGTCAATTAAACCACCGCCTGTTCCTTTCACCTACGTCGTTCAATCGCTTCGCGGTGACTCGCGAGATCAACGACGGTTTGTTGGCGCCGCGTCTCGCACCCAGTCAGCGCGCATGGGTGCTGAGCGGCTCCATCAACCTCGTCAGTCCCGCAGTCCCTGCATCATCCGGCCGAGACGGAGATGATAGGTAGCCGATCTTGGCCGTTCGCGGCACGTTGCAGGCAGCCCGCCCGGTCCGATCTCGCACCGGACGGGCTGCTTCGTAACGGGGGCCCAGCCGAAGCGGGTGGCTCAGCGTTTGCCTCGACTGCCCTTCTTAGGTATCCCCTTGTCAGGTATCCCCGTCCTGGTCCTGGGCTCACCCTGGTTATACGGATCGTAGCCGCCACCAGCATCGAACGCCGGCGCTCCACTCTCGCCGGATCCCCTGGATCCATTGCCCTGCACTTTGAGATCCTGTGGATCGAGATGCTTTAGAATTCCCGACGTGCTGCCGCTCGTTGAGGTATCCCCGCCCCACTTCCACACGGCATTTCCCCGTTCGTCGTGAACAATGCGCCCGACGGGCTGTGGGCCAGTGGTTGCGGGCCGGTCTGTCTCAGGCACAACAGGCTCGGCCAGTTCCGGTTCGACGGGTTTGACATCTTTGCGAGTTGTCATATCGAACTGCTCCTTGTTCCGAGACTTCGCACGTCCTTTGAAAGCATCACGGGATCATGTTATCTGCATCTGCAGATCGAACAAATTCGACCATGGGCTCACGAGCGAGGGATGCACTGCGAGCCGTCTCACAGATCCAGCAGATATCGTCTTATGATCAATGCGACAACACTGAGACTTACGTCAGCCGCCGCTCAGCAAGCGCAGCCAACAACGCGGCACCGGTCGCAAGCACTTCATCGTTGAAGTCGTAGCGGGGATGATGCAGTGAGGCAGCATGGTTGTCCGATCCCTGGCCCAGCCACACGTAAGCCCCTGGTACTTTCCGCAGCATGAACGCGAAGTCTTCCGAAGTGGCTGCCGGGGTGTCGGAGACGAGAGCCCGACCGAAGAGCGCACGACTGGTTTCGAGAACGTGCTTCACGCATTCCGCGTCGTTGATGGTTGCAGGGTAGTAACGCACGTACTCGATTGCCGCCGTGCAGCCGGCCGCCTTCGCCGTGCCCTCAACGAGCTCGCGAAGCGCCGCTTCAATCTTGTCCTGTACTACGGGATCAAACGTCCGGACTGTGCCGGTAACCCTCACTTCGGACGGTAGAATATTGTGCGCGGTGCCACCGTGGATGCAGGTTACGGACAAGACGGCGGCGGCATTCGGATCGATCCGGCGGGCTACCAATGTATTCGCGCCGGTGACGATCTGAGCAGCGCACAGGATCGTGTCCGAAGTCAGATGCGGTTGCGCGGCGTGCCCACCCGTGCCGCGAACGGTGACTTCGAACCGATCCGCGGCTGCCATGATTGGCCCAGGGCGGGTCGCAACAGTACCAGCCGGCAACGATGGCCAGTTATGCAGTGCGTAAATCTCGGCGCAGGGAAATCTCTCGAACAGCCCGTCATCGATCATCGCCTGGGCTCCGGCCTGGCCCTCTTCCGCAGGTTGGAAGATCAGGTGAACACGACCGTTGAACCGGCGCGTTTGCGCCAAGTACCGAGCCGCACAAAGCAGCATGGCTGTGTGGCCGTCGTGGCCACAGCTATGAGAAATACCTTGGTGAATGCTCGCGTGCGGTGCACCCGTGGCTTCATGAATGGGCAAGGCGTCCATATCCGCGCGCAGTCCGATGGCACGCTCGGAGGTCCCGGCATTGAGCACCCCCACGAGACCGGTCTTGCCGATTCGCTCGTGCACGGTAATGCCCCACGCCCGCAGGCGTCCGGCCACCAGTGCCGCGGTCCGCAACTCGTTGAAACCCAGCTCCGGATGGCGATGAATGTCATGCCGGATCGCGCGCATCTCCACCGCAAGATCCGACATCGCCGCAAGCATCGGACTATCCATTCAACGAGACTCCAGTTAATCAGCGCCACGGGCTGCCCGGTGCCGACTATCTTGGACTGCTTGTCCTTGAGAGTCAG
The DNA here is from genome assembly GCA_028293745.1 of Gammaproteobacteria bacterium. Lineage (GTDB taxonomy): Bacteria > Pseudomonadota > Gammaproteobacteria > Steroidobacterales > Steroidobacteraceae > 13-2-20CM-66-19. Next base: position 11,737 of record JAQGOF010000111.1, on the reverse strand, counting down.
CACCGCCGTCAGTTTGGCGCCCCGGGGCAAGAATCACATCCGACTTGGCGCCCGCACTGACGATCGTCAGCTAGGCCGCGCACCTCATTCCGTTTGCGCCTCGAATACCAACAGGCGGGCACCGAGGGTTCCGCTGGGAGGAGCCGCGATGTAGAGGCGGTCGCGCTTCTCATACCACGCGCCGGTGCGGGTGCCGATTGCGGTTGGGAATTTCCCCATGTCTGTGTAGTGATCGGCGTCTACCTGCTGTACCACGCTCAGGAATCCTTCGCCGCCGGCCACGTAGATGCGCTTTCGGGCAGTGTCATAGAACATATCGTCCATGTCGGCCGCCGTCGGAAGGCTGGCGATGACTTTACCCGAGTCCATATCGAGGACGGTGAGCCGGGAGGGCTTGCGGGTGCCAACAAAGACACGGCGGCCAGCCTCATCCAGGACCATGGGAAAGTTGGCCGAGTGTCCATTGGGCAGTGCCCATGAGACGATCTTTCCGGTGCGGCGGTCGATGACCTGGATATTCTTCGTATCGGCCACGTTGACGAAGATGCGCGGACCTTTCGTTTCGAGTTGGAACCCTTCAGGGTGTCCCTCGAACTTGTATTCGGTGGGGAGGCGTTTGTTGGTCGTCGGATCGATCACGGCAATGGCGCCTTCGCCATAGCCGAGATAGATTTTCTTCGCGGCCGCGTCGTAGCGCAGGTTGTCCGGATCTGAGCCCTCGCCGAAGTCGATGCGGTCGACGAGCGTGAATTTCGTGCCGTCAAAGACGCTCACGTGGCCGTCCGCAGAGTTCGCGACATAGAGCTTGTCCCATTCTGCCAGGTAAAGCGTGCCTTGCGGCTCAGCCAGACCCTCGATCTGGTGGATCATCCGGCCTGCAAAGACATCCACGACCTGCACCGTGTTATTGCCCAGGCCGGAGAAGATCACGCGCTTGCGCTTTGCATCGATCGTGAAGTGATCGAGCCGCCCCTGCACGCCGGGCAGCGGTATCTCTTGTACCTCGCGCACGGGCGGTGCCTCGCGCTCCTGGGCCTGACCGATCGAACCCAGCGCGGCAACTGCGCTGGCGCAGAACACGGAGCGAAGCAGGATGCGACTGGGATTCATGGATGGATGCCTCATTAGCTTTCTGGTGAGGAACTCGAGGGGGATTTCAGGGAACAACTTGGAACACGCGCAGTTCCGCGCCGCGTTCCTCATCGCGCGGCACGGCGACGTACAACTTTCGCCATTTCGGCACAAAGACCGATGTACGCGCGATCGGGCCGGTCGGGATATGCGCGACGCGCTCGTAATGATCAGCGTCGATCTGCTGGGTGACATCGACGAAGCCCTCGCCGCCCGTCGTATAGATGCGCCGTGTGGCAGGGTCAAAAGAAAGACCGTCGAGCGTCGCCACGGTCGGGAGGGAGGCAACCACCGCGCCCGAATCGGAATTGAGGACGACGATGCTTGCAGGTGTTCGCACCCCGAGGAACAGCCGGTGGTTTTTCTCGTCAAGGTCGAGGGCTACGTTTTTCTGGATTCCGGGAACTGTCCATTTTGCAACTTGAGTCCTCGTCTTCCGGTCGAGCACAACAACCTGCGCCCTTTCCGGCACCAGTACGAACAGGCGCTCGCCATGAGTCTCGATCAAGCTGGCTCCCACATGAGCGTCCGCTGTGAGGGCGGCGACCTGGGCGCCAGTCGCGGCGCTAAAGATTGTGAGATCACCTGTTTCCTTGTTGGCGTCACCTCCACCGGAGCCCACGTAAATTTCCTTGGATCGCGGGTCATAGCCGATCGCATCTGCGCCGAGTGAGACGCTGGCTGTTCTGGTTGGTGCAAGCGATGTCCCGTCAAGAATCTTCACCGCGCCATCCGCTCCGGTGGCGACGAAGAGCTTGTTGAACTCGGGCACAAACAGCACGCCCTGGGGCTTGGCAAAGCCAGAGAGCGTCTTTGTCACGCGGCCGGCTTTGAGGTCGACTACCTCAATGGTGTTCTTTGCCAGCGCCGCCAGGAAGGCGCGATTGCCCTTTACGTCGATGGAGAAATGATCGATACGCCCGTCGATCTCGGGCAGCGGGATTGTCTGCGCGAGCTGCAGCGGCGCGTCATTCCTGGCGCTGGCGGCCACTGCCAGTGCCGAGGCAGTCGCAAGGAGCCCGACCCGCCACATTACGCGGATTCCCGCGATCAGGCGCCATTCGATGAATCTGGCAAGGCAGGATATCGTGTACAGGCACTGCTGCCGAGTGACCATTCGCCCCCCTTCGATGCTCACGGCTCGGCTCCGTTATGTGCCGGGCCTATATCACCAAAGACGCAGGCGGCGCGGAAATCCTCCGCGGAATTTAAAAAACCAGGACTACCGCAGTCGTCCCGGCTCAATCACGCCTTGCCCGTGGTCGGAACATGTGAAGATCGCAGCCGGGCTGCGGCGAGCTGCGCGATCCGCGCGGGAGCGTCGTCCGGAATGGGAAAAACGGAACTTACGTTGATCTCGCACAGAACATAGGTGTCTTCCCCAGCGCTGGTCTTGGCTCCATAGAGAAAGTCGGCATCCCATATCAGGGGGAGTGACTCTCCCGGGATGTCGAGCGTCTGCGCCATCCGAGGAGTCCACTCGGACTCCATCAGTGTTCGCAGATCTTGGAATTGAGGCGCCGACTCGGAATACATGATGCGGGGGCCAGGCTGCGCCGAGGGTGAATCCGGCCCCTCGGGCGGCGGTGCGATCAACGCCTTGATGAGCTGATGACCGAAACCAACGACTCGATCCGAGCCCATGTAGCAGCGGATCATGCCGTCCGGCAAGCGTGCCTGAAATGGTTGATCAATGAGGCAACCATCGTCGCGGATGTACTCCTCGCATCGCCTCATGAAGTCAACGATCGACATATCTGCCGGTACACTGCCCCGGCGCGCTTCGAGCACGCGAACCGTGTCGCCGGCGGGCGCCGCAGACAGGAGCTCGACTTTCCAAACGCCTTGGCCCCCATTACCCCGGTTCCGCTTGAGCACGCGCATCCGGTCCGACCGCAGGCGGCCCCCAAACTCCTGCTGGAAAGACTCGACGGATCGATAGAGCTGAGTGTCCGTGCCCCAGCCAAGATGCCTCGTCCGGTAGGTCACCTCCTTGACTCCCATCTTCAAGATGACATCGGGGTGGGTGCTGACCCAAACACCCTTGGATGCGACCTCACGCAGCATCGCATCGAGCTTGCTCCGGTTTTGACCGTCAGAGAGCGGATCAACCCACACGAGGACGCCGTCCAACCCCAAAAGTTGTGCGCGCACCTCCTCCGCCATGTCATCGGAATACACTGCCGGTTCCGCGTGGATGTCGCGCAAGGCCAGCGCCTCAAAGACGCGGTGCAGCCGGCTGGTCTGCGGTTTTGCTGTATTACGCGCTTCGCGATCGCCACGCCACAGCAGAGCCAGCCGTCCGATCTCGTTCGTCATGATCCCTCCGATTCCGTATCGAGCCGGTTGGATTACGTCTTCGCATTCACGTATCCCGCGTACAGAGCATCGAACACAGGCGTCATGGCCCTCAACAAGGCATCATCGTCCTTTTGCAATGCGCGCGCGCCCGCCATGATGGTTGCAAGCCCCGGTCCCTCACTGACCGGGATACCGCCAACATCCAGGTGATGGATCAGATCTCCGAGGCGCACGAGTCCCCTATCGTGCTCCAGGTCGAAACTCGCCACGAGCACCTCAAAGGTGACCTTGGAACCCACGTGGGTAAACTCTGCCGCGTCAAAATCAAAGCCGACGGCCCGCTTTGGGCAGTCAATTACCCGTTTGAGCCAAACAAAGTTCGCCTTGGGGTCGATGAACCGCCGAATCAACCATGCGGAGGCGACTCGATCGATCCACAGATGCTCTCGCGTCGCCCATGTGCGGCCACGATAGTCCTTTGCGTTGCGTTGACTGAGGCTGCGCTGTGCCGTACTGGGTTCATCGGGCGCGAAGCGGGCGTTGATCGCGGTCTCTGCATCGGCAAGTGCCCCTTCCATTTGCTTGCGAGCCTCGCCCGGAAAGAAATCCCGCGCCACGATTGCGGCGACCTCTCGGGTTGCACTGGTGAGCTCCTGGCGTGCGTCGAGTTCGTCCAGCTTCGCAAGCTTTTTCTTGAGCGCATGGAGACTCTGAATCACCTCCACGTACTCGCCTGTGCGATCAAACAGCGCAACGAGAGACGTGGTTTGCGCAGGCGAAGCCGCTTCGAACGATACGATATGCGCAAGCCCTCCAGCTTCCTGCATTTCAACCGCCTGTTCCTCGAACACCTCTCGGGAACGGTCCGAGTTGGGCAGAACGTACGCGCCATCGCGCATCATTCCCGCCCCCGCAGACTTGAGGGCCCGCCACATACGCATTCGAACGGTTGCATTGCGCCCCGGCAGATTGGTGATCAGCAAGAGCCACGCTGGAGCCTGGGTCGTCATTGTAGATAATATTACCTGATCGTTATACTCTTAACTACAGCGCACGCGGCTGCGGGTAGCGCAGGCCGCGCGGAATGCCGACAACCACGGCCGGAGTGCAACAAATGCGACGTTTAGCCACCCATCTCGCCACGTTCATTGGATTGTCCATCGCGATTTCTGCGGGAGCTGCCGACTACGACTGGTCAAAGGTAGACCAGGCGATCGGCAGAAAAGGCACGGACCAGCCGGGGGGTATCCATAAGTTTTCGTTCCCGCGCTCGGACCTGCACGTCACGGTCGACGGGGCTGCGATCAAACCCGCTCTGGCGCTGGGCGGCTGGGTCGCATTCCAGCAGATGGGAACAGCAGCCATGTTCATGGGCGATCTCGTGTTGACTGACACCGAAATCAGCCCGGTCATGAAGCGGTTGGTCGATGACGGTGTTGAAATCACTGCAGTACACAATCACTTGATGCGGACCTCGAGCCCCGTGCTCTACATGCACGTGGGTGGTACAGGCGATCCGGTTAAATTGGCACAGACTCTGAATGCTGCGCTGGCGCTGAGCAAAACCCCCGCGAGCGCTCCACCTCCGCCATCCCCGCCGCCCCTCGATCTCGACACCGTCGCGCTCGAAACAACCCTCGGCTTCAAAGGCAAGGCGAATGGTGGGGTGTATCAGTTCAGCATCCCGCGAGCCGAAGCTATTACGGAACGCGGCATGGCGGTTGCGCCAGCCATGGGGACGGCGATCGCGATCAACTTTCAACCCACAGGCGCGGGCAAGGCCGCGATCACGGGCGACTTCGTCCTGCTGGGCGGTGAGGTCAACCCAGTTCTGAAAACCCTTCGCGAGAACGGGATCGAAGTGACGGCGCTGCACAGCCACATGATTGACGACTCGCCACACCTGTTCTTCATGCACTTCTGGGCAAACGATGACGCGCAGAAACTTGCGCAGGGCCTCAGAGCAGCGCTCGATCGTGCCAACGTGAAGCGCGGCTCGTGATCGGACCTCCAGAATCATCCACGTGCCGCTCGTCAACCCGGGCCTGCCGCCCCGGCGACTGAGGCAGGCGCGATGTCCGAGTATTCCCTCCCAGGAACATCCGCGGGCATCGCAGCAGGCCACGGTGTTTCCTTCCGCGAAGCGATTCGGGTGTGGGTGCGTGTTGCACTGCTGAGCTTCGGCGGCCCGGCGGGCCAGATCGCCGTCATGCACCGTATTCTGGTCGAGGAGAAACGGTGGATTGGCGAGACGCGATTTCTCCACGCGCTGAACTACTGCATGTTGTTGCCGGGTCCGGAGGCACATCAGCTGGCGATCTACATTGGCTGGTTGTTGCATCGGACCCGCGGAGGCCTCGTTGCCGGGACGCTATTCGTATTGCCGGGATTGATCTCTCTCGGCGTGCTGAGTTGGGTCTATGCAACGTTCGGTGAAATCGGCGGCGTGCAGGCGTTATTTTTCGGCCTCAAGTCAGCCGTGCTGGCCGTGGTTCTCGAGGCGGTCCTGCGCGTGGGCAGGCGGGCATTGCGCAGCCGGGCGATGGTGGGCATTGCCGCACTCGCTTTCATCGGCATCTTCATCTTCAGTGTGCCGTTTCCGATCGTCATCGCCGTGGCCGCGCTGCTGGGGTTTATCGGAAATGCCGCTGGGCTCAGTGGATTTCAGGCCTCGCCACACGCGGGCTCATCGAAGCGTGTCGTGGAGGGCCCCGCAGCGATTGATGGTGCGTTTGCTCGAGAAATCCCCGAGCACGTGCGGCCATCGCTGCAGCGCTTTATCAAGGTCGCGGTACTGGGCCTGTCGATATGGCTGGCCCCGCTTCTGGTCCTCCTGGCGACGTTGGGTCCGGGGAATGTCTTCACTGCCATTGCGACGTTCAACAGCAGGATGGCCGTAGTCACCTTTGGAGGGGCGTATGCAGTGCTCGCGTACATGGCTCAGCAGGCTGTCGAGTATTATCACTGGTTGAAGCCGCAGGAGATGTTAGTCGGTCTCGGCTTCGCTGAAACCACTCCAGGGCCCCTCATCAGCGTCGTGCAGTTCGTAGGCTTCATGGCGGCCTTCAGACACCCCGGGACACTCTCCCCAGCCCTCGCGGGCACCCTCGGCGGCCTGCTCGCCCAATGGGCTACCTTCGTACCCTCATTCGTGTGGATTTTTCTGGGCGCCCCCTATATCGAGGCGGTTCGGAACAACCGGGCGTTGAGCGCCGCCCTGGCCGCAATCACCGCTGCCGTGGTGGGAGTGATCCTGAACCTTGCGATCTGGTTTGGTCTTCACACCCTCTTCGGCCAGGTCGACGAGCGGCACGCCTACGGGATGACGTTGCAGGCGCCCGTTCTCAACACGCTGAACGTCCCAGCGCTCGTGCTGTCGGCGCTCGCCATGATCGGTCTGTTCCGCTTCAAGGTGGGGATGATTCCAACCCTGCTCGCCTGCTCAATCGCCGGAATAGCCATCCATCTTGCCGGATGGATCTGATGACATCAGGTTGCTCGGAAGTGGTGTCTTGAGAAACGTACTTGCCTTGATTTTTCTCGGGACTCTACCGGGAATCCCGCAAGCTCTGTTTGCGGCTGATACCTCGGTAAAACACGAGGAGCCCGCAGGATTGGAGACCGAAGCGAAGATACCGCTGGGTGAGGTTCGCGGCCGAATCGATCATCTCGCCATCGATGTTCCTCGTCAAAGACTGTACGTTGCCGAACTGGGTAACGACAGCATGGGCGTCGTCGATCTCAAGGAGCGCAACACGATTCGCACACTCAGTGGGCTGCGAGAGCCACAAGGAATCGCCTACGTGCCGTCGACCGACACTGTTTATGTCGCTAACGCCGGGGACGGCTCCGTGCGGCTGTTTCAAGGGGCCGATCTGACTCCCGGCGGACAGATTGCATTGGGGTCCGATGCAGACAATGTGCGCGTCGATGACCGTGCGTCGCGGGTATTCGTCGGTTATGGAGACGGCGCGCTGGCAGTCATCGATGCCAAGACGCACAGCAAAGTGGGAGAGATTGGACTCAAAGGGCACCCGGAGAGCTTTCGACTCGAGAGCGCCGGACCGCGGATCTTCGTGAACGTACCCGACGCGCATGCCATTGCCGTCGTGGACCAGACAAGTGACAAGCAGGTAGCAAGTTGGCAAACCGGCGGCCTGCGGGCCAACTACCCACTTGCACTGGATGAATCCGGGCACGTACTCGCCGTGTTTCGCCATCCCGCACGGGTCGGCGTGTTTCAGGCGCAGGACGGGCGCTTGTTGAGCTCGTTTGATACGTGCGGCGACTCCGATGATGTGTTCGTGGACGCGAAGCGTCATCGCGTCTACGTGATCTGTGGCGAAGGATTCATTGACACCTTCGCACAGGATGGAGATCAATTTCGCAGAATCGGACATCTCGCGACGGTGGGCGGTGCCCGAACCGGGCTATTCTCACCCGATACCGATCGACTCTATCTGGCTGCGCGGGCCACCCTGGCGCATCCGGCGTCTATTTGGGTGCTACGCCCCGTACTGTAGCAGCATCGGCCGGAGAATTCGTCTGACGCTGCCGACATTCGAGCTCGATGCAGCAACCAGGCTCACGCACCGGTAGGATGACACTCTCGCCGATCTAACCGTGAAGGCAGCCCGATGAAATACCGCATCCTGAGACTGCTCGTCATAACACTGCTCGCTTTGAGCAACCTGGCCGCCGGACAAGCGTCCTCGGCCTTGTCGCTGAGAACCCAAATCACCTTGCCGAACGTCAAAGGCCGCATCGATCACCTTGGCGTGGACGTCGAAGGACGGCGTCTGTTCGTAGCCGCGGTTGAGAATCACACGCTCGAGGTGATCGATCTGAAAGCCGGGCATCACTTGCGCACCATTGCAGATTTCGCCGAGCCGCAGGGGGTGTTCTACGACGCTACCAGCAATCGACTTTTCGTCGCTTGCGCTCTTGACGGCGTCACCAAGGTTCTTGATGGGACAACGTTTCAAGTTATCGCGAGCGCGAAGTTACCTGACGATGCCGACAACATCCGCTATGACGGCCGCGGGAATCGTGCGATCGTTGGATATGCCGGGGCCAAGCAGCTACGGAAACGAACGGAGGGAACCGGAGGCCTTGCGTTTCTGGACTCGAACGGGAACAAGTCCGGTGACATCGTGATCGATGCCCATCCCGAATCATTTCGGTTGGAGGAGACGGGAAATCGCATCTTTGTCAATGTTCCAGACAAGAAGGAAATCGAAGTCATCGATCGCACCCAACTCACGGTCCTGGCCCGTTGGCCTGTCACGTCGGCACAAGGTAATTTTCCGATGGCACTCGATGAAGCGCATCACCGGTTGTTCGTGGGAACCTGGACTCCGTCGCGAATGCTCGTTTTTGACACGGAGACCGGAAAGGAAATCGCGTCCCGTGAAATCGCGGGCCCTTCGGACGACCTCTTCTATGACTCGCGCAGAGGGCGCGTCTACGTGCTAGCCAGTGCAGGCTTTCTCGAAGTGTTCCAAGATAAAGATCATCAGCACTACGACAGGATCGCGCACTACCCGACGCCGCCCCACACGCAAACCGGCCTGTTCGTCCCCGAATGGGGAAGACTCTTCGCGGCTGCGCCAAGGCAGGGTGAGCAGAGCGCCGAGATCCGCGTATACGAGGCAAACTGAGACTGCCTCGTGTCCAAGGCGATCGGTGCTGCAGCGGCACTGTTGCAACTGAAACACTACCAGGTGTGCGCTGAAATGCTCCGCACACTTCGGGCCGACAACGTCATGAGGATCTACGCCATTCGAGCTCGAACATTCCATGACGAAGCTTCTTCTTACGGTGTGCTGCGTTGCCCTGTTCGCCGGGTCCGCAGTCCGGACATCCGCCCAGGACAAGCAGGCGCTCAAGCTGGTGCGGACGATTCCGCTGCCTGGAGTCACAGGGCGCCTCGATCACATGGGCGTGGATCTGGAGAAGAAGCGCCTGTTTGTCGCCGCCGTGAGCAACAATACGTTGGAAGTTGTGGACTTGATTGGCGGCAAGCCGATCAAGAGCCTCACCGGAATCAAGGATGCCCAGGACGCGCTGTTCCTGGGAGGTGACTTCAACAAACTGTATGTGTCCAGCCTCGATGGCCACGTGAGGGTGTTCCAAGGCGAGACCTTGTGGCCGGTTGAGGATTTCAAGATAGAGCCTGATCCGAACCGTCTTTTCTATGATCCTGCCACGGACTTCATCTACTTCGGCTACGGCGGCCAGAACGCAGGATTTGATGCGTATGGACGCGTGGGTATCCTGCAGACCAGGCGTGGCGCGGGATATGACCGGCTTCTCGCGGACATGATCGCCCCGACGCCCCGCCCCGGCCATCTCGCCCAGCTCGCGATGGAGGACAACGGAATCCTGCTTGCTTGCGACTCCCGCGCGGATCTGATTTATCAATTCGACACGCGCAAGCGCGAACTCATCAAGAGCTGGCCCGCCAGGGGTGACGGTGCCGCCGACATGGCTCTCGACCGGACCCGGCACCGGTTGTTCGTCGGTACCCGGATTCCCCCGCAGATGACCGTCTACGACAGCCTCTCGGGCAAGGAAATTCAAAGTCTGCCGGCACCCGAAACAATGGATGGGGTGTATTACGACTCCAAGCTCGAGCGCATCTACATGACGGGCGGGCGTTGGTATGGGACGCCGGAGGCCTCGCCAGGCTGGATCTATGTCTACGAGCAGAAGGACCCCAACCACTACGACGTGATCTCGAAGATCAAGACCAGGCCGGGCTCAGGTACTTCGCTCTGGGTGCCGGAATTGAATGCCTTCTATGTCGCATCTCAGGCAATCGGCGCTCAAAAGGCGGCGATACTGGTATTCGAGCCTGTGCGATGAGAATTGACACCGGAGCAACACGAGCAGCGTACGCCACCGCCCCAAAGCGCTCGCGCCCGACTACGTCGCATCGATGATCATCATCAGCCCTCCACCGCCCTGTGTTTCGACATTGTTGTTCGTGGTGTGATGGCCGATGTGGCAATGAATGAGCCACTTGCCGGACTGCCGGGCTTTCCAGATTACATCGAAGCGCTGCCCGGGTCCTACATTCACGGTGTCCGCGAAGTAGCGCGCGCTGGGCTCGAGCGTCTGGCCGTCGATGGCGACGACCTGAAACGGACCCCCATGGATGTGCATCGGATGAATAAAGCCGTTGTTCGAGCCGATGAAGCGGACTTTCAGAGTTTCACCGACGCGCATGTGGATTGTGTCGGTGGCCGGATAGGCGCGCCCGTTGATCGTGAAGTAATTGGGCTGTGCGCCATCCATAGGCATCGCGGGAAAGGTGAGTCCCTCGCGCAAAAGCCACTCCTGCAACTGCACGATATAGTCGTGATCGGCGTGCAGACTCGGGTCAGGCCGTGCGGGCTCGATAATGAGCGCACCGTACAGGCCGAGGGCCTGCTGCCGATCAACATGATCGTGTGAGTGATAGAGATAGGTCCCGGACTGAACAACCGTGAACTCGTACCGATACTGCTGCCCGCTCTCGATCGGTTGTTGGGTGATCTTCGCCGGACCGTCCATGACGTTCGGCAAGATGAGCCCGTGCCAGTGAACGGTCGTAGTCTCGGGCAGTCGATTCGTAACCTCGATGCGCACGTGATCGCCCTCGCGGACATGAATGCGGGGTCCTGGAATTTGTCCGTTGAAGGCGTACGCGTCGACGGTAACCCCTGGAAGAATCGTCCAGCGGATCACGGAGGTTGCCAGCTCGAACACCTTCACTTCCCCTTCCATCCGGGGCGCGAGCTCCCGATCGCCCCGCGCATCCAGACCGTACTTTGTCGCGACGTCGCGCGGATTGACCGCCGCCATATCGTGCATGGCTTCGGCCGGTGTGTTGCGCTCCATGATCATGCCGGGTGGCATAATCGCTCCTCCGACGTCGCGCGCGGAGAGGGTGAGATTGCGCCAGTTTGCAGGTGCAATCATGCCTGTCGCGAGTGCAAGGAAGGACACGCCCGCCACCGCTGCCAGCTGCGGGCGCGTCGCATCGGATTCCATCGAGTGAGCACCGTGCTGAACCCCGTGCTCGGGTTGGCCGCTCTGCTGGACGTGATCGCCGTGCGCAGCTGGTTGCTTCATCGCCGAATCGGAGTGTCGTTGGGCCTTGCGGTCGGTCATCAGCCCGTGCTTGAGAGCTCGTTTGACCATCCAGACATTGACCGGATAGGCCGCGACGAACCCTGCGGTGACACCGAGCGACATGACACCCCAGAACAACAGCTCAGTCGGCTCCATGGCACGCATGTCCCGCCCCATCATGAGGAAG